>JBPCJA010000052.1:0-8219 GCA_051005755.1 Solirubrobacteraceae bacterium
CCACGCTCGGCGTCCAACCACCGCCCGCGTTCCCCGCGCTCGCACCCGCCGCCTGACGCCGGCACCCCAGCCCGAACCGCCCCGATCCGGCGAAATCGCCGAATCTAGTAACACGCCCTGACACGCCCGCCGCAGCGAAACCCCTGGAAATAATCGCTTTCCACAGATCCAGCACGATCCCAACTGTCGAACTCGGGTCCTCCATCAGCACACTTTCGGTGATCTCCAACGCCAGGGTGCCCGGCCGCAGCCCGCTACGCTCGGCGATGCTCGCCGCCTGAGCAGGAAACCCGGGGTTCGTCGCTTGTCGTCCGGAGACATTGACCGACACGCCAAGCGCCGTGTCGAACTGCTGCTGCCACGCAGCGGTCTGGCGGCAGGCGTGCTCCAAGACGTGTAGCCCCAGCTCGGCGATCAGGCCGATCTCCTCGGCGATATGGATGAACTCGAGCGGAGCAATCAGCCCGCGCTCGGGATGCTCCCAGCGCACGAGCGCCTCGGTCGAGACCGGCCGGCCGGTGGCAAGGTCGATCACCGGCTGGTACCAGACCTTGAAGTCGCCGCCGTCGAGCGCCCGGCGCAACTCGGTCTCGGTGCGCGTGCGGATCATGACCTCGGTGCGCATCGCCTCATCAAACAGCTCATAGCGTCCGCGTCCGCGCTCCTTGGCCCGGTACATCGCCGCGTCGGCGTCGCGCAGCAGCGACCCTGGGGTGTCCTGCTGGCTGGCGGACACCGTGATGCCGATGCTGGCCGTGAAGCAGTGCTCGCCGCTGTCAAGGACCAGCGGCCGGTGGATCGCGTCCGCAAGACGCGCGGCGACATCCGTGGCCTGGCGGGCCGCATCGACGCCGAGGCAGATGACGACGAACTCGTCGCCGCCGAGGCGCGCGACCGTGTCGGTCGGGCGCACCACGGCGGTCAGCCGGGGCGCCACCGCGAGCAGTACTTCGTCGCCGGCAGCGTGGCCGAACGAGTCATTGATGGCCTTGAACCGGTCGACGTCCAGCGCAAAGACGACCACGTCGATGCCGTCCCGGCGCCGGCGTGCGAGCGCCTGCGCGAGCCGGTCGAGCGCCAGCGTTCGGTTCGGCAGGCGAGTGAGTGGGTCGTGCAACGCCGCATGCCGCGTCGCCTGCTCGTCGCGGCGGCGCTCGACGGCAACGGTGATGAGCGATGCGACCCCCTCAAGGAACGCGACCTCGTCCTCGTCGAACGCGCGAGGTTCGCGCGCGTGGACGTACAAGACCCCAAACGGCCCTTCGTGGCCATCGATCGCGATGCAGAGAGTGCTGACAAGACCGCGCTCCAGCAACGTCGGAGATGACGTGAAGCGCGTCTCGGTCGCCAGGTCCTCGACGACCACGGGCTCCCCTGTGCGCAAGACGTGTGCGGCAATCGGCCTCTCGGCAAGGGACACCTGCTGTAAGTCGTCCACCTGCTCGTGATCGCCCACGACCGCCACGAGCGTCAGCGTCTCCGCGTCCGCGTCGAGCTCCAGGACGCCGGCCACGTCGACACCGAGCGTGGCGGTCGCGCACGCCACGGCCACGGTCATCAGCATGCCCAGGTCATGGGTTTGAAGGGCGAAGCGACCGAGCTCCGCAACAGCGTTGTGCTGGAGGGCGTGCCGAGCGAGCTGCCGCGTGGCCCGTGTGCGTTCGGTGATGTCGCTGGAAACGACGAGCACGGACTCGACGGAGCCATTCTCCACGCGGACGGGCACCGCCTGAACCGCGAACGTGAGGCCCTCGCTGTCGAACTCGAACGCTCGCCGCTCACCCCGCAGCGCGGCGCGATAGTTCTCAAGCGAGATGTCAAGGAGGTCGCTGGGGACGTCGGAGTACAGCTCGGTCACCTTGCGGCCGCGGAACATGTCCTCGCGGAACCACGGAAGCCGCCTGCTCGCCTCGCCGGCGGCGACCAGGACGCGCAGCTCGTGATCGAGGAGGAACACGCTGGTGTCCGGCAGATTGGCGATCAGCGTCCGGTGCAGCGCCTCAGAACGGCTGGACGTGGCGCGCTGGGCGCTGACGTCGCGGAAGACGACGACGCTGCCCGTGCCGCTGGGCAGCGGCACGGGTGAGGACGAGTAGGTGACCGCCAGCATCGAGCCGTCTTTGCGCCAGAAGCATTCCTCGGCGGTCTCGTACGTCGCGTCCGTGCTGCGCATGTCCGCAAGCCGCCGGTCGTCGCCGGGAATCGGCGTGCCGTCCGGACGGCTGTGATGCAGCGCCGTGGGGCCATCGCGCCCGATCAGCTCCTCGGCTTCGTAGCCGAGCATGCGCAGGCCGGACGGATTGACGTAGAGGATCGACCCGTCGCTATCGACAACGCAGAGCCCGTCGGCCACGCGGTCGGTGATGGCCTGCGAAAGGCTTGCGACGCGGCCGCGTTCGATCTCGGTCGCTCTGCAGTCGGTCACGTTGGCACGACGTACAGGATGTCCACCGTGCCGACCGCCGTCCATTGCATAGACCGATAGTCCCCGTCGCGCGTGCGATAGCGGTACAAAGACGACGAGCTATGGGCTCGCGGGCGGCCTGCCGGCTTCCCCGAGGGCAAGAACTCCTGGATCAAGCAGCGCATCGCGGGGCCCGTCGCCGTCTCCTCGCGTGGGAGGGCATGCGGTGGCGGCCAACGTCGGGCTCTCGGATCGCGACCGCCGGGCTACGACTCGGAGATCTGCAAGGACCTCGACCCCAGTGCGCGACGTTGCTGCGACGGCGCGGTGCAGGTGCCCGAAAGCGCGGTCGTGAGGCGCTCGTGCGCTGTTGCGGCCAGCGTGGCGCTACCACCGATCGGGTGCGACGGAGGCGGATCATCCCCGTTGTTGCGAGTGGTGTAGAAGCGGGTTCGGACGAGGCTTCCTCGTTTGACCATGGTCAGCTGGTCGCATCGCGAGCTCGGGCGGATCCCGGTGTGACCGGCGCAGTCATCCCAAGATCGCCATCCGGATACCACTCGCGTGTTTCGACGCAAAACCGCACAAACATCGGACTCTGTTCTCGTATAAACGTGAAATACTGTCGCCAGCCAGCAAATACGTGTGCGTTCAAAAAGTCCTCGTGTCTTGCGACGTGGTCCTCCAAGTCCCGGAGCATTCCGCCTGGCCGTCGATGACACGCTGTTCGGGCGCTCCGGGCGGCGGGTGTTCGGTGCGCACTACCTGCACGGGCTTCGCAAACACGCATCCTCCCTGCTCAGGCGGACGTTCCTACTCTTCCACAGCCGCTTCGACCCGCCCGATCACGCCGCTACTGCAAGATCGAGGTTCGTCGCACGGCGGCGCTCACGCACGGGGTCAAGAGCGGGTGCGTGAGCGGCCGTGGCCTATCCAGGGAGCTATTATCGTGACTCCTGTGAAGATTGCGCTCAAGAAGGCAATAGTTATTACCGGATCGCGTCACATGGCGGAAACGAGAACGGCAAACGTAAGTACGGCACTGACGCGTCTCACGCGGTGCGGACCTGGATACATTAGGAACGTCGTGATCCACGGTGTGATGGCGACCCAGGCGATGGTCGCACCGATAGGTGCGTCGAACGCTGCACTCATAATCCCACCCATTATCGCCGCAACAGACGGGAGCAGGATTGTGCGTAGCTCGAGGCCGGGTGTGGGTCGTGGAGTGGAGGGGGTGAGGGCCTTCGGGCCGCGGCGCAGAGCGGTAAGCGCGCGTACAACGCGCTGAATCACGCTCTTGAGAGCAAAGCGTCGCTGAGGACGAGTTGGAGCGCCGGATGGAGTAGTTACGATCTGTGCCGACTCGGTGGCTAGCTGGGGTACGTTGCGGCGGAGGTCGTATGCCCACCTGACGGCCGAGAGGGGCGTCGCGGCAATTTCCTTCTCGAAATCGGCACGCATCTCGTCTGCCCAGTCGGCTTGAACCTCCGCTGGAAGTGAGGCGATCGTCGTCTCGACATGTCGACGGACCCGCTTTTTCATTCGGCCTTTTGCTTCGTCGACGAGCAGCGACCTACACCGACTGGTACATCGGCCTCGCGCTGGCGTTCTTCATCATCGTCGTGGTGGTCATCATCGTGGCCATCATCCTGACGCTGGCGGCACGCATCGCAGACCAGGCCGCGAGGGCCGACGAGGGCGTCGACATGGTCAGGTCTCAGACGACGAGCCTCGCCGACGGCGTCGACAGGGTAAACGACTCAGCGGTCCGGATCCTTCACATGGCCCGGACCCTTCGAAAGGTGGCGGTGGGCAAGTGACGATCCTGGCAGCGTATGACACGCACGCCTTGTGGCAGATCGTGCTGGGCATGGGCGCTGTGGTGCTCGTCGTCGTGATCATCCTGATGATGCTTCTCCTGAGCCTCGTCAAGGACATCGAGCAGCGCGTCGAGCGGCTGCTGGTGACCGCCGGAACGGTGGCGTCCTACACCGCGAACATCCCCAAGCTGGCCGCCACACCGCCTGTGCTCAACCTCATCATCGAGGAGGCCATCATCCAGGACGGCTACATGAACGCGCTCACCGACGGCTACGTGGCGGCGGGTGAGACGCTATGAGCACGGACCTGATGACCGTCCTCAGCATCCTCGAGCCCGTGCTGCTCGTGGTGATCCTGGCCGTTGCGCTAATGCAGGTCGCCAGGCGCCTGACGAGGATCTCCAACGGCCTCGGCGCGCTCGGCGGGGCGCTGGCGACCGTGGAGTCCCAGCACCTGCGACCGCTGGCCAAGCTCGTCGCCGACATCAACCGTCCGCTGTCCACGATCTGCGGCGTGCTGCCGGGAATCGCCGCCAAGGCCGCGCTCGTGGTGCGCAAGGCCCAGGCGGGTTAGGGGACCTCATGGAGGACATCGCCATCGCAGTCGTGAGCCTCCTGGGCGCCGCGACGGTCGCGGTCATCGCGGTCTGGCTGCTCACACGGCTGGTCAGGACGATCGTGGAGCTGAAGAAGATCACCACCGGGCTGCACACCCTCGGATGGGCGCTGCGGAACCTCCCTCCTGCCGACCCTCCCGTCGCCCACGGCACCGTGGCCAACGGGCGCAGGCTCGGGTCGGGGTAGGCGCCGGCGACACGCCACCGCGACGATCGATCGTGTCGCGGTGGCGTGTGTGATCGCGTAGGGTGTCGTCGCCTTCACGAGCGCGACCGGGAGTGGTCAAGGGGATGCGGCGGCAGCGAAGCAGACAGCAGCTCGGTGTGGCCCTGTTTCCGCTGGGCGTCTTCGCGGTGCACCAGCTGCGCTATCAGCTGGCGTTCGGAGCTGACGCGTCGCGCGAGCTCGCCGATCAGGGTCACGCCTACCTGCACGAGCTCACGCCGTGGATCGTCCTGGCGGTCGCGCTCGGGCTCGGTGGCCTGATCGCGCGGCTCGCGCATGCGTGGCGTAGCGGTGAGGCGGATCGGGCGACGGGTCGCTGCCTGGTCATGTTGTGGGCGCTGGCCTCCGCTGGCTTGTTCTCGATCTACGTCGGCCAGGAGTTTCTGGAGGGGCTGCTTGCCACCGGTCATCCGCAAGGGCTGGCCGGCATCCTCGGAGATGGCGGTCTGTGGGCGCTGCCGGCATCGATCGCCGTCGGAGGGCTGCTGGCGCTAGTGGTGCGCGGCGGCCGGGCGCTCGTCGCGCGCGTCGCGCGTCTACGCCGGCCGCAGCCGCAGATCGCTGCCATCGCGCGGCCGCCGAAGCGTGGTGTCCGCCCGGCTTCGGTGGCGCTGCCACGGCTGGCGCCGCTGGCCGGCGCCTGCGCTGGTCGCGCGCCGCCCCCGCGGGCGCGCTGTTGAGCTCGTAGCGCCTTCCGGCGGCCGCACGGCATCCGGGTGGCGCTCGTCTGAGACCACCTCAGCCCGCGGCTGCGGCAGGCCGGAGTCCAGCTACGCGTAGAGCACTGCGCGAAGCGCGGATCCCGGCGGCGGCCGCCAGGGCTGTCCCGATCCGCGACCGCCTCGACCACGGTGGCCGGATGCCGGGCGACGCCGAACGCCGACACAAGCGAGAACCCCATGACCGAGAACGTCGTGGCCCTGCCGAAGGCCGACGCGCCATCCGGTGGCCCAGCAGCCGATCCAGCGGAGGTCGCGCGCGGCGCGGAGCTCCAGGCGCAGCCGCGACCGCGATTGTTTCGCGCGGTCTGGCGATGGCACTTCTACGCCGGGCTGCTGGTCATCCCCATCATCGTGATCCTGTCGCTGTCGGGGATCGTCTACCTCTTCAAGCCGCAGATCGACAGCGTGTTCTACGGTCATGTCCGCAACGTCGACGGACGTGGCCCGACGCTCAGCTACGCCAGGCAGCTTGCGGCCGTGAAGAACGCCCTCCCGGGGGCGAGCGTCACGAGCGTCGCGCCGCCGCCGAACGCCAGGCGCTCGACACAATTCGGGGTGACGACGAAGACGGGCGGCGATTGGGCCGTGTTCGTCGATCCGTACACCGGCAAGGTGCTCGGCCATCGCGACAACCGGCGCTACCTGCCAACGATCGCGCTTGACCTCCACGGGTCGCTGCTGACGTCGCGATTCATGGACGAAGAGGGCACGTGGGGTGATCGCGTGATCGAGCTCGCGACCTCGTGGGCCGTCGTGCTCGTCATCACCGGCATGTACCTGTGGTGGCCGCGCGGGCGCCGGCGCTCGCTGCGTCAGGCGCTGACGCCGCGATGGCGAGCGCGTTCGCTGCGGGTGCGCTGGCGTGACGTGCACGCGGTCACGGGCGTGGCGTTCTCGTTCGTGTTCTTGTTCTTCCTCGTCACCGGGCTGGCGTGGAGCGGGGTATGGGGCGAGAAGTACAACGAGATCGCGACGAAGGTCGGTTCGAGCTACCCGCCGGGCACGTTCGACGGCGTGCCGTCCAGGAAGGTCGAGGACGTCGTCAAAGGCGGCAAGCCGGCGTGGGCAGCCGCAAGCCTGCCGGTGCCGCCGTCGGTTGGCGGCGGGCGGCCCGGACACACCGGCCACAACGACCACGCCCGGCTGCAGACGATCCGCTGGAACCCGAAGGACGGCGCGCCGCTGGACGCCGTCGTCGCGCGCGCTCAGCAGATGGGCATGGCGCCCGGGACGATCATCACGTTCCCGGCAGACAAGACGTCGAGCTACGCCGTCAGCCTGTTCCCCGACAACGACGTAGAGCCCAATCAGAACGCGTTGAAGGAGCGCTTCGCGTTCGTCGACCAGTACACCGCCAAGCCGGTCGGAGACTTTCGCTACGGCCAGTTCGGAGCGATGGCGAAGGCGACCGATCTCGGGATCGCAGTGCACGAGGGACGCCAGTTCGGGATCTACAGCCAGCTCTTCGCGCTGTTCGGAACGCTCGCGCTGCTGCTGTCCTGCGCGACGGCGATCGTCATGTGGCGCAAGCGCCGCCCGAAGGGCATCGGAGCGCCGCGCAGAGCGCCGAACCGCAAGCTCGGCGCCGGGGTGATCGCGATCACGCTGGGCCTCGGGGTGCTGTTCCCGTTGCTGGGCCTCTCGATCCTCGTGCTGCTCCTCGTGGACTTCGTGCTCGTCAAGCGCATCCCGCCGCTGCGCCGCGCACTCGGTGCCACGTCGTGAGCACCTCCGCGGAGGTTGGAATGCTCGTGCGCACAGCTCCCACCCGCGATCCGATTCGGTCCCCGTCCACCGGATCGGGATGCACGTCCATGGGCGCCGCGCACGCCGCGCGCGGCCCGTCGGGATCGACTACGCGTCGATCGCGGCGGGCGCACGATCGCACCAGCGGCAAGCCGTCCTCTGGCAACCTCGACGCCTCGTCGGCGCTGGGCATGAGATCGCGTAGGCTGGCGGCGCGTCGTCGAGGAGGGTGAGACCGGGGGGCGGTCGGGGGATGCGGCAGCGACACAGACAGCAGCTCGGTGTGGCCCTGTTTCCGCTGGGCGTCTTCGCCGTGCACCAGCTGCGCTACGAGCTGGCGTTCGGAGCTGACGCATCGCGCGAGCTCGCCGACCAGGGACACGCCTACCTGCACGAGCTGACGCCGTGGATCGTCCTGGCGGTCGCGCTCGGCCTGGGCGGGCTGATCGCGCGACTCGCGCGCGCGTGGCGTAGCGGTGAGGCTGATCGCGGGCATGGTCGCCGCTGCCTGGTCGTGTTGTGGGTGCTGGCCTCAGCCGGGCTGTGTTCGATCTAACGGGCTTTCCATCTCGGTGCAGTAGATTCTGGGTGTGTCGCGAGACGCGCCAAGGGCATCGGTCGACTATCCCGGCTCCTACGCCGACCTTCGGAGCTGGTTTCCGGATGACCGGGCGTGCCTGG
>JBPCJA010000053.1:0-4755 GCA_051005755.1 Solirubrobacteraceae bacterium
CTTGTCCCGTCAAGCTCTCGCCGACGCAGCGCGAATCCTCCTCGCGCCCGGCGAGCCCCCCGCGCTGCTGCTCGCGCCGGTCGAGACGCTGCTGCTCACGGTCGAGCGCTTCGGCCCGCCCGCTCCCGAGGGGCGCGCGCTGTTCGACGACGGCGCCGCGCGCCGCGACGAGCGCCTGCGCGAGGCGGTCCGCCAGGCCCGCGCCGCCGCCGGACCCGATGCCGCGCTGCGCGTCCTGGAGATCGACCCGGAGTCGCGCGTGCCCGAGCGCCGCTTCGTGCTGACCCCGATCGACCCGTAGGTCCTGAGGCGATGAGCCCCGGACCGCGCCGGATCGGCGAGCCGCGGGCGGTGGCGGTGCGGGCGGACGCCGTCGGCGCGCCACTGGCGGTCGAGGGGCGTGCCGTCGACGCCGTCCGCGAGTCCTGGCTCGTGGAGGACCGCTGGTGGACCGACCGGCCGCTGCGGCGGCGCTACTGGGAGGTCGTCACGACCTGCGGCCGAAACGT
Organism: Solirubrobacteraceae bacterium; assembly: GCA_051005755.1. Taxonomy (GTDB): domain Bacteria; phylum Actinomycetota; class Thermoleophilia; order Solirubrobacterales; family Solirubrobacteraceae; genus CADCVQ01. The sequence continues at coordinate 510 of JBPCJA010000053.1, forward strand.
CGTCGTCTTCCGCGAGCTGGGGGAGGGACGGTGGTACCGCCAGCGCTGACCGTCGCGGATCTCACCCGCCCGGCGGCTGCGCCCGTCGTGGCGGGTTCGGCTTCGTCGTCGCCGGGTTGGGCTGACACGAGATCGCGCGTCGTTCGAGGCAGACGCATGTAGTTCCGTCACGCGACGGCCGGCAGCCTCGAGGCATGCGATTCCTGCGCGCCGAGCGCGGTCAGGCGACGGTCGACTACGTCGCGCTCCTCGCCGTGCTCGCGGTGGCGCTCGCGAGCGCGGTGGCGGCGGTCACGGCCGTCGGTGCGCCGGGGGTGGCGAACGCCGTCCTCGCCCAGCTCCGGCACGCGCTGTGCGTCGTGAGCGGCGGCGCCTGTCCGGTGCCGCCGCGCCGCCCCTGCACCGTCGCGAGCACGCGCGACGTCCGCCACCTCGCGATGAACCTCGGGCTCGTCCGGGTGGACGAGGATCGGATCGTCCTGCGAGAGCGCCTGTCGGACGGGACGATCCGCCTGACCGTCGCCCGGCGCAGCGGCGCCGGCGTGGAGGTCGGCGCCGGCGCGCGGGCACGGATCGACGTGCACGGGCGCCCGCTGGGCCTCGATCGCGAGGCGCGCGCCGGCGTCCAGGGCGTCCTCGGGCGCGGCGAGGTCTTCTACGCGCGCAGCGAGCGCGAGGCCGACGCGGTCCTGCGCGCGCTCCGCCGGCCGCGGCTGGGCGGCAGCGGTCCGCGGGCGCGCGAGATCGTCGTCGAGGGCGGCGTGCGCGGGCTCGGGAGGGTCGGCATGGGCGGGTCGCGGGCGCTCTCGGGACAGCTCGACGGCATCGCGGACGCGATGCTCGGGGCTCGGCGCAACCGGCGCAGCGGCGAGCTCACCATCTCGTTCGGAGCGGGCGGCGCCGGAGCGGGACTCGTGGCCATCGCCGTCGACGGCAACGCCGGCGCGCTCGACGGGCAGGCCGTGCTGGGGCTCACGCTCGACCGCCGCCGGCGGCCGGTCGAGCTGTCGCTGTCGGCGACCGGCAGCGTCGCGGCCGGCAGGATGCTGCCCGCCGGCCTTGCGCGGCCGCTGGAGCTCGCCGCCGAGCCGGGGGTGGCGCTGAACGCTGTCGGGCGGCGGTGGGAGCTCGGCGCGCGTGTGGATCTCACTGATCCCGATGTTGCTGCTGCCTGGGCGGCCTTCCGCGCTGCGCCGGCGAGTTTCGCGGCGATGCGGGCGCTCGGTGAGCAGCTGCGCAGTCGCGCGTACCTGGAGGTGCGCAGCTACCGCCTTGACAGTTCTTCCAACGGCGCTGGCGTGGCGGTTGCGTTCGGTCTGAGGGTTGGCGGTGAGCTCGCGCACGCGGTTGATCGCTCGAGGCTGCTCGCGGCCGCGTCGCGGCCACCTTTCGGTGTGTGGGAGGCGCGCACGGACTGTGTGGCGGTGGCGTGAGGCGGCGGGCGGGCATCGGTGGCGTGGGGGAGTTGCTCGGTGGCGGGTGGGGAGGCAAGGTGGTCGTTGGGTGGTGGATTTCGGCGTGCGGTGGCGGGATGAACTGCATCTCTGAGAAGGGTCGGTGCGGGTGTGTCGGTGCGGGTGTGAGCTGGGTGCGTGCCGGCCGGGGCGTGTCGCCGAGCGCGCCGCCCGCCCACGCGCACCGCCGCTCCCCGGCTGAACGCCCGCCAGGTCCGACAACCCTCCTCAGTGATGCTGCTCGCGAACGACGGCGCCACCACTCGCCCTGAGTTGAATCGCAAAACGCTCGCCCGGCCCACAAGACCCGCTCGATGTGCGAACATATGTTCGCATGTCCTCGTACGTCGAGCTGCACTGCCATTCCGCCTACTCCTTCCTGGATGGCACCTCGCAGCCCGAGGAGCTCGTGGCGGCGGCGGTGGCGCGCGGGCACGGCGCGCTCGCCCTCACCGACCACAACTCGCTCGCGGGCTCGATGGAGTTCGCGCAGGCGGCGAAGGCGCTCGAGCTGCGGGCGATCCACGGCGCGGAGGTGACGCTGCACGATGGCCGCCACCTGACGCTGCTCGTCCGCGACACGACCGGCTGGCGCAGCCTCTGCCGGCTGCTGACGCGCGCGCACGCCCACACCCGCGAGGGCTCGCAGCGCAATCGCATGGAGCCGGCTGTCGGCCTCGACGACGTCGAGGCTCACCACGCGGGCCTTGTCTGCCTCAGCGGCTGCGCCACCCGCGGCGTCCGCGACGAGCCGACGATGCGCCGCCTGCTCGCAGCGTTCGGTCGCGACGCCTTCCGTGTCGAGCTCCAGCGCCCGCTCGCCCGCCACGACCGCGCGCTGAACCGCGGGCTGGCGGGGCTCGCCGCGCGGTTGCAGGTGCCGACCGTCGCCACCGGCAACGTCCACGCGCACACGCCCGGGCGCGCGCGCCTGCAGGATGCCTTCGTCGCGATCCGCGAGCACACGACGCTCGACGCCTCCGAGCCGCTGCGGCGCGGCAACCACGCGCACGTGCTCGCGACGCCGCAGGCGATGGCGGCCCGCTTCGCCGATCATCCCGAGGCGGCCGCCGAGAGCGTGCGGCTGGCCGAGAGCCTGACGTTCGACCTCTGCAGCGACCTCGGCTACCGCTACCCCGGTGCCGAGGACGCGGCCGCCGGCCGCAGGCTGGCGGAGGTCTGCCGGACGAGCTTCGACAAGCGCTATCCGCACGGCAGCGTCCATCGCGCCGAGGCGATGGCGCGCCTGGAGGCGGAGCTGCGCGTCATCGACGAGCTCGGCCTGGCCGGCTTCTTCCTCCTGCACCGCGACCTGCTGGAGCTCGCGCGCGAGATCGCCGTCGAGGTGCGCGGGCGCGACAGCGCGCGGGCGCTGCTGCCGCCCGGGCGCGGGCGCGGGTCGAGCGTCTCCTCGATCGTCTGCCATCTCACCGGCCTCAGCCACGTGGACCCGATCGCCAACAAGCTTCTGCTCGGGCGCTTCCTCAGCGAGGAGCTCACGGCGCTGCCCGACATCGACCTCGACTTCCCGCGCGACATCCGCGAGGTGTTCATCCCCCGCGTGCACGAGCGCTACGGCCGCGATCGCTCGGCGCTCGTCGCCGCCTTCCCGACGTACCGTGCGCGCGGCGCGATCCGCGAGCTCGGCAAGGCGCTCGGCCTGCCGCCGGGCGAGATCGAGCGCGTCGCGCGCGGCAGCGAGGGCTGGTCGGCGCGCGACGTCGACCGCGACATCGACTCCGCGCTCGGCCCGGGGCGGCGGGCCGGCCGCTGGGCCTGGCTCGCGCGCCTGGCCGAGGAGGCGCAGGGCCTGCCGCGCCACCTCTCCCAGCACTCCGGCGGGATGATCGTCGCGACCCGTCCGCTCGTCGACTGCGTCCCGCTCGTCCCGGCCGCGATGGAGGGCCGCCAGCTCGCGCAGTGGGACAAGGACTCCTGTGCCGATGCCGGCTTTCTGAAGATCGACCTGCTCGGCCTCGGGATGCTCAGCGCGGTCGAGCGCTGCGTCGAGCACGTCGCCGCACGGCGCGGGGAGCGGATCGACCTGTCGAGGATCCCGTACGACGACCCCGCCACGTACGAGTGCATCCAGAACGCCGACACGACCGGCGTCTTTCAGATCGAGTCGCGCGCGCAGATGGGCTCGCTGCGCCGCACGCGCCCGGAGAACCTCGACGACATCACGATCCAGGTCGCGATCGTGCGCCCTGGGCCGATCGTCGGCGGCGCCGTCAACCCCTACATCGAGCGCCGCCAGCGCCTGCGCGCCGATCCCTCCTACGAGGTGCCCTACCTGCACCCGTCGCTCGAGCCGCCGCTGCACGACACGCTCGGCACGATCATCTTCCAGGACCAGGTGCTCGAGGTCGCGCAGGCGTTCGCCGGCTTCAGCGTGGGGGAGGCCGAGGGGTTGCGCCGGGCGATGAGCCGCAAGCGCTCGGCCGACGCGATCGAGGCCCACCACCGGCGCTTCGTCGAGGGGGCGACGGCGACGCACGCCGACGTCACCGAGGAGCTCGCCGAGCGAGTCTTTCAGATGGTCTCCGGCTTCTCGGGCTTCGGCTTCCCCAAGGCGCACGGCGCCGCCTTCGGGTTGCTCGCCTACCAGTCGACATGGCTGCGCGTGCACTACGGCCCGGAGTTCCTCTGCGCGCTGCTCGACGAGCAGCCGATGGGCTTCTATCCGCCCGACGCGCTCGTCCACGAGGCGCAGCGGCGCGGTATTCCGGTCTTGGCCCCCGACGTCAACAACAGCGAGGTCGGCTGCACGGTGACGGCCGGCGGCGGGGTGC
>JBPCJA010000054.1:0-3091 GCA_051005755.1 Solirubrobacteraceae bacterium
TGCGCAACAGCTGCACGGCCTCACGCTTGAACTCCTTGGAATACGACGGGGTCTTCGGCATCGACAGACATCCTTCCCGACCGAGCAAACTCAGTCAGCAGGTGTCCACGAAACCGGGGGAACTCCAATGGTGACGTTTTGACGCGTCGCGTGGCACGCCACGCGCCGGCGTACCGTCAAACGCGCCCCGCCAGCGCGTGATCCGTCGACCTGCGCTATACGCACCAGCACTGGCCCGTCGCGCCGAGACTCGCCGAGCTCAGGTTCCCCCAGTAGAGGTTCGATTGCCGGGCTGGCTGGAACGTGCGAGCGAGCCCGACCCTAAGGCAAAGGCGGGAGAGCACTACGCGGGCTCATCTTCGGGAGGTCACAGCCAGCGATCCACATCGAACCCCGTAGCCGGTCGGGCAGCGGGCTACGCGGTCGCGCTGAGCTCGCGAAGTGCGTGTGGCGGTTGCCGTCGGCGTTCGCGCCGCCGGCGGCAGCCCATCACAAGTCCGACGCTACGGGGACGTTCGGTGGCGTATAGGCCCGTGAGGAACAACGGAACGAATCCGGCGGTAAGCGTCGCTGGGTCGGGCGCTGGAGCTGTCGGCGCGGTCGGCGGTAGCCTTCGCGTGCATGAGCCCAGGAGTGCCCGACGGGCAGGCGGTCGTGCGGCCCGCGCAGCCATCGCATGGTGTTCGGCGACGCGCATGTCACTCGTCGTCGTACAAGTCGGTGAACTCACCGAAGCGATCGAGGACGTTCGCGTAGAGGACCGTCGCGACCTCGAGCTCGTCGGTCAGCGTTGGGCCTCCATCCCGTCGTTGCCATCCGCCCGACCCGTCCGGCTCATAGAAGTCCTGAACAGTCAGGAGCGAGGGATGCACACGCATCGACTCGATCGCGTATAGGACTGCATAGGTATCGGAGGCGTTAGCGGCATCCGCGAGCTCCATGTATGAGGGGAGGAGGCGCTGCTCCTCGAGATCACCGTTCTCGTCGAAGATGTCCTCGTGGAGCATCTCCTCGTTGAGTTGCTCGCGGCGCCTCTGAAACTCGCCCATTTGCCGGCATGCGGCCACCACCTTCGGCCCCAGCTCTCGCCCGAGGTGACGTGCCACCTCGATCTGGTTGCGAAGGCGCGCCCTCTCGTCGTGCGTCCTGGCGACTTCGCCGACCAGGCGCAGCATCGTCGGCCTATGGTCGACGGGATCCCCACGCAGCCCAGAGATCAGTGCCTCGAAGGTCGACTTATGCTGGTCCGCAGTTTCATCATTGCCGTTGGCTCGCGCAGCCTTCATCTGGCGTCGATGGGCTTCGGCAAGAAAGCGGCTGATGCGCCGGGCGAGGTACTGCTTCTCGCTGCTGAGGAACCAGCTCATCAGCAGCCAGCTCTCGAACATGCCGCGCAGTGACGGCCCGGCCTCCCACGCCAGATCGCCCTCGACGAGCATCCGCACCGCCTCAGCCTTGCGCCTGCTTGACAGAGCCAGCCCGTGCATGACGACGCTCTCGAGTCCCTTGCAGTAGTTGAGGGGCTCGCTGAGGAATGCAGACTCGTTGATCAGGCACTCAAGGTCGTCGGGCGTGCTCATCCAGCAAGCATCCCCTTCGCTTCGGACGTCGAGTCCTGCATCAACTTCTGTGAGCCGCCCGTTTGGTGCGTTGCGGCGATGAGGACGTCGCGTGACCATGTCCCGTGCGCTGTAGAACTTCGCGGTGACGATCCGCGGTTGACTGATGGTCAGGCAGTGACGAGCGTAGCGGCCGGCTGGGCGGTCGCGGGCAGGGTCGTCGACGAACGGCTCGCGGCGACGTCCTGCTCGACGGCGAGGGCGAGCTCGGCGAGGTCGCCGTAGCCGATGATCCTGCGGAACTGCTGTTCGGCTTCGAGCATCCCGCCGGCGGCACCGTGCCGCGCCTGCCCTTGCGGCTCGTGAGAACGACTCGAGCACCGGGGCGCTCAGCTGGGCTGCGACGCGCCTCAGCGGCGGCGCGCGGGGTCATGCGCGGCCGTTAGCGCGGCGACCGCGTCCGGGCCTGGGCGGGCGTAGCGCTGCAGCGTGCGCAGGCTGCGGTGGCGGCTCTTGGCCATCAGCAGCGGCAGCTGCACGTCGTTCTCGGCGAGGTGCGTCAGCGCGGAGTGACGGAACTGATGCAGCGTCCAGCCGGTCCGGGCGACGAGCAGCTCCGCGGCGCGACGGTAAGACAGCCGCGCCCGCCCGGTGAGCGGGCAGATGTCGCCGCCGGCCGGCGCACGTGCCGGGCTCGGGCGCAGGCTCGACAGGAACACCGGACCGGCGCGACGGCCGGCGATCCGGCGCGGCAGCAGCCGTGCCACGCAAGATCGACCGCCCGAGCCATCGGGTCGTCGTGGTCTCGTGTTGCTCGGGCCACGGCTTCAAGTTCGTCCCCGTGATCGGGGAGATCGTCGCCGATCTCATCGTCGACGGCGAGACGCGTCATCCGATCGAGCGCTTCGCAGCCGGCAGATTCTGACCGCTGCCGGCACCGTTCGACACGTGCGCTCTCGGGCGCAAGGGTTCAATCCGCAGTGTGCGATGGCGCGGCGGGTGCACATGGGTCCTTAACGAGAAAAGGCCGTTCTGCCGGTCCGCTTCGCTTCTCGAGGGAGGGTATGAGGCACTTGGGGGCCTGGCTCGTCGGCCAGACCCCCTGTGCTTCACGCCTCAGCCTGGCCGCCATTGTTGCGTCGGCTGACGGAGCTGTCGCCGCTCTCAATCAAGAAGCGCGACGGGCCCCGAGCTGGCGTTCCTAGGCGCTCCGCGGCGGTCGTGAGCATCAGGCCCTCCTTCGCCCTCGTGGCGGCAACGTAGAACAGACGGCGCTCCTCCTCGATCCGAAGCGCATCATGGCTGTCGATCGCGTATCCGATTGGCAGCAGCCGCTCCTCGCAGCCGATCACGAAGACGACATCGGCCTCGGTGCCCTTGGCGCCGTGGATCGTGCTGATCGTAAGCCGGGTGTCCTGCTCGGCGGTTAGCGCCGAGCCCGGATCCACCCGTGTCTCCTCGAGGAACCAGACGAATATCGCGTCACAGCCGCGGCGGTGCTCGTAATTGTACGACACGCGGACCAGCGACCA
>JBPCJA010000055.1:0-6565 GCA_051005755.1 Solirubrobacteraceae bacterium
GCCAGAAGGCCGGCACGATGTCCGGCGGCGAGCAGCAGATGCTCGCGATCGGCCGCGCGCTCATGGCCCGGCCGAAGCTCCTGCTCCTCGACGAGCCCTCGATGGGCATCGCGCCGATCCTCGTCGAGCGCATCTACGAGACGATCGCCGAGATCAACCGGCAGGGCACGACGATCCTGCTCGTCGAGCAGAACGCCAACTACGCGCTCGGTGTCTCGATGCGCGGCTACGTGCTGGAGACCGGCAGGGTCGCGCTGACCGACGCCTCCGACGCGCTGCGCACGAACCCCGACGTCCAGCGGGCCTACCTCGGCGCATGACCGTCATCGCCGCGATCGGCGCGCTCGCGCTCTACCTGCTGTTCATCTGGCTCGCCTCGGCGATCGTGTCCTCCTACCTGTCCGCCCGCAAGGGCTACGGCGAGAAGGCCGGCCTCGCCTCGGGCCTGCTGCTGAGCGTCGTCGGCGTCATCGTGTGGCTCGCCGTGCCGCCGAAGCAGGGTTCGCATTGGCGGGTCATCGGCCCGCTGCCGTGGCAGCGCGAGAAGCTCGGCGACGAGCCTTAGTCCTAGGACGCCTCGCCCGCGAGCGTGTCGCGCAGCGCCTCGTCGAGCTCGGGGTGCGCGAACTCGTAGCCGAGCTCGGCGGCGCGTCCGGGCACCATCCGCACGCCGTCGAGGACGATCTGCGCCATCTCGCCGTACATGAGCTTGATCGTGAAGCCGGGTATGGGCGCGACGGCGGGCCGGTGCAGCGCCTGGCCGAGCGCCCGCGAGAACTCCCTGTTCGTCACCGGGGTCGGCGCGGAGGCGTTGATCGGCCCTGCGAAGCTTGGCGCGTCGAGCGCCGCGAGGTAGAGCCCGACGAGGTCGTCGCGGTGGATCCAGGGCATGTACTGCTTGCCGCCGCCGATCGGCCCGCCGATGCCGGCCTTGAAGGGCGGCAGCATCCTCGCCAGCGCGCCGCCCCCGGCGTCGAGCACGATGCCCGTGCGCACCTTGACGACGCGGGTGCCGAGCTTCGCGGAGTCGGCCTGGCTCTCCCAGCGCACGCAGACCCCGGCCAGCCAGTCGCGGCCCGGGGGCTGCGTCTCGTCGACGGGCTCGTCGCCGCGCGCGCCGTAGAAGCCCGCAGCCGATGCACAGACGAAGGCCGGCGGGCGTGGCTTTGCGTCGAAGATCGCGTGGACGATGTTGCGCGTCCCGTGCTCGCGGCTGGCGAGGATCCTCTCCTTCACGGCGGCGCTCCAGCGCTGCCCGACGTCCTCGCCGGCGAGGTGCACGATTCCGTCGCGGCCCGCGAGCGCCGCCAGCGGCGCGCCCTCGCTCTCGGGATCCCACGCGACCGCCTCCACGCCGAGGCGGTCGCGGGCGCGATCGGGATCGCGCGAGAGGACCGTGACCTCGTCGCCGCGTGCCTTCAGCGCCTCGACCAGGCGCGAGCCGATGCGACCGGTCGCGCCCGTGACGGTGACCCTCATGTGGGCGGCGCCTCCATCCCGCTGCTGGGCGTAGCGAGCATGGCCACGAGCATAGGCCCGCGGCCCGAACGCCGTCGGCAGGCTGGTGGATGTGGCCCGGCGCGTCCGCTAGTACACCCGTCCGCAAGGTCTGCGGGTTTTCCGGGCGCCCGATCCGTGCCTGACGGCCGCCGGCGCCCGCCCCCGTGCCACCAGCACGAACGCGGGCACCGTCGACCGTCAGATCCCGGCCGGGCATCCCGGAAACTCCCCAGACCTTCCGGCCGGGTGTACTAGGCGGCCGGCTCCTCGCCCCGGCGGTGCCGGCGCCGGCGCGCTGAGATGAGCTGCGGGCTGGCCGTCGGGATACGGTCCAGCCGCGGCCCCACTCGTCGGCGGCTCGGATGACGTCGAGGATGCGCGTCCAGCAGCCGGCGGCCGGGTCGGCGTGGTAATGGCCCACGTAACCGGTCCTCCAGTGGCCCTCGGAGCGATCGCCGCTGCCGTTGAGGGTCACGAACGGCTCCTCGCGGTCGATCGTCTCGCCGCAGAAGTTGCAGGTGTAGATGATGCTCATGTGCTTCCTTGCGTCCGGGACTGCGTGGCGCAGGCACCTTGCGCCACATGTGTTCTAAAGCCATGGTACGGGAGGCCGCCGATGGCGTCATCCGTCCGCGTAGAGTGCCCGACCGATGACCGACCGCCCGGACGTCCTCTACCTCATCGACGGCAACTCGCTCGTCTATCGCGCGTTCTTCGCGCTTCCCGAGTCGATCGCGACCTCGACCGGCTTCCCGACGAACGCCATCTTCGGCTTCGCCTCGATGCTCGTGAAGATCCTCACCGAGCACGGCACGAAGCCGACCGTCGTCGTCTGGGACGCCGGCGCCAGCGGGCGCAAGGAGGTCTATCCCGAGTACAAGGCCCAGCGCAGCTCGCGGCCGAACCTGCTGCGCGAGCAGTGGCCGCACTTCGAGCCGCTCGTCGAGGCCTTCGGCTACACGAACGTGCGCCTCGACGGCTTCGAGGCCGACGACGTCATCGCGACGCTCGCCGAGCGCGCGCGCGAGCGCTCGATCCCAGTCGTCATCGTCACGGGCGACCGCGACGCCTTCCAGCTCATCGACGACGAGGGGCTCGTGACGGTCATGGCGACGTCGCGCGGGATCACCGACACGAAGCTCTACGACCATCAGGCGGTCGTCGACCGCTACGGCATCGCCCCCGAGCTCATCCCCGACTTCTACGGCCTCAAGGGCGATACGAGCGACAACATCCCCGGCGTCCCCGGGATCGGGGACAAGACCGCTTCCCAGCTCCTGCAGACCTACGGCGACCTGGAGAGCGTGCTGGCGTCGATCGACGCCATCTCCGGCGCCAAGCGCAAGCAGAACCTCACCGAGCACGCCGAGGACGCGCGCGTCTCGAAGGTCCTCGCGACGATGCGCCGCGACCTGCCGGTCGACCTCGACGTCGTCGAGGCGGCGTCGCGGGCGCCGGACCGCTCGCGGTTGCGCGAGGTCTTCCGCGAGTTCGAGCTGCGAGACCCGCTGCGACGCCTCGAGGAGCTCCTCGGCGGCGAGGAGGTGGCGCCGGCGCCGGTGGCCGAGACGACGCTGACCGCGACCGTCCGCGCCGGCACGCTCGCCGACGTCGCCGGTCTCGCCGGCGACGAGCTCGTCCTCGCCGCCCGCGCGCCCGAGATTCCCGAGGGTGAGCTGCTCGCCGTCGACAGCTCGTGGCGCTTCGCCGTCGCCGGCGCCGACGAGGTGGTGCTCACCGGCACGCTGGACGATCCCGCGCAGCTCGTCGCGGCCGCCGGCGAGCGGCCCGTCGTCGCCTACGACGCCAAGGCGCTGGGCAGCGTCCCGCCGAACCTCGCCCACGACGCGCTCCTGGGCGCCTACCTGCTCGAGCCCGCCCGCCGCGGCTACCCGCTGCGCGAGCTGCTCGAGGAGCGCGGGCTCGCCGCGGCGGGCGTCGACGACCCGGTGGCCGCCGAGGCGCTGCTCGTCGGCGAGCTGTCGGCCTGGCAGCGCGAGCAGATCGTCGAGCGCGGCCTGGCTGTTGTCATGGAGGAGATCGAGCTGCCGCTCGTGCCGGTCCTGCGGCGGATGGAGCTCGAGGGCGTGCGGCTGAACACCGGGCGGCTGGCCGAGATCACGGCGCGCGTGCGCGAGGAGGTTCGCACGCTCGAGCTCGAGATCTGGCGCCTCGCCGGGACGGAGTTCGTCATCGGCTCGCCGCAGCAGCTGGGCGAGATCCTCTTCGGGACGCTCGGGCTGTCCAAGAAGCGCCGCGGGAAGACCGGCTTCTCGACGGACGCCCGCGTCCTGCAGGCGATCCGCTCCGAGCACGAGATCGTCCCGCTCGTCGAGCGCTGGCGCGAGCTCAACCAGCTCGACAAGACCTACCTGTCGGTGCTGCCCCAGCTCGCGGCCGCCGATCCCCGCTCGCGCATCCACACGACGTTCCTGCAGGCCGCCGCCACGACGGGGCGACTGGCCTCGACGAACCCGAACATGCAGAACGTCCCGATCCGCACCGCGCTCGGCCGCGAGATCCGCGGCTGCTTCGACGCCGAGCCCGGCAACGTCCTGCTGAGCGCCGACTACTCCCAGATCGAGCTGCGCGTGCTCGCCCACATCGCCGACGAGCCGGTGCTGAAGGAGATCTTCGTGCGCGGCGAGGACGTCCACACCGCGACCGCAGGAAAGGTCTTCGGGACCGCGCCGGACGAGGTCGACTATGGCCAGCGCTCGAAGGCGAAGATGGTCAACTACGGGATCGTCTACGGCCTGAGCGACTACGGGCTCGCGGACCGGCTCGGCATCCCGCGCGAGGAGGCCAAGGAGATCATCGACACGTACCTCGAGCGCTTCCCTGCCGTGCGCGCGTTCATCGAGAGCACGATCGCGAGCGCGACGGAGACGGGCCACGTGACGACGCTGTGGGGCCGCCGGCGCCAGATCCCCGAGCTCAAGGCGCGCAACTGGCAGGTGCGCACGCTGGGCGAGCGCCTGGCCGTCAACACCGTCATCCAGGGCACTGCCGCGGACGTCATGAAGCTCGCGCTCGTGCGCGTCGACGCCGCGCTTCGCGACTCGCCGGTGCGGCCGATCCTCACGGTCCACGACGAGCTGCTGTTCGAGGGGCCGGCCGCCGAGGTGCAGGCCGCTCGCGAGCTCATCCGCCGCGAGATGTGCGCCGTCTGGGAGCACGACCCGCCGCTCGCGGTCGACATCGGCTCGGGACCGACGTGGATGGAGGCGAAGTAGCCGTGGATCGCGGCGTGGCGGTCGTTCTCACGGCCTTCACCGGTGGCCTCGTCGCGCTCCAGGCGCCGATCAACTCGATGCTCGGCCGCGCGGTCGGGACGTGGCAGGCGGCCTTCTTCTCGTTCGCGATCGGAACCGTGGCGCTGGCGCTCATCGCCGCGCTCACGAAGGGCGGCCTGGGGCAGCTCGGCGAGGTCCGCGGGCTGGCCTGGTACTACCTCACCGGCGGCCTGCTCGGCGCGGCGTACATCACCTCCGTGCTCGTGACCGTCCGCTCGCTCGGCGCCGGCGGCGTCGTCGCGGCCACGATCGCCGGCCAGCTCGCGGTGTCGGTCGTCGTCGACCAGCTCGGCATCCTCGGCGTCGCCAAGCAGCCGATCACGGCCGCGAGGATCGCCGGCATCGCGCTGCTGGCGGCCGGGACGTACCTCGTCGTGCGCGAGTAGCTACTGGACGCTCGCCAGCGCACGGCCGGCGCCCCGCAGGGCGAACTCCGGCGGGCAGATGTCGAGGTAGTGGCGAAACGACCAGTCGACGAAGCGCGGCGAGTCCAGCAGCCTGAGCCCGGGGGTCAGCAGCCGCGTCGGCGTCACCCGTCCGACGAGGTGCTGCACGCGCAGCAGCCAGCGGTACTGCCACTCGTGGTCGGCCGAGAACGAGCCGTAGCGCGCGAGCGCCTGCTCGCGCGTCTGGCGGCCGGCGAGCACGTCGCCCAGCTCGCGGCCCAGCGCGAGCGCGAAGTAGAACGCCGGACGGATGCCCTCAGCCGTCGTCGGCAGGCAGTGTCCGGCGCTGTCGCCGACGAAGAAGATCCCGTCCTCGACGGCCGGGCGCAGCTGGTGCGGGATCCAGTTGCCCTGCCAGCGCTCGGCCGGCACGCCGACGTCGGCGGCGAGCTGGAGCGTCGGCTCCTTGACGTGGTCGTGCGGGTCGAACGAGCCGACGCCGACGCGCAGCTCGCCGTCGGCTGGGAACGACCACGAGTAGCCGCGGCGCACGTACTTCGGGTCGATCCAGAGCTCGAGGTCGGGGCCGGAGGCGTGCGGGTGAACCTCCAGGCCGCGCGACAGGCGCGCGTTGGGCGGCTGGACGTTCGCGCCGGCGCCGAGGATCCGCCGCCAGCCCAGAGCGTCGACGACGAGCGGGGCGCTGAGGTCGCCGCGGTCGGTGTGGACGGTGAAGCCGGTGCGGGCCTCGACCTTGGCGGTCTCGAACTGCGCCGATCCCTCGGACTGCTCGCGCAGCAGGGCGCAGATGCGGCGGTAGTCGAAGGTCGAGAACGTCCACGGCAGCGTCCAGCGCAGCGTGCGGCCCGGGATGTGGATGACGAGCTCCGAGAACGTCTGCTGGACGGCATCCATGAGGCCGAGGTGCGCGAGCCACTGCGTCGGGGCGGCGCATGCGCTCGTCTGGCGCTCCCCGACTTCGTAGCGGTCGATCATGAGCACGCGCGCCGATGTGGACTGAAGCTCGCGGGCGACGGTGAGCCCCGCGAAGCTCGCCCCGCAGACGAGCACGTCCCATTCACCGCGCAGGGGCGTACGCGCGTCGCCGCGCTTCGTCGCTCGAATCGGCATTCGCGGCGGCATTGTAAGGGCGCTAACCTCCCCTCCACATGACAACCATCACCGACGCCGCACCAGAAGCGAAGGTCGTCGAGGGATCAGACGGCCTGCTGCTAGAGATCGACGGACAGATCGTGCCGAACTACGACGCGACGTTCACCCTCTTCGAAGAGGGTGAGGTCGTCACCGGCCTCGTCGTCCGGATCGACAACGACGAGGTACTCGTCGACATCGGCTACAAGAGCGAGGGGGTCATCCCCTCCA
>JBPCJA010000056.1:0-23847 GCA_051005755.1 Solirubrobacteraceae bacterium
CTGCCGGCCCTCCCCACACTCCCCACACTCCCCACACTCCCCAGCAGCATCGTGTTCGTGTCCTGCGACGGGTCGCGCAGCACCGTCTCGAAGGCCGACGCCATCGTCGCGCCGAGCACGCGTTCCAAACGCGACGAGCGCGCCGGATGGCCGACGTTGATGAGCACGACGCCGCCGGGGCGCAGGCGATCACGCGCGAGCGCGAAGAACTCCTTCGTCGCGAGGTAGAACGGGATGTAGGGCTGGCGGTAGGCGTCGACGACGATCGCGTCGTAGCGCTCGCCGGTGCGGCGCAGGAACGGCCGGGCGTCGGCGGTGTGGGTGCGCAGGCGCGGCCCGCGCAGGCCGAAGTAGCGGCGCCCGATCTCCGTGAGATCGCCGTCGATCTCGACCGCGTCGACGGCGGTCTCCGGGAAGTAGTGGCCGTACGCGCGCGCGGTCGTGCCGGCGGCGTTGCCGAGGATCGCGATCGCTCGCGGCGGGTGCTGGCGCGCGGCGAACGGCAGCACGAGCATCTCGTCCCAGTAGTCGTCGGTGAGGTAGGAGCCAGGTCGCCGCACCGAGTGCACGGCCTGCCCCTCGTTGAGCTCGAGGCGCCGGGTGCCGTCGCGGTCCTCGACGACGCGCGCGTACTGGTACTCGGTGTCGGCCTCGTGGATGACGCGCGAGCCGTCCTCGGTCTGCCCCTTGACGGTGCCCACCGGCAGCGCCAACGCGAGCACGAGCACCGCGGGCGCGAGCAGCAGGCGCCGCCGGGCGAGCCCGACGACCGCGGGCAGGACGAGCGCGAGGCCGAAGACGATGAACGTCCGGCGCGTGCCGATGAGCGGGATGAGCAGCAGCGCCGAGAGGAACGTCCCGAGCAGGCTGCCGACGGTCGAGATCGCGTACAGGCGCCCGGCGACCGTGCCCGCGTGCTCGACGTCGGCGACCGCGAGGCGCAGCGCGTACGGCGCGACCGCCCCGGAGACGAGCACGGGGACCGCGACGAGCACGGTGACGCCGAGCAGCGAGCCGACGAACGCCCCCGCCGAGATCGAGTCCAGCGCGTCGACGGCGACGCCGAGGAACGGGTCGGCCGCGAACGGCACGGCGGCGAGCAGGAGCCCCGATAGCAGGACGATCCGGTAGAGGCCCGCCCGCGTCGGGTTGCGGTCCGCCAGCCGCCCGCCGTACCAGTAGCCGGCCGAGAGGGCGACGAGAACGATCCCGATCGTGTTGGCCCAGACGATCGTCGAAGCCCCGAAGTACGGCGCCAACAGCCGCGCGGCCGCGATCTCGGCGCCGAGGATGCTGACGCCGACGACGAAGACGATGAGGCCCAGCGGGGGCTCGGGCAGGCGGCGCATGCCCGACGAGCGTATTCGTCCGCTCCCGTGCCTAGGGTCACACGCATGACGACGCGCGAGCTTGCAACGACCGACCACGGGGTGCTCTGGCACCCGTTCACCCAGCAGCGGGGCTGGTGCGAGGAGGAGCCGCTCATCATCGAGCGGGCGCACGGCTGCACCCTTTACGACACCGACGGCAACGCCTACCTCGACGGCGTCTCGTCGCTGTGGTGCAACGTCCACGGCCACGGCCATCCGGCAATCGACGCGGCCGTCCGCGAGCAACTCGACCGCGTCGCGCATACGACGATGCTCGGGCTCTCCCATCCGCCGGCGATCGCGCTGGCGCAGCGCCTCGTCGACCTCGCGCCACAGGGCCTGAGCCGCGTCTTCTACTCCGACAACGGCTCGACCGCCTGCGAGATCGCACTGAAGATGGCCTTCCAGTACTGGCGCCACCGCGGCGAAGCCGGGCGCACGGGCTTCGTCTGCCTGCGCGACGCCTACCACGGCGACACGATCGGCTCGGTGTCCGTCGGCGGGATCGAGCTCTTCCACGCCTGCTTCGGACCGCTGCTCTTCGAGGCCTGGCAGGCCGAGCCCGGCGACCCCGGCGACGTGCGCAGGCTCCTGGAGCAGCACGCCGGCAAGGTCGCGGCCGTCATCGTCGAGCCGCTCGTCCAGGGCGCCGCCGGCATTCGGGTCCACCCCGACGGCTACCTGCGCGCCGTGCGCGCGCTCTGCGACGAGCACGACGTGCTGCTCATCTGCGACGAGGTCGCGACCGGCTTCGGGCGCACCGGCACGATGTTCGCCTGCGAGCAGGAGGGCGTCTCGCCAGACCTCATGTGCCTCGCCAAGGGGCTCACCGGCGGCTACCTGCCGCTCGCCGCGACGCTCGCGAGCGAGCGCATCTACGACGCCTTCCTCGGCGAGCACGAGGAGCTCAAGACGTTCTTCCACGGCCACACGTACACGGGCAACCCGCTCGCCTGCGCGGCGGCGCTCGCGACGCTCGAGATCTTCGAGCGCGAGCGCACGCTCACGACCCTGCAGCCGAAGATCGCGCTGCTGGACCTGCTCCTCGACGAGCACGTCGCGCCGCAGCGCTACGTGCGCGAGGTGCGCCGCCGCGGCTTCATGGTCGGCATCGAGCTCACCGAGTTCCCGCTGCACGCGCGTATGGGTCATCAGGTGACGCTCAGCGCCCGCCGCCGCGGCGCGATCATCCGGCCGCTCGGCGACGTCGTCGTGCTCATGCCGCCGCTGGCGATGAGCGAGCAGGAGCTGCGCCACCTCGTGCAGATCACGTCCGCCGCGATCGCCGAGGCGACCGCCACGCCGGTCCTGCGCGCGGCGGCGTAGCGCGGCTCCGATCCGCGGCTGGCGCTATCCGTCGCGATGCGCGCGCAAACCGGCGAGCAGCCACTCCCAGGCGGCGCTGCTCGACGGCTGCGCCTGCGCCGGCCAGCCGTTCATGATGGCCAGCAGCTGCCAGTAGCGCTCCGCCCGGCGGTCGGAGAACGTCTCGAGGAGCTCGACGAGCCAGGCGCGGAAGTCGGGGCCGTCCTGGCGACCGTTGCTGTCGGCGAAGACGCCGGCAAGCTCGTCGACGACCGGTCGGGCTGCGTCGGACTCAGGCTCGATCCCGGCGGCGAGCGCCGCGCCGGCGCGCTCTGCGACGACGCCCGCGGCGTCCCGCGCGGTGGCGGGGTCGGGCCCCTCTGCGGGCGTCGCGCGGTCGGCCGCGCTGCGCCGGGCCATCTGCCGGATGCGGGCGCGGAAGTCGTCGTCGGCGACGAGTTCGGCGAGCTCGATCCAGGCCTCGATCTGCTCGTCGCTCGGGTCGTCGGGCAGCTCGGGGGTGGCGGCGCGCATGCGAGCGACGATGCCGGGGTCGGCGTCGAGGCCGTCGAAGACGTCGTCGACGAACTCCGCGACGATCCGGCGGCGCTCGTCGTCCGAGAGCTGGGCGAGGCGGTGCATGAGCTTCATCTCCTGTGTCGTGGACCCGCGGCGGGCGGCCGCCAGCAGCACCGCGCGGCGCCCGCGCAGGACGCGGATCTGCGTCTCCAGCGCGGCCGCGTGGGCCGCTGCGACCTCGGCCACGCCGAGCTCGCGGGCGAGCACCCGGCGGATCGTGGGAAGGTCGACGCCGAGCTCGCGCAGCGTTCGCACGAGCTCGGCGCGCGCGGCGGCTGCCGCGTCGTAGAGGCGGTAGCCCGCATCGCTGCGGCCGGCCGGCACGACGAGGCCACTGTCGGCGTAGAAGCGCAGCGTCCGCACCGTCAGGCCGGTGCGCCGCGCGAGCTCTCCGATCGTGATGAGCGTGGCGTCGTCGCGCATGGCCTCATCGTCGGGCCTCCAGTGGCTGGAGGGTCAAGGGCGCTCGACGACGACGATCGTCGACTTCACCACGGCGGTCGCGGGCTGTCCGGGCTCGAGCTCGAGCTCGTCGGCTGCTTCGCGGGACATGAGCGAGACGATCCGGTAGGGCCCGCACGCGATGTCGATCTGGGCCATGACGCCGTCGCGGTGGACGTCCACGACGACGCCGCTGAGGCGGTTGCGGGCGCTCGAGCGCTGGTTCGTGCCGCGCTCGCGCAGGACGCGCGCGAGCTGCTGCGGCGTCAGCACGCGTGTCGTGCCGCGCCGCTCGAACGCGATCCGCCCTTCCCGCTCCCAGCGTCGCAGGGTGTCGACGCTCACCCCGAGTGTCTTGGCGGCGGCGCCGATCCGGATCCCCTCGTCCATCCTGGCGAGCCTACCGCTCGGGTACGTCGGTGCCCAGAGGCGCTCCGGCTTGTGGTTGCCCTCGCAACCGTTCAAGATGTCGCCGTCAGACCGCGGACCGCGCCCACCGCGACACGCCCCACATCCACAGGAAGGGCACGGCCATGAAGATTCGCGTCATTGCCGTGGACGATTTCCCGCTCGTCCGCGAGGGGATCGTGCGCGCCCTCAGGCGCGACCCCGCGATCGAGGTCGTCGGAGAGGCCGACAACGGTCAGGAGGCGCTCGAGGTCGTCGCTGCGCTGAACCCCGACGTCCTCATCCTCGACCTCATCATGCCTGGCCTCGACGGGCTCGCCGTGCTCGAGGCGTTGCGCCGGACGCATCCGCGCGTCCGCGTGCTGCTCATGACCGCCAGTGAGCAGGCGGGCCCCCTGCTGGGCGCCTTCGAAGCCGGTGCCGCCGGCTACCTCTCCAAGCGAACCACCGGCGAGGAGCTGCGCCAAGCCGTCATCACGGCCCACGGCGGCGGCTCGGTCATCACGCCGGCGCTCGCCGCTCACCTCCTCAAGGAGCTGCCCAACAGCACGGCGGACGACGCCCAGGTCAAGGTGCGCGCGCTGCTCGGACCGCGCGAGCTCGAGGTCGTGCGCGGCGTCGCTCAGGGCAAGACGGACATCGAGATCGGCCACGAGCTCGACATCTCGCCGCGCACGGTGCAGAACCACCTCACCCGCATCCGGGAGAAGACCGGCCTGCGTCGCCGCTCAGAGCTCACGCGCTGGGCCGTTCAGCACACGATCAACTGACGTCGGCGTGGCGTCCGCGGCGGCGATGTCCGACCTTCACGTCGATCCCGCCCATGAGCGAGAAGGCGCGGACGCGGACGACCGGCGTCCCCGCGCGCACCGGCGCCTTCCCCGGCACATGGTCGTTGCCGCCCATGAGTGCGAAGCCGCCGAGGTCGACCTCGATTCCGTCCGGCACCAGCACGTCGATGCCGCCCATGACGGCGACGGCGGTGATGACGAGCTCGTCGCCCTCGATCGTCGCCTCGCGCAGGTCGAGATCCACGCCGCCCATGACCGCGATCGCGATGCTGCGCGGTGACGGACGCCAGCGACCGCGCCGGGTGCAGCCGCCCATGACGGCAACGTTCCAGCGGCGGCTCTTGCGCCGCGCCGGAGCGGCGGCGGGCGCGACCGCCGGCAGGTCGACCACGAGCCGCTCGAGCTCACCGGCGGTCGTGGCGCCGTACGCACGCTCGACGCGCTGGGCGAGCTCGTCGAAGGTCAGGCGGCCGTCGGCCGCGCCGTCGCGCAGCGTCGCGACGGCGCGCTCGCGCTCACCGTCCGACGCGCGTTGGACCGCGCCGCGCTCCTCCGGTGGCCGGTCCACACGTCAGTCCTCGTAGGGGGTGCAGTCCTTCTTGCGAGCGCCGGGTCTGCGGAGCCACGCCTCAGTCCTCATACGGCGTGAAGTCTCCTTCTTGCGCGCGCCGCGTCTGCGGAGGGAGCCACGCCTCAGTCCTCATACGGCGTGAAGTCCTTCTTGCGGGCGCCGCAGACCGGACAGAACCACGAGTCGGGGATGTCGGTGAAGGCTGTCCCGGGCGGGATGCCGCCGTCGGGGTCGCCCTCGTCGGGATCGTAGATGAAGCCGCAGGATTCGCAGATCCATCGCGTCGTGGCGGTCTCGGTGCTCATCCACAGGAGGGTAGTGCTTCTTCAGCGGTAGGCTCGGCGAAGTCATGAAGATCGACCGTCCGACGACCGCCGAGCAGCTCAACCGCGGTCCCGTGACCGTCCCCAGGCAGTCCGCGTCGGTCATCCTGCTGCGCGACGGCGACGAGGGGGGACTGGAGCTCCTGCTCGTGCGGCGCAATCCCGCGCAGCGCTTCATGGGCGGCTACTGGGTCTTCCCCGGCGGGGCCGTCGACGCCGGCGAGGGCGAAGGCGACGCGGCCCATCGCGCCGCAGCCGTGCGTGAGCTGCGCGAGGAGGCCGGGGTCGGCGGCGTCGACGCCGGCGAGCTCGTGAAGTACAGCCGCTGGATCACGCCCGAGCTCATCGAGACCCGCTTCGACACGCATTTCTTCCTCGCGCGCTCGCCCGCGGGCGAGCGCGCGAGCCCGGACGGCGTCGAGTGCGTCGACCTGCGCTGGAGCTCGCCTCGAGCCGCGCTCGAGGATCACGCGCGCGGAGAGCTCCCGCTCGTCTTCCCGACGAGGAGGCACCTCGAGGAGCTCTCGGCTTTCAGCACCGTCGACGAACTCGTCGCCCACGCGCGCCAGAAGGACGTCCGGCCGGTGCAGCCGCGCATCGTGCTCAGGGGCGGAACCGCGCAGGTGTACCTGCCGGGAGAGCCGGAATACTCCGGAAGCTAAAGATCGTGCAAAAGTTGTGCAGCTCTGGTCCGCCCGGCATGCGGGCATCCCGGACCCACGCAGGCTGCGACAGCAACACGCACTTCGTGATTTCCCTGCAAAACTCCAACATCCCTAGGGTACCCCAGGCACGGTTCGATGCGTGAAGGTGCGCACGCTAGGGTTGCCGATGCCTGCCTACGTGCGTAAGGTTGCATGAGAAACACTCCTTTTTCTGCAGACCAGAGAGGGTCTGCACACGAGAAGGCAGGGATGTAGATGAGTCTGGGGCAGCAGGTTCAGGCGCCTGAGGGAGGTGCCGATCGGGAGGACATGGGCGCAGGGCGTGACCGGACGATCGACGTCTGGCGCGCGAACGAGCGCGAGCGCATGCGCGCCCGCCTGCGGGCGGTCATCGTGCCCGGCCTCGAGGAACTCGACGATCCCGCCGCCGCTCCCGCCGATCTCATCGCTCTCGCCGACCGCCAGGGCCGCCGGCTTCGTGCGGAGCTGGAGTCGATCGGTGAAGCCGACGACGTCATCAGCCTCGACCCCATCGTCGAGCGCGCGCGCGAAGACGAGCGCGAGTGGGTCCGCGGCCATCTGCACGACACCGCCCTGCAGATCCTCGAGTTCATCGCCGGCGACGGCTTCGGAACCGGCCTGTCCTCATCGCAGATCGCGCGACTCGCCGGTGGCGCCGCGCGCGATCTGCATCGCTGGATCGACAGTGCGGACGAGCCACCGGAGGCGGAGCTGCTGCCCCAGCTCGAGCAGGTCACTGCCGAGGCGCGCTCGCTCGACCCGCGCGTCGAGCTCGTCGTCGGTCATATCGGCAGCCCGCCGACGAGCGCGCAGGTGGCGGCGCTGGCCGGCGCCGTGCGCGAGGCCGTCACGAACGCGCGCAAGCACGCACAAGCGTCACACGTCATCGTCCGCGTCGAGACCGGGAGCGACGGACACACGTCGGTCACGGTGACCGACGACGGCGTGGGCATCGATCCCGAGCTGGTGGCCGATGCCACCGGGCTCGGCGTCAAAGGAAGCATCGTCGGGCGCATGAAGCGCGTCGGCGGGCACGCCTCGTTGGAGGGCGCGCCAGGTGGTGGCACGCTGGTCACACTCATCACATCAAGGCAAGGAGCCTGAACAACATGAAGATCCGCGTCGTCGTCGCCGATGATTTTCCGCTCGTTCGCGAGGGCGTCGTGCGTGCTCTCAACCAGGACCCGGGGATCGAGGTCGTCGCGCAGGCCGAGAACGGCCGGGCAGCCCTCGAGGTCGCGGCGGAGCTGCGTCCGGACGTCATGATCCTCGACCTGCGGATGCCCGACCTGGGTGGTCTCGCGGTGCTCGACAAGCTGCGCACCACGCAACCGGAGATCCGCGTCATCGTCATGACCGCCAGCGAGCAGGCCAGCACGCTGCTGGACGCGATCGCCGCGGGCGCCGCCGGATACCTCTCCAAGCGCAGCACCGGCGAGGAGCTGCGCCAGGCGGTCATCACCGCCCACGGCGGCGGTTCGGTCATCACGCCGTCGCTCGCGAGCCACCTGCTGAAGGAGTTCTCGAGCTCCGCTCGCGGCGAGCAGTCCGCCGTGCGGCCACTGCAGGGCCGCGAGCTCGACGTCCTGCGCCTCGTCGTACAGGGCAAGACCGACAACGAGATCGGCCAGGAGCTGTTCATCTCGCCGCGCACGGTGCAGAACCACCTCACGCGGATCCGCGAGAAGACCGGCCTGCGCCGGCGCTCCGAGCTCACCCGCTGGGCCGTCGAGCACGCGATCGGCTGAGCCGGGCTGAGATCTACTCCGCCACGCGCACGCGGCCGACCATGCCGCGTCGCTCGTGGTCCTCGACCGGGCAGTACCACTTGTACGTGCCCGGCGGCAACCGGACCTCGACGGTCGTGCGCTCCCCCGGCCGCAGCGTCTGCGTGCGCGCCTGTCCCGCGGGGCCGATCACGGCGAGCGCGTGGAGCGACTGCCCGTCGTTCGTCGCCTCGAAGGCGATGAGGCCGCTGCGAGGCGCGCGGACGTCGCGCGGGAGGCGGAAGTCGGTGAGCGAGACGGCGACCGTGGCGTCGACCCCCGCGCCGACCGTCGTCGCGCCCGTCCCCACCGCGACCGGCGCTGTGCGCACGCCCTCGCCGCGGTCCTCGCCGCAGGCCCCCAGGACGAGGGCGAGCGCGGCGAGCGCGATCCGGAGGGCGCAGGCGGGCATCGTGCGCCCAGCGCAGGCGAGCCTCGGCGACGCGGCAGCGGTCACGCGGCCTGCCGCAGCGTGACGATCATGCGCGTGCCGTGCGGGTCGCGGCGCTCGGCGCGGATCGCGCCGCCGTGGAGGTCGACGATCCAGCGGGCGATCGCGAGGCCGAGCCCGGCGCCGGCACCGGCGCTGCCATCGAAGCCCGGCGGGACGTCCCCGCGATGGAAGCGCTCGAAGACGCGTTCGAGGTCGCCGGCCGCGATGCCGGGGCCGTCGTCGTCGACCTCGAGTGTGACGGTGTCGCCGATTCCCGACGCCCGCAGCGTGACGCAGCCCGGCCGCGGTGAGAAGCGCACCGCGTTCTCGACAAGGTTCGAGACGACCTGGTGGATGCGCTCGGGATCCCCTGCCGCGCGCAGGTCGGAGGGGGTGTCGATCGCGAACACGACGTCGGGCGGCGCATGCAGCCGGGCTTCGCGCGCGGCCCCCTCCAGCACGTCGCGCACCCCGAACGCGCGGATCTCGAACGGCTGCTCGCCGGCCTCCAGACGGGAGAGGTCGAGCAGCTGGGCGACGAGCCGCCCGAGCCGGCGCGTCTGAGCGAGCATCCTGGCCAGCGTCTGCTGATCGGCCTCGCTGACACCGTCGACGAGGTTCTCGAGCGTCGCCTGCAGGGTGCCGATCGGCGTACGCAGCTCGTGCGAGACGTTCGCGACGAGGTCGCGTCGCAGGCGATCGGTCTCCCCCAGCTGCGCGGTCATGCGGTTGAACGCCAGCGCGAGCTCCCCGACCTCGTCGGCGCTCGTCACGCGGACCTGGCGCCCGTGCTCGCCGCCGGCCATCGCGCTTGCGACGGTCGCCATCTCGCGCAACGGCGCCGTCGTGCCGCGTGCGAGGAGCTGGACGCAGCCCAGCGCGACCGCCACGCCGACCGCCGCGCCGGCGAGCGACGGCAGCCCGGCGCAGTCCGCGACGACCATCGTCACCGCGGTGACGAGGACGGCCGCGACGATGACGATCCCGAGCTTGAGCTTCAGCGACCGCAGCGACGCCAGCGGACTCACGCCATCACCGCCTGGTCCCCCACGCTCACGATCTCGTCGTCCCCTCCACTACGCGCCATGCTAGGCGGCGGCCACGAGGCGGACCCGATCGCGTGGTCACCTTTCGAGGGCGCCATAGCCTGTGCGCCATGCGGCGCGCCGCGCCCGCCGTGAGGAGCGGCTCCCGCCTCGCACGGCTGCCTCCGCAGGCACTCTTCGTACTCGGTGCGATCTCGCAGTACCTCGGGTCGGCGTTCGCCGTGCTGCTGTTCGCGTCGGTCCCGGCGGCCGGCGTCGCGTGGCTGCGCGTCGTGGCGGCGGCGGGCGTCCTCGTCGCGTGGCGGCAGCCGTGGCGCACGCGCTGGTCGGGGCCGCGCCTGCGGCTCGTGAGCGCCTTCGGCATCGCGCTCGCGCTCATGAACCTCTGCTTCTACCTCTCGATCGACAGGCTGCCGCTCGGCACCGCCGTGGCGATCGAGTTCTGCGGTCCGATCGCCGTCGCCGCGCTGGGATCGCGCACGCGCCGCGACCTCGCGGCGCTCGTGCTGGCGACCGCGGGCGTGCTCGCGCTCGCCGACGTGCACCTCGCCGGCAACCCCGGCGGGCTGGCGCTGGCCGCCGCGGCGGGCGTGTTCTGGGCGATCTACATCGTGCTCGGCCACCGCCTCGCGCGCGACGCCGGCATCCGCGAGCAGGACGGCCTCGCGCTCGGCATGGCCATCGGCGCGCTCGGCCTCGCGCCGGTGCTCGTGCCCAGCGCCGCGCCCGCGCTCTGGAGCCCGGCCCTGCTGGCCGCCTGCCTGCTCGTCGGCGTCGCGGCGAGCGTCGTCCCCTACGCGCTCGAGCAGATCGCGATGCGCCGCCTGCCGCGCGCGCGCTTCGCGCTGCTGCTGGCGCTCCTGCCGGCGACGGCGGCGATCGTCGGCGCGGTGGTCCTCGGGCAGGTTCCCGGGGCGTTCGAGGCCGCCGGCATCGCACTCGTGGTGGCGGCAGCTTCACTGCGCACCCACGGAGCGGTGGAGCCCACGACGCGTTCCGGCGGCCATTGCGGTTAGAGTTCGCCGCGAGACTGCATGGAGGCTGGAGCACTTCGAGCACCCGCCGCGCTCAACCGGATCTCGGTCACGTCGCCCCTGCTGCGGCTGCGCTCAGACGAGCAGCTCGTGGCACTCTTCCGGGCCGGCAACGACACCGCGTTCAGCGTCATCCACGACCGCTACCGCCAGCGGCTGTTCGCCTACGCGCGCCAGATGCTCGGCGGCTCGCGTCAGGACGCCGAGGACGCGCTCCAGGACGTCTTCCTGCGCGCGTACTCCTCCCTGCGCGCGAGCGATCGCCCGCTGTCGCTGCGCGCGTGGCTGTATCGCGTCGCGCACAACCGCTGCATCGATCACCTGCGCAAGCCCGTACCCCCGCCCGTCGACCTCTTCGACACGTCGCGCAAGCCGCTGCACGACCCGATCGCCGAGGCCGAGCGCCGCGACGACCTGCGACAGCTCATCGAGGATGTGCGCCGGCTGCCCGACCAGCAGCGTTCGGCGCTGCTCATGCGCGAGATCGACGGACTGAGCTACGCCGAGCTGAGCGCCGCGCTCGGCGTCTCGCTGCCGGCCGTGAAGTCGCTGCTCGTGCGCGCACGGATCGGCCTCGTCGAGGCCGTCGAGGCGCGCGACACCGCCTGCGTGGAGATCCGCGGCGACCTCGCCGACGCCTTCGACCGCGGCGTGCGCGCGAGCGGCCTCGCGCGGCGCCACCTGCGCGACTGCCCCGGCTGCGTCGAATACCGCGCCCAGCTGCGCACCCTGCGCCAGGGTTTCGGCGCGCTGTCGCCGGGCGGGGCCGGGCCGATGGCCGCGGCGCTGAAGCTCGTGGGCATCGGCGGCGCCGGCTCGGCCGGAGCCGCGAGCGCCGGCGGAGGGGCAGCCGCGGGCGGTGGCGTGATCGCCGCCGTCGGGACGGGGACCGCGGCGAAGGTCGCAGCGGTCGTCTGCTGCGCGGCGCTGACCGCGGGCGGGGCCGTCGAGGTCGGCTCGCACATGAAGCCGTCGCGCAGTCACACAGGCGCGCAGCGCCAGGCCGCGCCCGCCGCGCCGCGGTCGGCCGCCGTACCAGCGCATCGCGCCACGGCGCCGAAGGAGCCGGCTACCCGGTCGCCGGGCCGGCGGGCGGCCGCGAGCTACGGTCGCGGCGGCTCGGCGGCCACCACGGCGAGCAAGCGCGACGCCACGTCCGTCGGCGCCGGCGTGACCGGACCGCTGGCGGACACGCAGGACAGCGACGCCGTCACCGGCGGTGCCGCCGCGCCGAACGAGGAGACCGGCTTCGGCCACGGCGTCGATGGGCTGACGCCGGTGACCGCGAACAAGCCGGACGCGCAGCGCGACGCGGACTCGACGGCCGGGACCGCAGCGGGGAGCGGCGCGTCCGCCCAGCCGCCGGCCGAGTCCCCGGCCGGGGGGGCGCCCGCGCCGCAGGCCGGCGTCAAGGTCGAGCTCGTGCCCGGCAGCCCGCCCGGCTGACCCACCTCCCATCGACCGCTACCCCGCCACCCTCGACCACGAGACGCTGCTCGTGCGCCGCGGCGGGCGCTCGGGGCTGTTCACGCTGGTCGCCGTGCACTCGACCGCACGCGGCCCGGCGCTCGGCGGCTGTCGCATGTGGCACTACGACGACTCGCGCGGGGCGGTCCGCGACGCGCTGCGCCTGTCGCGCGCGATGACCTTCAAGTCCGCCGTGGCGGGCCTCCCGCTCGGCGGCGGCAAGGGCGTCATCATGGCCCCCGACCCCGCCGGGCCGGCGCGGCGCGGCCTGCGCGCCGACGCGCTGCGTGACTTCGGCGACACCGTGGAGCAGCTCGGCGGCAGCTACGTCACCGCCGAGGACGTCGGGACCTCGGCGCGCGACATGGAGCGCATCGCGACGACGACGAGCCACGTCACCGGGCTCTCGCGCCGGCGCGGCGGATCGGGCGACCCCAGCCCATGGACGGCGCTCGGCGTCGAGGCCGCGATCCGGGTCTGCTGCGAGCGCGTGCTCGGGTCGCCGTCGCCGGAGGGCCGCACGATCGCCGTCGCGGGCCTCGGCAACGTCGGCGCGCGCGTCGCGGCGGCGTGCGCACGGGCCGGCGCGACCCTGCTCGTGACCGACGTCGACGCTCGGAAGCAGGGGCTCGCGCGCGACCTCGGGGCGCAGTGGATCGCACCCGACGATGCGCTGGAGGCCGCGGTCGACGTGCTCGTCCCCTGCGCGCTCGGCGGTGGCCTCGACCACGAGACGGTCGCTCGGCTGCAGGCCCCGATCGTCGCCGGGGCGGCGAACAACCAGCTCGCAGACGACGACGTCGCGGTGCTGCTGGCGCAGCGCGGCGTGCTCTGGGCGCCGGACTTCGTCGTCAACGCGGGCGGCATCATCAACATCTCGGTCGAGCTGGAGCCCGGCGGCTACGACCCGCGCCGCGCCCGCACGCGCGTGCGCGGCATCGCCGACACGCTGCGGCGGATCTTCGACGACGCCCAGGCGACCCACGGGACGCCGCTGGACGCCGCGATGGCGCTCGCGCGGGCGCGGGTGGCGGAGGCGGAGTAGCGAGCTCGCCGCGTTCGCCCTGCAGACCTCACAGCACCGGCCGCAGGCCGCCCGGCGGCGGCCACGGCGGGCGCTCGACGCCGTCCGGCAGCCGTCCCTCCTCGCCGAGCTTGTCGAGGTGGGCGGCGAGCGTCGCGGTGGCGGCGAGGCGCAGGCTGGCGGGGGCGTCGTCCCAGACGCGATCGAGAAGCTCGTCGACTCCCCGCAGTCCGCCGTCCAGCGCGGCGGCGAGCCGGCGCTCGCGGTCGCGGCGATGGGCGAGGTAGCGCTCGAAGAGCGCGGCCGGGTCGGAGACGGGCGGGCCGTGACCGGTGCACAGCAGCTCCAGGTCCATGTCCCGCAGGCGCTCCAGCGCGGCGAGGTAGCCGCGCAGCGCGCCCGGGTCGGGCGCGACGAAGACGCTGCTCTGGGCGAGCACCGCGTCGCCCGTGAAGCAGACGCCGCGGGCGACGAACGCGAGGTGGTCGGTCGCGTGGCCGGGGGTCGCGACGACCTGCAGGGGCCCGACGACGTCCCCGTCTCCCACGTGCGCGTCGGCGCCTTCCCAGCGCGCCGCCGCGACCGGGGCGCCGCCGGCACCGGCGCGCACCGCGTCGGTAGCGCCGGCGTGATCGCCGTGGTCGTGGGTCAGCGCGATCCCGCCGACGCCTCCGCGGCGGCGTGCCTCGGCGAGCACCGCCGCGACGTGCCCGTCGAGTGCCGGCCCGGGGTCGACGACCCAGCACGGGTCACGACCGATGAGCCAGGTGTTCGTGCCCGCGAGCGTGAACGGTCCCGGGTTGTCGGCGCGCACGAGCGCGACGTCATGGCGCGCGAGCGCGGCGTCCGTCATGGAGGTGAGCGTAGAGCCCGGCTCAGCGGGCGCCGAGCCGGTACACCGGCCCGTCGAGCGAGACGGCGTAGACGCGCCCGCGCGCGTCCTCCCCGAACGACGACAGCTGCTGCACCTTCGCCACACCGTCGATCGCGGCGTCGCCGCTCGCCGAACCCGGCGCGAGCTTCACCGAGCGCAGCTGACCCCTGCAGAGGTCGCCGTAGACGTAGCGGCCGGCAAGCGCGGGCAGGCCGCCGTCGCGGACGACGTAGCCCCCGGTCACCGAACAGTTGCCGTCGTCGTGGGAGAGCTCGAGCACCGGCGGCACGTGGCCGGGCGCGGGCTCGCCGAAGTTGCGTCGTTCGCCCTCGAACGGCCGCCAGCCGTAGTTCGAGCCGCGCGCCTCGCCGCTGCGCGCGAAGTCGATCTCCTCGATCGCGTTCTGACCGACGTCCGCGATCGTGAGGTCCCCGGTCGAGCGGTCGAAGGAGAAGCGCCAGGGGTTGCGCAGGCCGTAGCTGTAGATCTCCGGGCGGGCGCCGTCGCGACCGACGAACGGGTTGCTCGACGGCACGCGGTAGGCGCGGCTGCCAGACCGGCGCGGGTCGATGCGCAGGATCTTGCCGAGCAGGCTGCCGAGGTCCTGGGCGTTGCCGCGGCTACCGTGCTGGTCGTTGGCGCCGCCGCCGTCGCCCGTGCCGATGTACAGCAGCCGATCGGGACCGAAGACGACGAGGCCGCCGTTGTGGTTGGACTCGACGCCGTCGTAGCGCAGCACCGTGCGCGCGCTGGCGGGCAGGGCGCGGTCGGGACTCGACCGCGAGCGCCGGTACTCGACGACGCGCTGAACGCCGCTGCGGTCGGTGTAGTTGACGTAGAAGCGCCGCGTCCGGGCATAGTCGGGCGCGAAGGCCATCGACAAGAGGCCCTGCTCCCCGCCCGCCTGGACGATCGAGCTGATGTTGAGGAACGGGCGAGCCAGCCGCTTGCCGGCGCGGACGACGCGGATCGTGCCGCCCTGCTCGACGACGAAGATCCGGCGGCGGTCGCCGCGCGGCGCGGTGACATAGAGCGGCGAGTTGAACCGACCGACCGCCATGAGCCGGACGCCGGTGGCGGCAGGACGCGCCTGCTGCGTCGCCTGCACCGTGTCGGCTGCCGGGATCGGATCGGCCGGGCCCGCGTCGTCTGACCCGCACGCGCCGAGGGCGAGCGTGGCGGCGGCCAGCGCGGCGAGGTGCGCGACCCGGGTCATCCCGGCAGGATGGCAAACCGCCGCCGCAGCCCGCCTCAGTCAGTCGCCGCTGGGGACCTGGCGCGGCCTAGGGCTCCGGACTTGGCAAATGAAGTGGTGACAGGCGTCAATCCCCAGCGTTTCCGGGCGCTGAGCTCACCGGACGCCGCCAGTTGCTCAGTCGTGAGCCCCTACGTCAGGCAGCGTTCCCTCCACCCACGTCGGCGGGCCGTCCTCGGGATGCTCCTGCTTCCAGATCGGCGCCTGCGACTTCACCGCGTCCAGCAGCGCCCGTGCGCCGGCGAACGCCTCGGCGCGGTGCCCGGCGGACACCGCGATGACGACGCTCGGCTCGCCGAGCGCCACCGTGCCGGTGCGGTGGGCGACGGCCGCGGCGGCGAGCCCGTGCTCGGCGACCGCGGCCTCGGCGAGCTCGCGGATCTTCTCGCGCGCCATGTCGGCGTAGGCCTCGTACTCCAGGCTCGGCACCTCGCGCGTCGTGCCGAGGAAGACGACCGTCGCACCGGTCGACGGATCGGCGACGAGCTTGCGCACCGCCTCGACGTCGAGCGGCTGGCCGGTCACCTCGGCGAGACGCACCTCGCCCGACCCGCCGCTCACCGGGGGCACGAGCGCGAGCTCGTCGCCCTCGGTCAGCGCGTGGTCGGTCGTGACGTACTCGCGCGCGACGGCGGTGACGAACCGCGCGTTCTCGGGCAGCCCGGCGAGCGCGCCGTCGCGCAGCTGCGCGATCGCGTCGGCGACGGTCGCGCCGTCTCCGAGCGCCAGCGCCACGGTGCCGGAGCCGGCGTGCTCGCGAAGGCTTGCGAAGAGTCGCACGGTAACGTCCATGCGCGCATGCTACGCAGCGACGAGACCGGACGGTACATCGGCTGATGCCGACCGCCGCGATCCTCACGATCAGCGACACGCGCTCGGCCGGCAGCCGCACCGATACGACGACCGATCTCATGGCGGACATCCTCGAGTCGCTCGGGATGGAGGTCGTCGCCACGCGGCTCGTGCCCGACGAATACGACGAGATCGCCGCGGCGATCGTCGAGCTCGCCACCGGGGCGAACCTCGTCCTGACCTCCGGCGGCACCGGGCTGGCGCCACGCGACGTCACCCCGGAGGCGACGCGCGCCGTGCTCGACCGCGAGGCTCCGGGCATCGCCGAGGCGATGCGCGCCGAGACCGCCCGGATCCAGCCGCTGGCCTGGCTCTCGCGCGCCGTCGCGGGCACGCGCGGCACGACGCTCGTCGTCAACCTGCCCGGCAACCCGAAGGCCGTGCGCGAGTGCCTCGACGTGCTCGCGCCGATGCTGCCCCATGCGCTGAAGCTCAGCTCGGGCGCCGACGGCGACGGCGCCCACGAGCCGCGGGGCTGAAGCCCAGTAGTCCCTCCGCCCCGCGCGGGCTCCTTCCCATGCGAAGCGTAGGACTACGCCGCGACCCGCCCTGGATCTCCGGACTTGGACAGCAACGACGCCACCTCGCCCGCCTCCTCCAGGAAGAAGTTGATGTCGGCATCGGTCATAGCGGTGGAAACCGCGCCCATGCCTCTCGGCGCCAGGACCACCCCGCGGCTCAGCAGATCCAGGAAGAAGCGGAGTTGGCGAGGCACATCGATTGCCCACGCGTCACGGGGGGTGACAACCGGCCCGGCGGTCATGTGGACGTTGAACAGGGAGCCGGTGCCGGTCACCACCGCGGGAAGCTGCAGGTCTTCGAACAATGCTCCGAGTTGTTGACGGATCCGGTCCCCGTGCGTGTTCAGGTCGACGCACACCTCCGGCGTAAGCGCCCGAAGGGTGACAATGCCGGCCGCGAGGGACATCGGATTGCCTGTGAAGGTACCGGCCTGGAACATGCGAGGACCCCCTGCCCCCGCCTTATAGGGGTCGTACATCTCCATGAGCGCTGCGCTGCCGCCCAGGGCGCCGATCGGAAGGCCACCTCCGATGACCTTTCCCATAATCGTGAGATCAGGCGTGACGCCGGATATCTCCTGAGCCCCTCCGGGCGCCAAGCGCAGGGTGATCACCTCATCGAAGATGAGAACGATTCCGTGCTCGGTGCACGCTTGCCGAAGCGCCGGTAGGAACGCAGCTACAGCTGGGATCATCCCGCCGACGCCGAGAACCGGCTCGACGATCACCGCCGCCAGGTCGTCCGCATGCTGACGGATCAGCTCGATCGCTTCAGCCGGGCGATTGAAAGGCAACACGACCACGTTGTCCGTCCCGCCCGCGATCAAGCCGTCCACCTCGCACACCGACCGTGGCCGCTCCGGGGGACCCGCATCTTCCAGCTTGGGCCGAACGCTCACGGCAGCGTCGTCGTGCGCCCCGTGGTAGCCGCACTCCATCTTGGCGATCTTGGAGCGGCCGGTCGCGGCCCGCGCGGTGCGCAGCGCGAACATCGCGGCCTCCGTTCCCGAGCTCACGAACCGCACGCGCTCGACCGACGGGACTCGCTCGACGAGCATCTCGGCCAGCTCGACTTCGAGCTCGGTCGAGAAGGCGAAGGAGGTTCCCTTCTTGATCTGTTCGGTCACGACGCGGACGACTTCAGGATGGGCGTGACCGAGCACGAGCGCGGTGTAGTTGTTGTTCAGGTCCAGCAGCCGGTGGCCATCCAGGTCGGAGACGAATGCCCCCTCGCCGGAATGAACGTAGACGGGGTGCGGTGGCCAGGCGCTCAGGCTTCTGGTGACCCCGCCGGGAAGCACGTGCCGGGCGCGCTCGAAATGCTGGCCCGAGCGGACGAAATGATCGTGATAAGTCTGAGTCACTGAAACTCTTTCGTGCTAAGAGACCAATAGGTAGCGCCAGCGTAGCACAGCGTTTTTGCCACTCTCACATAGCGTGACAAGTGTCACAGAGATACACACTTGTAAACGGTGCATAATGCAAAGTGCCTTCACGGGGTGCCGGGGTCGTCAACCTGCCGGCATCCCGAAGGCCGTGCGCGTGCCTCGACGTGCTGCGCCGATGCTCCCCGCTGCGCTGAAGCTCAGCTGGCGGTCGCGACCGCGCGCGACGAGGTCGACGCGATCGTGCTCCTCGCGCGCGCCGAGCGCCGCGCCGCTGGACTTCCGGCGCCCGATCGTGGCTGGGGGCGCGCGCCACTGCATCCGTTGCCTGCGAGTGCACGGCGCGCAGGAACAGCTCGATCCAGGGAAGCGGGTCGCCGGTCTGCAGCGCCTCGCAGTAGCGCTCGCGATCTGGCTCGAGATACGCGCTCAGATACAGCACCGGCACGGTAAGAGGACCGTGCTCGACGAGGACGAACACGATCAGCAGCCGGCCGAGGCGGGCGTTGCCATCGAGGAACGGGTGCAGCGTCTCGAACTGGTAGTGCAGCAGCGCGTCTTGATGAGCAACGGCAGCTCGACCTCGTCGTGGGCGAAGCGCTCCCAGTCGGCCAGCAGCGCCGGCACCTCCTCCGGTGGTGGCAGCACGAAGCGCGCGGTCTCGATCGTCGACGTGCCCCCGCCGACCTGGTTCTGGGTCGTGCGGAACTCCGCCGGTGGCGATCACGGCCGCGGACGCCCGCGAGGCGAGCGGCGGGATCGAGAAGTCGACACTCGCGGCCGGCGGTGCTGCACAACACCCGGTTCGGGGGCGGGCTCGCATCTGTCCCGCGTCAAGAATCTTGACTCGGGGCACATCGAACCGGGCCACATACAGCCATGCGATGCACAACCCCGGGCTCGCCACACCCCCCGCACCCAACCGGGCCACATACAGCCATGCGATGCACAACCCCGGGCTCGCCACACCCGCCGCACCGAACCGGGTCATATGCAGGTCGACCATCGCCCAGAACGTCACACGGCGCCTCGACCTCCGCGTCCCTCAGCCCCGCAACCGGCTCCACCCTCCCTCAATGATGCCGTTCACCGACGCCGGCATCGAGCACAGCCACCAAGAGAGGGCCGGCCGATCTCCCACCACCGCTACCCCGGCAGCTCGAACATCCGGGCGAGCGCTGCGCCGACGCGCTCGCGGACGACGAGATCCAGCGTGCGCCTTCGCCACGACGGCACCCAATAACATGACCGAACCGGTCCGGGATGACCAGCACAGTACCGGCAGCAGGACCAGTTACCGTCGCGGGCACTGCCCCCGTCGTAACGACCTCTGCTGCCCTCCGCCCGCCTACGCCCGGAACCGGTCCGCCGAGATCCCGACGCGCTTGGAGAACGGGCTGTCGAAGACGCCGCTTGCGTTCAGGCGTCGGTGGACGTCCTGCCAGTCCTCGTAGCGCGGATACATCGAGGCGACGAGGCCGTGGCTGCCGGTGAGCGTGTTGACCTGGCCCCAGTGCGGCCGGCCGCCGAGCGCGTAGAGCGCCTCCTCGTAGGCGTGCAGCAGCTCATAGCCGCCGTCGTTGCCGGTCAGGCCGATGAGCTCGATCATCATCGTGTCGCGCCCGTGCATCATCGACAGGTACGCGGGTGACGCCTTGACGAAGCGCAGCGCGATCGGCGAGCTCTGGTAGACGGAACCCAGCCGCCGGCGCTCGTCGGCGACCTCGAAGATCCGCTCGACGGCCTCGATGTGGCGGCCGTCCATCGGCACGCCGATCTCCGCCGAGTAGGCCGGCAGGATGTTCGCGAGGCCGATGTTGAAGACCTTGTGGCTCACCGAGTCGTACTCGTCCTTGACGAGCGCCTTCATCGCGCCCTCGAGCATCGCCGGGGCCAGGCTCGGGCGGACGTCGAGCAGGAGGTTGATGACGTGCGGCGTGAGCGGGAACGCCGAGAGCGCCTCGACGAGCCAGTTGCGCATGCGCTTGTCCCACGGGCGATGGCGAGGGTCCTCGGTGATGTTGCGGGTCGTGACGAGGCAGGGGTAGGCCTGCTTGCGCGCATACGGGCTGAAGATGACCTCGTAGTGACGGTTGGCATCCAAGACGCCGCCGTCCTCGAGGTCGGCGCGGACCTTCGCCCACGGATGCAGCTCGCGGACCTCGCGCAGGTGGTACCGCTCGCGGACCTCCATCATCGCCGTGCAGATGATCCCCATGCAGCCCATGCCGACCGCGACGGCGTCGAAGGCGTGGTCGTCCTGGACAAGCGTGCGACGGTCGCCGTGGTGAGCCTCGTAGGCGGCGCGGTCGGTCGGCCCGTCCGCGGGCTCGATCCGCTGCACGCGACCCCCGGCGGTGACGATGTCCAGCGAGCGCACGCTGTCGTTCAGCGGTCCGAAGCGCGTGCCGGAGCCGTGCGTCGAGGTCGAGATGACGCCCGCGACCGTCTGATGGTCGTAGCCGCCCATGATCTCCAGCCCCAGGCCGGTACGGTCGAGAAACGCATTGAGCTCCTTGATGCGAATGCCGGCCTCGGCGCGGAAGAGGCGGCGCCCCGCCCATCCGTCGCGCACGAAGTCCGGCTCGGTCGCCGGGACGCGCGCCAGAGCGTTCGTCCTCATGAGGAAGCCCTCGGTCAGCGCGACGTCCGACCACGAGTGCCCCGAGCCTACGGCGCGCGCCGTCACGCCGTCGCGCTCGGCGAAGCGCACGATCGCGACGACCTCGTCGATCGTCTGTGGCGCGTAGATCCGCAGCGGATCGATCCGCTGGTTGCCGAGGTGGTTCTTCCACGTCGTGCGAAGCTCGTAGGGCAGCTCGCTCACGGCGTGCCACACTACCCCGGCTGCGGGCGGCCTCGCCAGTGCGATGGCGCACGGATTGCGCTCAGGACACGATGCAGGCGTCGTGCGCGGACGCGGCGACGCGCGCCTGCCCGGCCACGACGCCGTGCCTGTCCAGGACGGTCAGGCGACCCGTGGCCAGCGAGGGCGTGACGACGCGCCCTCCGGTCCGCTGGACGTTGTAGGAGCCCGCCGGGATGCGCGTGCGCCGCCGCAGCGCCGCGTCGGCGAGCGCGTGGACGGCGAGCGTGCCGGCCTCGCCGCTGACCACGTACGCGACCCCGCCCCCGAAGGCGACGTGCTGGGGCGCGACGTCGGCGCGCAGGACCCGGACCGGCGTGCGGCGGCCGGCGTCATACACGGCGATCCGCGACTCGCGTCCCGCGGTGACCCACACCCGCAGGCCGCTCGGCGAGAAGCCGGCGTCGTGGGCGAGGAACGGCGGCCGCACGCGCGCGATCACCCGTGGCCGTTCGGGCTCGCGAACGTCGAGGACGGCGATCGCGGCAGCGCTCGACCCCAGGACGACCCACAGGGTGCGGCCGTCGGGGTGCAGTGTCAGGTGGCGCGCACCGGCACCGACGGCGAGCCGCCGTACGACGCGCCCCGCGACGAGGTCGACGACCGCGATCTCGCCATGTCCGGAGTCGCTGACGTACGCCAGCTTCCCGCCGGGCCGGATCGCGGTGTAGCGCGGAGCGCCGAAGCCGCGCAGCACGCGCCGCACGCGCAGCGGCCTCCCTTCGATGAGCGTGATCGCCCCCGAGGCCGCGTGGGCGAGGACGGCCCGCCCGCCGGGAGCGCTCTCGATGCTGCGTGGATCGCCGACCGTCGCGAGGCGCTGCACGACGCGCATGCTCGACAGCGACACGACGGCGACGTGCGCCTCCGCGTCGGCCGTCGCGAGCGCAGCCGGGCGGGTCGTCGTCGCGCGCCGAGGCGTCGCAGCGACGAGCGCGGGCGCCGCCGCGAAGCCGAGGGCCAGGAACTCACGCCGGTCGAGCATGCACTCGCTCTACGTCGCGCCGCAGCGCCGAGGTCCCAGCACGCCGTACACCGGGTAGTCCGCCGAGCCTGGTGGGTACCCAGCCTCGAAACGAACGTGAGGAGACCCGATGGCCACCGATCAGCAGAGCCCGCCGCCGATGGACCCGGAGACGAGCGAGGCCGACGCCAAGCAGCTCGAGCTCGCTCGCGAGCAGGGCGCGGCGTACCGCAAGGCGCTCGAGTACATGGCCGAGGAGGTCGCCCACGACGGCGGCATGCAGCCCGCCGACCAGTACATCATCGGCTACGCGATCGAAGAGGCCGAGGGCATGTACATGTGGGCGGACGGCAAGCTCGTCTGGCACGATCCGGAGGAGGAGAACCTTCACGTCGAGATCGCCGTCTGCGACGCGTCCGACGGTCGTTTCGTGCCGGGCCTCACGGTCACGGGGACGCTCATCGACCCCGACGGCAACGAGGTCGGCACCCACGAGCACCCGCTGCTCTGGCACCCGATGATCTACCACTACGGCCGCAACTGGAAGGTCCCCGCGGACGGCACGTACACGCTGAAGGTCCGCGTCGATCCGCCGACGTTCATGCGCCACGACGAGGTCAACGGCCGCCGCTTCGAGGAGACGGTCGAGACGGTCTTCAAGAGCGTCGAGGTGGAGCGCGGCCAGGACTGACTCGCGCGGCCGCTGCGTCAGGCGGTGGCGCCGGCGCGCGTCACCGCCGTGTCGGCGAGCGCCCACGTCGCCAGCCCGGTGAGGCCGGCGGCAAGCAGTACCGCCGGCCACGTGCCGACGGCGTCGGCGATGACGTGCGCGCCGACGAACGTGCCGACGTAGACCAGCAGCAGCGCGGCCGTCCGGCTCGGACCGGCGCCGCGCCGCCAGCGCAGCGCACACCAGCCGGCACCCGCGACGAGCACGACGCCGCCGAGCGCGCGCACGTCCGTCGCCTCCGCGACCGCGAAACCGAGCAACAGCGAGCCGGCGGCGACCGGCCAGGTGGCGTGTCTCATGCGCGAACGGTAGCGCTGAGCTCGGCCCGGCTCAGCTCACGGCGTACGAGAACGGGTGGTTGAAGGCCTGCAGCGCGAAGCGCTCGTCGACCTCCATCTCGACGCGCACGCCCGTGCGCAGGTCCTCGACCCGAACCGTCACGGCCTCTTCGGCGGGGTGCCAGAACAGGAAGATGTCCATGGCACCGTTGCGGCGATGGGCGAGCTCTCGCGGGAACAGCTCCAACATGATGCAATCGTGCTCGGCCGCAGGTCCCCGCACAACGGTGGACATCGCAGTGATTCGTGCAGCTTCTCGCACCCCGTTGCACGGTCGTGTCGTCGTGCGAAAGCTGTAGGAGCATGACGGCGAGCGCCACGACGCCGGCGAGAATGACAAGAAGGGTGTTCACGCGGGTCGCGGTCGGGCTCGCGGCCTGATTGGCTTGGGTGGATTGAGCCCGGCCAGCGAAGCTCGATGCTCGGTCAATGCCCGTCGTGCAGCTGGCGCTCCGACGCGGGTCAGGAGATACAGCCGCCGCCGCGGGCGCCCTTCGAGCGTGGGATCGATCTCCTCCCAGCGACGCTCAAGCCAGCCCGCGTTCAGGAGCCGATTGAGCATCGGGTAGATGGTGCCGGGCCGAAGGCCTGAGCGCTTGGACAGGTCCAAGCCATACCACTCGGCATCGGGGTCGTCGAGCATCGTCCGAAGCACGGCGAACGTCTGGATTGTCATCACGGGGGAGGACATACTCTCGTTCCGCACTTCTCGGGGGCGATAGCTCCCCCCATCGGGTGAGGTGGAGAGATCTGGGTCAGGGGTCGGCGGTGGCGCTGTGGTAGGCGTCGCGGGGGATGGTGAGGAGGTCGAGGATCTG
>JBPCJA010000057.1:0-10789 GCA_051005755.1 Solirubrobacteraceae bacterium
TGAGCGTCGCGGAGACCACGTACTTGGTGGTGTCGTTGAAGAACGGCGCCCCTGGATCGTCCTCCACGGTCCGCGTCGACCACGACGGCTCGAACACCTCGTAGGTCGTGCGCCCGAGTAGGATGCCTCGGCAACCTTCCGTGACCGCGCCGATGGCCTCTCCCATCTGGGGGTCAAAGCCGTAGTCGAACGTCCACGTCGGCGCGTCGATCACGCCGTCGAGGCTCATGAACTCGTGCACGTGTATTGCTCCCATTGCGCTCACCTCCGTGTCGATGTTGCCGTGTAGACCTCGCCATCGCCGCGAAATCATCGATCGGCGGGGAGCCCGGCGCCGGCAGCTCGTGCTGCGCACCCAGTCGCACAGCCCGTCCCAGGCGTCCGGGGCACGTCAATCGTGATCTTCGCGCATGGCGCAACCGGCCGGAGCCGGCGCTCGCGCGTGAGGATCTGCCATCGGGATGGCCGGATTCGAACCGACGACCCCCGCGTCCCAAACGCGGTGCTCTACCAGGCTGAGCTACATCCCGTTGCGTGCTGAACGGTAGGGCCTCCCGCGATCGCGCGCTGCAAACGCCTGGCGCACCCACTCGTACAGCCGCCGATGCAGATCGGCCGGTGCCCCTCCACCGTTCGTCCAGACCCGTCGCCGCGCGGTGGCGGACGGAAGGGCGAGCGCCGATCGGGGTGGCATGGCCCACACCCCCTCACGTCGTCTGCTTGCCCCCGCCGCCCTCGCCTGCCTCGCCGTCGCGTTGCCGGTCTCCTCCGCTGCCGCCGCGCCCTGCGCGAATGGCGGCCTCATGCCGACCACGGCGAACGGCGCGCAGGTCCGCGCCGGGACCCTGTGCCTCGTCAACCGCGAGCGCACGAGTCGCGGGCTGCGTGCGCTGCGCCACGACAGCCAACTGCGCAAGGTCGCCGGCCGCTACAGCCGGCAGATGGTGCGCGACAGCTTCTTCGACCACGTCGGCCCCAGCGGCAGCACGGTCCGCAGCCGCATCCGCGGCACGACCTACCTCAGCCGCGCCGCGACGTGGTCGCTGGGCGAGAACCTCTACTGGGGATCCGGAGATCGCGCCACTCCGCAGGAGAGCGTCGAGGGCTGGATGCACTCCCCCGGCCACCGTCGCAACGTGCTCGACCGCCGCTTCCGGGACATCGGCATCGGGATCGCGATCGGCGCGCCCGAGGACGTCGCGGGTACGCCGTCGGCGACCTACACGACCGACTTCGGGGCGCGGACCTACCGCAAGTAGCCGCGGGCGGGCGACACCACGTCGCGGCCCACTAGGCTCTCGCGGCGATGGCCCGCGTCGAGCCGCTCGCAGCCCTGCACTACGATTCCGCCGTGGCGGGGTCGCTGCAGGCGCTGGCGGCGCCACCGTACGACGTCATCGATCCCGAGCAGCGCGCGGAGCTGCAGTCACGCTCGCCCCACAACGTCGTCGCGATCGACCTCCCCGAGGACCCCGACGGGGGCGACCGCTACGCCCACGCCGCCCGCGTGCTGGACGCCTGGCGCGCCGAGGGAGCGGTCGTGCGCGACGACGAGCCCGCGCTCTGGGCGCTCGTCCAGGACTACACCGCGCCCGACGGCCGCCGACTGACGCGCAACGGCTTCTTCGCTCGCGTGCGCATCGAGGACTACGGTCCCGGCACGATCCGCCCCCACGAGCGCACGCACCCGGGGCCGAAGGAGGATCGCCTGCGCCTCACGCGCGCCACGCACGCGAACCTCTCGCCGATCTTCTCCCTCTACTCCGACCCCGAGCTGCGCGCCTGGCGCGCGCTCGAGCCGGCGACGCAGCAGGAGCCGTTCGGCGAGGTCGCCGAGTCCGACGGCACCCGCAGCCGGCTGTGGCGGGTCACCGATCCCGACGCCATCGCGACCGTGGGCGACGCGCTCACCGACGTCGAGCTGCTCATCGCCGATGGCCATCACCGCTACGAGACCGCCCGCGTCTACGCCGAGGAGGTCGGCGGAGAGGGACCGCACCGCTACGTGCTCATGTGCCTCGTCGCGCTGCAGGACGAGGGCCTGACGGTCTTTCCCACCCACCGACTCGTCAGCGGCCTGAAGGGCACCGACAAGCCCGAGACGCTCGCCGCCACGCTGCGGGCGGCCTTCGACATCGAGCCGATCGAGGCCGACGACCTCGTTCCGCCCGACGACGGCGACGGCATCCAGATGGGCTACATGGACAGCCACTTCCGCCGCGCGTTCCGCCTCACGCTGAAGGACCAGACCGTCGCCGACGAGGCCCTGCGCGACATGCCCGAGCCCTACCGGCGCCTGGACACCGCGGTGCTCGAGGCGCTCGTGCTCAAGGGTCCGCTCGGCCTCAGCGAGGACGACATCTCGCACCTGCGCGGCCTCGGGTACGCGCGCTCCTTCGAGGAGGCCCGCGAGCTCGTCAAGTCGGGCCGGTTCGACGCCGGCTTCTTCCTGCGCGGGATCCCCGTCACCCAGATTCAGGAGATCGCCGCGGCCGGCGTCAACATGCCGCCGAAGTCGACGTACTTCTTTCCCAAGATTCCGACCGGACTGCTGTTCCACCCACTGTCTGACCCGGAGTAGCATCATGTCCGTGCGGGCATCAGCGCAGCGGATCGGCGGCTTTCGACACGTCGTCAAGGTGCGTCATCACCGGCTGAACTGCGACGAGCCCTCCGACGCCGGCGGCGACGACGCGGCCCCCTCGTCGCAGGAGCTGCTGGCAGCAAGCCTCGCGTCGTGCACGGCCGTGACGATCGAGATGTACGCCGCCCGCAAGGGCTGGGAGCTGCGCGACGTCGAGGTCGAGTGCGAGTACACACCGGCCGAGCGCGGCTGCCCGACGAAGTTCACGCTCACGCTGCGCCTGCCGTCGGACCTCTCCGACGAGCAGGTCCAGCGGCTGAAGGTCATCGCGACGAAGTGCCCGGTGCACCGCACGCTCGACGGCGAGGTCATGTTCGACGAGCGTGTCGAGCGCATACAGCTCGCTGTCTGAGGCGCTCAGCGCCGTCCTGCTGGACCCCATCGAGGCGACGGCGCTGCAGGTCCACGGCCGCACGAAGGCGGCGGTGCTCGTCGCGCTCTACGTCGATGGCGGCGACGTGCACGCGGTCTTCACGCGCCGCCGCCACGACCTGCGCAGCCACGCCGGCGAGATCTCGTTCCCCGGCGGCCGCCGCGACGAGGACGAGGACGACCTGCGCGTCACCGCGCTGCGCGAGGCCGAGGAGGAGATCGGCCTGCCGCGCGAGCATGTGCGGATCGTCGGCGCGTTGACGCCGACCCCGACGGTCGCGACGAACTACGCGATCTACCCGTTCGTCGGCCTCATCGAGCCCGGGCTCACGTGGACCCCCTCAGCGCAGGAGGTCGACCAGGTGCTCGAGCTGCGCCTCACCGACCTGCGCGCCGCGCACGCCCGGCGGCGCCTGCTGCACCGCGGCATCCCGTTTCGCAGCGACGTCTACTCCGTCGGCGAGGGGCTCGTCATCTGGGGCGCGACGGCCCGGATCGTGGGCGACCTGCTCGCCCGCGTCGATTCCCTGCTCGACGCAACGCCGACCTGAACGGCGCGCGATGGGACGCGACGAGCTTCTGCGCAGCCTGCGTACACGCATCGCCGACGATCGCGTCGTCGACGCGATCGCGGCGGTCCCACGCGAGCACTTCGTCGCGCCCGCGCTCGCCGCGGCCGCCTACGTCGATGCCCCGCTGCGGATCGGGGGCGGCCAGACGATCTCGCAGCCGACGGTCGTCGCGCGGATGTGCGAGCTGCTCGAGCTCTCGCCCACGGACCGCGTGCTGGACGTCGGCAGCGGCTCGGGCTACCACGCCGCCGTCCTGTCGCGGCTGTGCGCACGCGTCCGCGGCATCGAGCTCGACCCGCGGCTCGCGGCACGAGCCGCCCGCTCGCTCGCGGTGGCCGGCATCGACAACGTGACGATCTGCGCCGGCGACGGCGCCCTCGGCCTTCCCGGGGAGGCGCCGTTCGACGCGATCAACGTCGCCGCGACGGCTCGCGACGTGGTGCCCGCCGCGCTCGAACGGCAGCTCGCCGTCGGCGGGCGCCTCGTGGCACCGGTCGCCCA
Organism: Solirubrobacteraceae bacterium; assembly: GCA_051005755.1. GTDB lineage: Bacteria > Actinomycetota > Thermoleophilia > Solirubrobacterales > Solirubrobacteraceae > CADCVQ01. The sequence goes on from JBPCJA010000057.1 coordinate 4,090, forward strand.
CGACGGACGGGAGCACCTCGTGCTCGTGCGCCGCGGCCCCAACGGCTTCGAGCGCCACCTGCTCGAGCCCGTCCGCTTCGTGCCGCTGCGCTGAGGGCCTGTCCCGGTTGGGATAGGCCCCGAGGTGACGATCCTCGACCTTCCGCCAGCGACAACGGACGGGCAGGCCAGCGAGACTACGCGCGTGCCGTCCAGGAGCGCCAGCGACACCACGTCCGGGGTCATCCGGCTGCGTCCGATCCGGAGCCTCGTCCTCGGGTCCGACCTCGGCTACCGCGACCGCGCGCTCGCCGTCCTCGGCGGCTTCGGCCCCGTCGTCTTCGCGATCATGGCCCTGTGGGAATGCGACGAGCTGGGCGACGTCATGGGGCTCATGCGCCAGGAGCACCCCGACGTCGTCGTACTCGACGCGACCGGCTGCGAGGCCGGCGTCGAGCGCGTCATCCTCGAGCTCGCCGACGTCGCGCCGCGCATCGGCATCGTCGTCGTCTGCGAGCACTCGACAGCCGCCGCGCGCCGGCTCGAAGCCCTGCCGAAGTGGGGCTGGACGAAGGACCTGCGCAGCGCGGTCGAGCGCGCCTACGCGGACGGCAACCCGCGGCGTCCCGGCGCGCTGACGGCAGTGCGCCGGCGCGGGCCGGCACTGCGTGTGGCCGGACCGCTGGCCGGGTGGGGCGACGGCGCTGCGGCGCGACCAGAGCCGTGAGCCGGAGGGTGCGGCGTGCGCCGCACCCTCCGTCAACGCTCGCTCGGGCGGGCGAGGGTCAGCTCGGTTGCGGCACGATCCGGATGTACGGCCGCGGCGACTCCCAGCCGTCGGGGTAGATCTCGCGCGCCTGGTCATCGGAGACCGAGCCGGCGATGATGACGTTCTCACCGTTCTGCCATTGGGCCGGCGTCGCGACCTTGTGCTTCGCGGTGAGCTGCAGCGAGTCGATCACCCGCAGGACCTCGTCGAAGTTGCGGCCCGTCGTCATCGGGTAGACGAGGATGAGCTTGATCTTCTTGTCGGGGCCGACGACGAACACGTTGCGCACCGTCTGATTGTCGGCTGGCGTCCGCTTCGTGGGGTCGCCCTCGACGTCGGCCGGCAGCATGCCGTACAGCTTGGCGACGTTGAAGTCGGAGTCGCCGATCATCGGATAGTTCGGCGCCGTCCCCTGCGTCTCCTCGATGTCCTTCGACCACTCGGCGTGGTTCTCGACGGGGTCGACGGACAGGCCGATGATCTTGACGTTGCGGCTGTCGAAGTCCGGCTTGATCGACGCCATGTAGCCGAGCTCGGTCGTGCACACGGGGGTGAAGTCGCGCGGGTGCGAGAACAGCACGCCCCATGAGTCGCCGAGCCAGTCGTGGAACGAGATCCGGCCTTCGGTCGTCTCCGCCTCGAAATCTGGTGCCGTATCACCGATCGTCAGAGCCATGTGGCCTCCTCCTCATTGCATCTGGGAATTCTCTATCCGGTTTATGGTGATTCATCGTAGCGCCTACGCCGATGAGACCGTCGATCGCCCGGCGCGCAGCCGCTACCCAGGCTTCCCGGCCGGCGGGATCGGCATCGACGATGGCGTACGGAATCTGGTTGAGCTCGCCCATACGCACGATCTCGGCGATACCCGTCGCGAACGCCTCGGGAGCGATCGTGCCCGCCGCCTCGTAGACCACGCCGCGCACGGTCGTGTCGATCGTCTTGGAGAGCATCATCTCCAGGCGCGGCCCGTGCAGTGCGGCGCTCTGCTCGGGGCTGCCGGCGGCCGTGCCGAGCGCCCAGACGAGGATCGTCACGTTCTCGAGCGCGTAGCGCAGCGTCCCCACGACGTCCGGGTCGCCGATCCAGCACTCCGCCCCCGCCTGCTCGATGCGCGCGCGGTTGCGCTCGTGGCGCGTGACGGCGCGGACCGCGTGTCCGTCAGCGACGAGTTCGCTGGCCAGAGCCAGGCCACGGCAACCGCCGCCGACGAGCAGGACACGCACCCGCGCGAGTCTACGACGCCGCATCTGGCCAAGCAGAAGATCGTCTACACGTCGATCGTCAACCCGTCGGGCTCCAACCCGATCACGGTCGCCGAGGAGCACCGCGGGACCGAGGAGCTCATCCGCGCAAGCGACTCGCGTGGACGGCGGCACAGCACGCGTCGCGGATGGATCGCCGCCCGGCAGTCCTCGCAGCGCTGAAAGGCGGGACCGGTCATCTCGGCGCCTACGCTACCCCGATGGACTTCGACCTCAGCGACGAGCAGAGGCTCGTCCGCGAAACCGCGCGCGCCTTCACCGACCGCGAGATCGTGCAGCGCGCCCGCGAGAACGCCCGCAACCGGCACTTCGACCTCGAGCTCGTGGGCAAGCTCGCCGCGCAGGGCTACCTCGGCGCGATCGTCCCGCGCGAGTACGGAGGCGCGGGCCTGGACGACGTGACCTACGGGCTCGTCGTCGAGGAGATCGGCCGCGGCGACAGCGCGATGCGCACGGTCATCTCGGTCCAGACGTCGCTCGTGTGCAGCTCGATCCTCGCGTGGGGCACCGAGGCGCAGAAGGCTCACTACCTGCCCAGGCTCTGCTCGGGCGAATGGCTCGGCTGCTTCGGGTTGACGGAGCCCGAGGCCGGCTCGGATGCCGCGAGCCAGCGCACGCGGGCCACGCGGGTCGCCGGCGGCTGGGTGCTGAACGGATCGAAGATGTGGATCTCGCTCGGCAACCACGCGAAGGTCGCGCTGATCTTCGCCCAGACGGACCCCGAGCTTCGCCACCGCGGCCTCGCCTGCTTTCTCGTCGACACCGAGCAGCCGGGCTTTCAGGCGCAGGAGATCCACCACAAGATGGGGCTGCACGGGTCCGACACGGCGTCGATCGCGCTCGAGGACGTCCACGTCGGCGACGACGCCCTGCTCGCCGCGGTCGGCGACGGCTTCAAGGTCGCGATGAGCGCGCTGGACGCGGGGCGCTACTCGGTCGCGGCCGGCTGCGTCGGGATCTGCCAGGGCTGCGTGGAGGAGTCCGTGCGCTATGCGACCGAGCGCCGCCAGTTCGACCGCCCGATCGCGAGCTTCCAGCTCGTGCAGGCGATGCTGGCGGAGATGAAGGTCCGCACCGACGCCGCGCGGATGCTCGTCTGGCGCGCGGGCTTCCTTCGCGACGCCGGTCGCCCCTGCACGACCGAGACCTCGATCGCCAAGCTCTATGCCACCGAGGCCGCGGTGTGGTGCGCCAACGAGGCGATCCAAGTCCACGGCGGCGCCGGCTACGTCGACGACCACCCCGTCGAACGCTGGTTTCGCGACGTGCGCGTGACGACGCTCTACGAGGGCACGTCGCAGATCCAGAAGCTCATCATCGGGCGGGCGCTGACGGGCATCAACGCGCTCGTGCCGGACTAGTCTAGGAGGGCTTGGCGAAACTAGAAGTGCCTGCAAACGCAGGGACTTCGACCCGTGCGTGGTGAGCCGCACCCCGGATCTGCGGTCGGTTTATCCCACGTTCCGCCTGACCAACTCTCCCTCGCTCAGGAGCCCAGCGAACGCTTCGCGTCGTGAGCGGCCTTTAGTGCCTTGATGCCCTCAATGGCCGCGCGCTCCGGCTCATCAGCGACCGCGCAGGCAAGCGCGAGGCGGGCTTGTGCCACTCCGCGGCTACGCGGGCGATCGGCCGGCCAGAGCCCGAGGACATCCTCGAACATGGAGATCGCCGTGCTCGGCCGGAGCGCGAGCCAGCAGCGCGCTTCGGCGGCCATGCTGTACGGAACGGTGACGTTCGGTTCGCCAAGGTCCGGCCGCCTGTAAGGGTCCGGGCAGTCGAGAATCGCACGGGCATCATCGAGGCAACGCTGGCAGGCGGTCGCATCGTTGGCAAGCGCATGCCCATACGCCTCCTGTCGCGTGCTGAGCGACCGCAGCCGGTCCGTCGTGTCCGGCACACGGCCAGCGGCCTGTGCGAACGCGACTGCCCGCGGCGGGTCCAGACGGTCGCAGGCCCACTGGCTCTGCCACATCAGTACCCAGGCGCGCATGTCCGGGTAGTCCGCTTCCTTCGCGAGCCGCAAAGCACGCACGGCCCAGGAGTCGCGGCGAGCCGGGTCGCCCGTGTCGTTGCTCAGCCAGCTCGCGAACTCCGCCCAGCGCGCCTCCACTCGCAGCAGCTTGGTACGCAGTTGGCCGCGGGCGACCCGTCGATGCTCAGCAATGACATCCAGTTCGCGACGCAACGCGGCGAGCACGGCGGGTGACCCGAACATCGCACCGTGCGCTTCGAGCAGGTCCAGCAGCCTCGTCCAATGCGCGACGAGTTCGGGATCGACCCGGCCGGAGGCTTCCGCACCCCCCATGCTTGCGGCACCGAGGGCGGCACCGGCACCCGCGCCGATGAGGCCACGCCGGTTTACAGGGTCCACGTCTTCGCTCGCAACGCTCGGATGATCGTGCTCCCAGCGTAGTGCCACCGGCTCGGCGGCTGCGCCAGTCTCGTCCACGCCGCTCGCGGACGACGACCGGCGGGCAGCCGCGCGGTTATGGCGCTGCATCGCCCGCTCAAAGACGACCCCGGACAGCAGATCCAGCAGTTCACCGCCCGCGTTGAGAGCTTTGTCGCACGCCTCGATGAACGGCCGGGACACCGGGGCCCTGGCCCGCTCAACCTCGCTGATGTGCTGTGGCGAGAAACCGATCAGTTCCCCCAGCGCCTTGAGCGTCAAACCCCGTGCCAGACGCCGAGCGCGAAGATCAGCACCCAACCACGCGGCCTTGGAGGCATCGGGATTCAGCGGTGCGGGTGGCCGTCCACGCGAAGGGCTCATGACACGACGCAACCCTACGTCGCGACCCCCCGCCCACGCAAACCGGCGACTCAGCGGTCGATCCGATGCTCATGCCGATCGACCCGTGACCGTCTCTCAACGCAAGACTGCGCTCTATCGGTTGGAGCGCAACTCCGCCGGTTTTCCAAGCAATCCATAGGTCGCGCTACCGTCCGTCGCCCTCCGAATCGCCCACTCGCTCCACGGAGCGAAGGGCGACCGGAGGGGCGTGTTCAACGGACGAAGGGATCAGTCACGATTACCGCAACCGACACCAACGAGCTTCCCCGCTGCACTTACGTAGCAGTGACGCCAAACGACGACTCGTTCGGAGAGCACGAACTCTCCGAACTCGCGTGGCACTTCTCGCAGCTCGAAACTGCGAACGATCTGCCCTACGACGAATGGGACTCGTGCGTAGGGCGGCCGCACCACTGACCAACCCCGGCAGACGGCTCGGCGGGCAACCGCCGAGCCGTCTGATTTCCTGGGGCTGCTAAGCAAACAAAGGAGGGAACCGTGTTCAAGCACGTTTCCAACCCCGAGTACCACCGGCCCGGCAGGCCGGTGTGCGAGGGCGGCCGGTACGCCGCGCTCACGATTGACGGGCGCACCCTGACGGTGCGCTACTTCCCAGCTGGATCCACGCTCACCGTGATGAACGGTGCGCACGGCTGGATGCTGGTTGGCCTCACGACGGCCTGTTCGTACTAGCCGGTGTGGGAAGCCGCGCGCTCGGCGGTTGCCCGTCGGGCGCGTGCGCGTCCTGTACCGGCCATTCGGCCCGACCAAGAGCAGTCGTGATCCACGAACACGCCTGGTGGGCGCGCCGCGGCGACTGGTCGAAGGATCGGTTCCGAATCTGGTCAAGGGTTCCCCAGCAGTGTTCATGCGTCTACTTAGTCTAGACGCGGAGGATCGCTCGCCGGTCGGACGGCATCCGCGCGAGGGGTTGCCCAAGCACGCCCGACGTGTTGCGGGGACAGTTCTGACGCGGCCGTTCCGTCCGACCTGCGTGATACATTATCCCTGCAAATCGCGATGAATGACCCCTGCGAAGTTGACGCGTCCGGGGGTCTGGACCAAGAAGGGTTGACTCCTTGGTCGGAGAAACCGTAGCACCCAGTTCGGCTGCGGCCGACCTGGCAGGACTCCTCGCTTCGCCCGAGATCACGCGGCTCGTCGCTGACCTTGAAGCGACCCGTTGGACGGGTCGTCCCGGTTACCCGGTTCGGGCGATGATCGGCATGGCACTCGCGAAGTCCATGTACGTGCTCCCGACGTGGACACGGACCGTTCGCCTGGTACGCGAGCACGAAGCGCTTGCTACCGCCGTCGCCGGGGACGGCATCGTGCCATCGGAGTGGGCGTGCTACCGCTTCACACGAAAGCTGCGTGCGAACGGCGATCTGCTCGACGGATGCATCGCACGAGTACTCGCCGCGCTCAAGGTCAAGACGCCCGCGATGGGGACCGACGTTTCGATCGACGGGTCGGACCTCCCGGCCTACGCGAACGGCCAGCGGTTCGTCTCCAAGAACGGCCCGGAGCGCAAGCGGTTCTCTGACCCCGAAGTGACGTGGGGCCACCGCTCGGCTGTCTCGACACGCAAGGGCGGCGGGTACCACGGCTACAAGGTTCACGCCGCCATCTACATTCCTACCGGCCTGCCGCTCGCGTGGACCGTTGAGACGGCCAGCGCCGCCGAAACGACCTTTGCGCTCGGCGCTCGACCTCATCGACGCCGTAAAGGTGCGCGGGTTCACCCAAACAACGGCGATCATGGACAGTACCCATTCAGGGGGTCAGGGTCCGGCGGGCATGAGTGAGGGGGCGGGCTGGCCGTGGAGTGCTGCGGTGATCGCGTCCAGTAGGTAGTCGTGGAGGTTGCGGCTTTGCAGGCGGCAGGTTTCG
>JBPCJA010000058.1:0-5164 GCA_051005755.1 Solirubrobacteraceae bacterium
TCACCACCTCGACGGCCCCGCCGTGCGCCGCTTCGACCTCCGCGGCCACGGCGTCGAGGGCCGCCGCGAGGCTCTCGCCCGCGCGTGCCGGCGGCCGATCGAGCAGCAAGGCGCGCAGCTCGCGCTCCTGCCGCCGCGCCAGGGCGGCCACCTCGCGCGGATCCCCGGCGCGGCGCTGCACGAGCGCCAGCGTCTGGAGGACGGAGTCGTGGAGGTGCGCGGCGACCTCGGCGCGCTCCTGCGAGCGGATTCGCTCGGCGCGCTCGACCGACAGGGACGTCAGGAGGCGCACGAACCATGGCGCGAAGATGACGACGAGCGCGATCGCGACGACGAGCGCGGCGAGCGCGACGTCGGTCGCGGCCGCAAGCGCGCCCGTGAACTGGAGGAACACGATCGCGGCAGCGACGACGAGCGTCACGCCGATGCCGATCCGCGAGATGACCGCCGGCCGCGAGTCGCGGGCGGCGGACGGCTGCGCGGGGTCCCGGGCGACGGACGGCAGCGCGCCGGCTGCCGCCTCGGTGGCGGCCGGCCCACCGCCGACCGACTGGCGCCAGATGAGTGCGCCGCCGGCGGCGACGAGCACGAGCGGCCAGGTCAGCGCGTCAGAGAACGGCAGCAGCTCGCGGAGCGCCAGGAGCACCGACAGCAGAAGGAAGCCGACCCCGAACGCGACCTCGACCGCTGCGCGCCCGGTACGGCCGACCGCGTCGCCGAACGCGCCGGCGCGCGTCGCGCTCGTCGACTCTCCCGCGGGAAGCAGCATCCACGCCAGCAGGTAGGCGACGAGGCCCACGCCGCTGGCGAGCGTCGTGGCGGCGAAGGCGATCCTCAGGAGAAGCGGATCGATGTCGAGGTGCCTGCCGAGCCCCGCGCAGACCCCCGCGACCATCCCGTGCTCCGGATCGCGCCGCAGCTCGCGTCGCAGCTCGCGCAGCGGCGCCCCGGCGCGGCGGTCGGGGGTTGCGGCCATGTCCTGCATCATCGCTCGCGCCGGCCGCGCGAGAGCCCGCTGGCCACGAGGATGGCCCCGACCGCGCCGAACGCGATCGGGGCCATTTCGCGGAACGTCAGGTCGAGCGTGCCGGTGCGGTCGAGCAGCAGGACCGCGCCGAACAGGACCAGGACGATCCCTGCCGTGAGCGACGCCCCGTCGGGCCTGGACGGCTGGTTCACGACCTACGCCGCCATCTGGTCGCGTGGGCCGCGGAATCAGCCGTGCGCACCGGTCGTCCTCGTGGACGCGGTCATCGTCTTGCAGGCGGCGTTGCGCTCGTCGGCGCGGTCGGGGTGGAACCCGCGTCCGTAGCGGCGGTCGTCGCGGTGACGGACCTCCAGCAGCCCGAGGCCGACATCGCCGTCGACGACGAGCCGCGCCGTGCCCGCCGGGGCGCGGCGGCCGTCGTGCCAGTCGACGTCGATGCCGCCGCCGTCATGGTTGAAGACCGCGACCGCGCCCATGCCGACCGTCGCCGTGCTTGCGACACAGACGTCGTCGCGGACCAGCACGAGCGCGTGACCCGCACCGATGCCGATCTTCAGGCGGTGATCGCCCGGCGGCAGGTCGAGGTCGCGCAGGTCGACGACGAGCTCGCCGGCGCCGAGCCGGTAGCTGTCGTCCAGCTCCGCGAGCGTCGCCGGGCGCTCGTTGCGATCGCCGAAGCCGCCGTCGAGGTCGATGCCGGCGGCCGAGACGAACGCGAGCGGCAGCGCGATCGCCAGCGCGGGCAGCACGAGCCAGCGCGCGCCGCCGATGAACGCTGCCGCGACGAGCCCGGCGCCGGCCGCGATGACGAGGCCGGCGACGACGACCCCGCCGCCGAGGCCGCTCGCGAAGAAGCTGCCGACCGCCAGCGCGCCGCAGCCGACGAGCAGGCCGAAGCCGAGCGCGGCGCGGCGCAGGATGTCGCCGGGGCTGCCACTGGGGCGCTCGCCCGACACGAGCCACCAGACGGCGAGGCCCGCGAGCGCGAGGAACGCGACCGGCACGAGCGCGCCGCCGAAGCCGAAGCCGAAGCCCCCCAGCGCAAAGCCCACGATCGTCAGCGCGATCAGGACGCCGGCAGCGAGCGCGCGGTCGCGATTGCTCGTCGGGGACGGCGGCACTTCACCGTCCTGCGGCACGAGCAGGAGGGCCGCCGCATAGACGACGAGGCCGATGCCGCCGAGCAGGGCGAGCGCGATGAAGCCGATGCGGACGAGCATCGAGTCGATGCCGAAGTAGCGCCCGAGGCCTCCGCAGACGCCGCCGATGATGCGGTCGCTGCTCGACCGCTCGAAGCGGCGCGGGCCGGGGTCGGAGGGTGGTGGTGAAACGGGGGTGTCAGAGGTGGTGTTCATGCACCGGAGTCTCGGCATGCGACGCTGCGCTGCCTATTGGGAATGATCCCTAGGGGTCGACCCGGAGCACCCTAGACTCGCTCGCACCGTGCCCACCGACGACCTGCTCGAGCGCGTGCGCGCGACCGGCCTGCTGCCGGCCGGCAGCAGCGTCGTCGTCCTGCTCTCGGGCGGGCGCGACTCGATCTGCCTGCTCGACGTCGCGGTCCGTCTCGCCGGCCCCGAGGCCGTCGCCGCCCTGCACGTCAACTACGGCCTGCGCGACGCGGCCGCCGCCGACGAGGCGCACTGCCGCGCGCTCTGCGGCCGGCTCGGGGTGGCATTCGAGGTCCATGCCGCGCGGCGGCCCGAGGACGCCGGCAACCTCCAGGCCTGGGCGCGTGACGTGCGCCTCGGCGCCGGGGCGCGGCTCGCCGTCGCCCGCCGCGCGCGGCTGGCGACCGGGCACACCGCCTCAGACCAGGCCGAGACGGTGCTCTACCGCCTCGCCGCGTCGCCGGGGCGGCGCGCGCTGCTGGGGATGGGCGAGCGCGACGGCCTGCTCGTTCGCCCGCTGCTGCGGGTCACCCGCGAGGAGACCGCGGCGCACTGCGCGACGCGCGGGCTGACCTGGCGCGAGGACGCCTCTAACGACGATCCGACCTACGCGCGCAACCGCGCACGCGCCGCGTTGGTGCCGGCCCTGCGCCAGCTTCATCCGGCCGCCGAGGCCAACGTCGTGCGCACGGCCGAGCTCCTGCGTGACGAGGCCGCCGTGCTCGACGACGTCGTCGACACCGCGCTCGCGGGCCGAGACAGGATCGCCGTGGCACACCTTGCCGCCCTGCCGCCCGCGCTCGCACGGCTCGTCCTGCGCCGCCTCGCCGAGGACGCCGCCGGGCGCCTGTGCGCCCGCGCCGCCGGGCGCCTCGACGACGTCCTCGCGCTCGGCGACGGCGCGCTGGACCTCGGCGACGGCGCCCGCGTGGTCGTCGCCGGCGGCATCGTGCACGTCGAGCCCACGCCCGCCGGGCCTGCGGCGCCGACGCGCACGGCGCCCTGAGTGTCCTGAGCCTGACCGATCCTGCGGCGGGCCTAGACTGCGGGCGAATGCGCGACGCCGCCGTGGGAGAGATCCTCGTCCAGCCCGATGATCTCTCCCGGCGCGTCCGTGAGCTGGGTCGCCAGATCAGCGCCGACTATGCCGGCCGTGACCTGCTGCTCGTCGGCGTGCTCAAGGGCGCCGTCTTCTTCCTCTCCGACCTGATGCGCCACATCGCGGTCCCCTGCGAGGTCGACTTCATGGCCGTCGCGAGCTACGGCTCGGCCACCGACTCCTCCGGCGTCGTACGGATCCTGAAGGACCTCGACGTCGCGCTCGAGGGGCGCCACGTGCTCATCGTCGAGGACATCGTCGACTCGGGCCTGACGCTCCAGTACCTCCTGCGCAACCTGGGCGCGCGCAACCCCGCGTCCATCGAGGTCTGCGCGCTGCTCACAAAACCTGAGCGTCGCAAGGTCCAGCTCGAGCCACGCTACGTCGGCTTCGAGATCCCCAACTGCTTCGTCGTCGGCTACGGCCTCGACCACGCCGAGCGCTATCGCAACCTTCCCTACGTCGCCGTGCTCGACGAGACGGCCTGACGCGACGGCAGGGCGCCCGCGGCGGGTTCGGGGCGGCCTCGACCATCGGCCAGGACGTACGATCGCCCCTGCTACGCTGGCCGTTCGTGTCACAGGGAGTGCAACCGTCATGAGCCGCTTCTCGAAGAGCGCGATGTTCCCGATCCTGATCGTGGTCATCCTGGCGTTCTTCGCCCAGCAGCTCATCTCCAGCCCGAACAAGAAGGCCGATCCGGGCTTCGGCGTGTTCACCCGGCAGCTCGACCAGCGGCAGATCAAGACCGTCGAGATGCGCAACCGCAGCAACGAGCTGCTCGTCACCAAGCGCGACAAGACCCAGTACGAGATCGGCTTCGCCACCGCCTACGGCGCCGAGCTCACGACCCAGCTGCTCAAGGCCGAGCAGCAGAACAAGATCCAGGAGTTCGACGTCAAGGGGACCCGCACGAACGGGTGGGTCTCGATGCTGACGTACGTCCTCCCGTTCCTGTTGTTCATCGGCTTCTGGTTCTTCCTCATGAACCAGATGCAGGGCGGCGGCTCGAAGGTCATGTCGTTCGGCAAGTCGCACGCGAAGCGTATGAGCGTGGACTCCCCGAAGATCACGTTCCGCGATGTCGCGGGCACCGACGAGGCCGTCGAGGAGCTCCACGAGATCAAGGAGTTCCTCGAGAATCCCAAGAAGTTCCAGGCGCTCGGCGCACGGATCCCCAAGGGCGTCCTGCTCTACGGGCCACCCGGCACGGGCAAGACGCTGCTGGCGCGCGCGGTCGCCGGCGAGGCCGGGGTCCCGTTCTTCTCCATCTCCGGCTCGGACTTCGTCGAGATGTTCGTGGGGGTGGGCGCCTCGCGCGTGCGCGATCTCTTCGAGCAGGCCAAGCAGAACTCCCCCTGCATCATCTTCATGGACGAGATCGACGCCGTCGGCCGCCACCGCGGCGCCGGACTGGGCGGCGGTCACGACGAGCGCGAGCAGACGCTCAACCAGCTCCTGGTCGAGATGGACGGGTTCGAGATGAAGGACAACATCATCCTGATCGCCGCCACCAACCGCCCCGACATCCTCGATCCCGCTCTGCTGCGCCCCGGCCGCTTCGACCGCCAGATCGTCGTCGACCGTCCCGACCGCAAGGGGCGCGCCAAGATCCTCGAGGTCCACACGCGCGGCAAGCCGCTCGCGCGGGTGATCGACGTGGACACCCTGGCCGGCCAAACCCCC
>JBPCJA010000059.1:0-4632 GCA_051005755.1 Solirubrobacteraceae bacterium
AGCGTCACGCCGCCGGTCTGCGTGTGGAAGCGCAGCTTCAGCGATTTCTCGTCCTTGGCCCCGAACCGGTCGCGCATGATGTGCGCCCACATCCGCCGCGCGGCGCGGAACTTCGCGACCTCCTGGAAGACGTTGTTGTGTCCGTTGAAGAAGAACGCCAGCCGCGGCGCGAACTCGTCGACCTCCAGGCCGGCGTCGATCGCCGCCTCCACGTAGGCGATCGCGCTGCACATCGTGAAGGCGACCTCCTGTACAGCCGAGCAGCCCTTCTCTCGGAAGTGGTAGCCCGAGATCGAGATCGTGTTCCACTTCGGGACGAACTCCTTGCAGTACGCGAAGAGGTCCGTCGTCAGACGCATCGTGCCCTCGGGCGGGTAGATGAAGTTCCCGCGCGCGATGTACTCCTTGAGGACGTCGTTCTGCGTCGTGCCGCTCAGCTCGCTCAGCGGGACGCCCTGCTCCTCGCCGACGAGCGAGTAGAGCGCGAGCAGCACGGTCGCCGGCGCGTTGATCGTCATCGACGTCGAGATCGCGTTGAGCGGGATGCCGTCGAAGACGGTGCGCATGTCGTCGATCGTGTCGATCGAGACGCCGGTGCGGCCGACCTCGCCGAGGCAGCGCGCGTCGTCGGAGTCCAGGCCGAGCTGGGTGGGCAGGTCGAAGGCCATCGACAGACCGGTGGACCCGTGCGCCAGCAGGTACTTGTAACGCTCGTTGGACTCCTTCGAGGACGCGTAGCCGGCGTACTGGCGCATCGTCCAGGGCCGCTTGCGATACATCTCCTGGTGCACGCCGCGCGTGTACGGAAACCCTCCCGGCGCACCGAGCTCGAGGTCGTCCGGCACGTCGTCCTCGGTGTAGAGCGGGGCGATTTCGATGCCCGAGTCAGTGAAGCGCCGCGGGTCGTCCGGGCCGACGATCGGGGCGACGGTGAGGCGTTCTTCAGTGGCCATGGAGCAAGGGTACTTGTGCCAGTCGGCCCCTGGGAGGTCTCCGGCTGACAGAACTCTTACGAAGTGGTGAGGTCGGCTTCAGCGCCGGAGCGTTGAATGCCGAGTCGATGCCCGCCGACCACCGCCGCTCGAACTTCCTCGCCGCGCTCTTCGGGGCGCTTGCCGTCGGCCTCCCGCTCGGGGGACTGGCGATCGGTGGCGCGTTCGACTCGCAGGACACCGTGGCGCTCGCGCCGGCCGTCACGACCGCGCCGGCCGCTCCCGTCGCTCCCGCACGCAGCGCCACGGACGTCTCGGCGCTCTACGAGCGCGTGAGCCCTGGCGTCGTCTCCGTCGAGGCGCAGGCCGGCGACGCCGGTGCCACAGGCTCGGGCTTCGTCCTGGACCGCGACGGCCACATCCTCACGAACGAGCACGTCGTCGACAACGCCGACAGCGTCCGCGTGCGCTTCCAGGAGGGCGGGCCGGTCAGCGCCCGGGTCGTCGGCGTCGATGCGTCGACCGACCTCGCGCTCCTGAAGATGGATCCCAGCTCCTCAGACCGCAAGCTCACGCCGCTTGTGCTCGGTGCGTCGAGCGCGCTGAAGGTCGGCCAGCCGGCGGTCGCGATCGGCAGCCCCTACCGCCTGCAAGGCACGCTCACGACCGGCGTCATCTCGGCGCTCGGGCGCTCGATAACGGCGCCCAACGGCTTTCAGATCGACAACGCCGTCCAGACCGACGCCGCGATCAACCCCGGCAACTCGGGCGGGCCGCTGCTCGACGGCGGCGGGCGCGTCGTCGGCGTCAACGCCCAGATCGCGACGAGCACCGGCGCCAACGACGGGGTCGGCTTCGCGATCCCGATCGACACTGCCAAGCAGGTCCTGCCGCAGCTCAAGAGCGGCCGCGAGATCAAGCGCCCCTACCTCGGCGTCTCGGCGGGCGACACCGACGCCGGCACCGGCGCGGTCGTCCGAGGGGTCGTCCCGCGCGGTCCGGCCGACGACGCAGGCATGCGCCTCGGCGACCGCATCGTGACCATCGGCGGTCGCACGATCTCCGAGTCCGCCGACGTCGCCTCCGCGGTGGTGGCGCGCAAGCCCGGCGACCGCGTCCGCGTCCGCGTGCGCCGCGGTGGCAGCGACCGCACGCTCACCGTGACGCTCGGCACGCGGCCGGACGTGGCGTCGCCGCCGCCGGGGTAGCGGGGGCGCCGGCGGCGCAAGTTCGCCGGGTCCCGCCCCGCTGCTGCACACCCGGCCACCCCGGTCCTCCCGTGCCGGGCCGCGTTCAGCTCGGTCGCCGGGACGGCGTGTCGGCGTTCGCCGAACGGCATCGTTCAAGGAGGGGCGGGTCGGGTCGCGAGCGGCAGGTTGCGGGGCATGTGGGTCATTTCACGATCGTTATGCGTTCGCTGGATGACACACCCCGATGCTGAGCGGCCGGGGGGTTGGGCCGGTGGTCCAGATTTCCGCCGGCGACAACAGCTCTGGGCCGCTTGCGTCGAGGTGGGACCCCATGTCCTCATCTCGCCTTCGCGCGACGGTCCCGAGCTCATGACCAGTCGTGGCCGAATCGCCTCCAAGAACTCCACGAAGGCCCTCGCGCTCGCCGTTGCCGCGCTCGCCCTGGTGCCTGCAAGCGGCGTCGCGCACACCGCGGCGCCCGTGACCGGGACCGGGCAGCCGGGTGCCATCCCCGGTCACTACATCGTCGTGATGAAGAGCGCCGCGAGCGACGCCTCGAAGGAGCGCACGAAGAACAGGGCACGGGCCAGGGGCGCCCGCGTCGATCGCGACTACGGCTCAGCGCTGAAGGGCTACGCCGCAATGCTTCCGGCTACGGCGCTGTCCGACGTCCGAAGCGATCCTGACGTCGCCTACGTCGAGGCCGACGCCATCGTGTCGGCGACCACGACGCAGTCGGCTCCACCCTGGGGCCTGGACCGCATCGATCAGAGCAGCCTGCCGCTGAACCAAGCCTACTCGTACACCCCGGCGGGCGCAGGCGTCAAGGCGTACATCGTCGACACGGGCGTGCGCTTCAGCCATCAGCAGTTCGCCGGCCGCGCCGTCTCGGGCTACGACGCCGTCGACGGCGGATCTGCCGACGACTGCAACGGGCACGGCAGCCACGTCGCAGGGACGGTCGGCGGCTCGACCTACGGCGTCGCCAAGCAGGTCGACCTCGTCGGCGTGCGCGTCCTCGACTGCACCGGGAGCGGCACGAACTCGGGCGTCATCGCCGGCGTCAACTGGGTGACAGGCGACCACGCGGCGGGCCAGCCGGCCGTCGCGAACATGAGCCTCGGCGGCGGGACGTCGACGGCGCTCGATCAGGCCGTCGCGAACTCGATTGCCGACGGCGTGAGCTACGCGGTCGCGGCCGGCAACGAGAACGCCGACGCCTGTCTGGGCTCGCCGGCGCGCGCCGCGAGCGCGATCACCGTCGCGTCGACGACCTCGACCGACGCACGCTCGTCGTTCTCGAACTTCGGCACCTGTGTCGACCTGTTCGCGCCCGGCTCGAGCATCAAGTCATCCTGGTACACGTCGGACACGGCGACGAACACGATCAGCGGCACGTCGATGGCCACGCCTCACGTCGCCGGTGTCGCGGCGCTGTACCTGCAGAGCAATCCGACCGCGTCGCCGGGCACGGTCGCCGACGCCGTGCACGCCGGCGCGACCGCCGGCAAGGTGACGGACGCCGGGACCGGCTCCCCGAACCGGCTGCTGTCCTCGGGGCTCGGCGTCGCACCGCCGCCGCCTGCACCCACGGGCTGGCACAGAGCTTCAGCGGTTCTCTGGGCGCAACCGGGGCGTCGGCGATTGCACCCAACGGGTCGTCCTACGAGTCGGTCACCGCCGGTACGCACCGCGGTTGTCTGCGCGGACCTTCGACAGCCGACTTCGACCTGTACCTCGACAAGCGCACCAGCTCGGGCTGGACGCAGGTCGCGCGGGCGATCAGCTCGACATCCAGCGACGACATCACCTACAGCGCCACCGCCGGCACATACCGCTGGCGCGTCGTGTCATACAGCGGCAGCGGCGCGTACACGTTCGAGCTCACGAAGCCGGACTGACCTGACGCGACATGGGCTCGGAGCACAGGCTCCGAGCCCGCGCGCGTCGCCCCGAAGAGGGGTGTCGAGATCGCCCACCTTGGTGCGCCCGGATGTGGTCCGGGCGGCGCCAGCATGGTGTACATGAGACATCACCTGCATCGCATCCTGCTCTCGGTCGCCGCTGTCGCGGTGCTCGCCGGGGGCACCCTCGCTCCGGCCGCCAGCGCCGCCAACGTCGGGCAGACCGTCACGGTCACCGCCAAGCAGGCCTACGTCGACAACAAGGCCCCGGGCCGTGTCTTCTCCGGCACGATCTTCAAGGGCAACAAGTTCAAGATCGACCGCATCGCACGGGTCACGCACGGCTCGGCCAAGGGCCTGTGGTACCGCGGCACCGCCACCGTCACCGGCGAGCACGCCAAGAACTCCAAGGGCGTGATCAAGCCGTTCAAGATCACCGGCTGGGTGAAGGCCAGCGCCTTCGCCTGAGCGCAAACGACGACCCGCAGGACATCGTCACGCGGGGAACAGACGGTCCCCGCGTGACACGTCTGCGCCGTGGCGGGCGGCGAATGGCGACCCCGTCGGTGGGGAGTCCAAGAAGTCGCCCATTGATTGGCCAATCGC
>JBPCJA010000060.1:0-5187 GCA_051005755.1 Solirubrobacteraceae bacterium
GGGCTCGCGATGAGCAGCCACGACCCTGGCTACTGCGTCGCCAACGCCTACCTCGACGCGCAGCTGACGATCCTCGGCGACTGGGCAGCGCAGCAATACATCACGCTCGAGCTGGCCGACTGGGACGGCGAGCTTGAGCCGATCGAGGCCGCCCTGGCCAGCCACGAGGCGCGCGACCTCGCGTTCCGGCTGCTCGAGCTCGCCGACCTGGCCGACCACCGCGCCCGCGGCGAGATGCTGCCATGAGCGCGCCGCGCAACGCCAGGACCGCCGCGCTGGAAGCGCTGATCGAGGCGCACGCCGTCGAGCTGAAGCTCCCGACCGTCAGACGCAGGTTCCGCGAGTTCGCCGCCGACGCCGTCCGCGAGCAGCAGACCCCGGTCGCGTACCTCGCCGCGCTGCTGGACGCAGAGATCGCCGAGCGCGCCGAGCGCCGCGAGCGCCGCCGCCTGCTCGACGCGCGCTTCCCGATCATCAAACGCCTGGAGGACTTTCACTTCGACCACGCACCGACCATCCCACAGGCCACGATCGCCGCGCTGGCCGAGGGCTCATGGATCGACGACCGAGAGCAGGTCATCCTCGTCGGCGAGTCCGGCAGCGGCAAGACGCACCTCGCGACGGCCTTGGCGGTCTGCGCCTGCCACCAAGGCCGCCGCGTCAGGTTCACGACGCTGGCCGGCCTCGCCAACGAGCTCCAAGAAGCCGAGAGCCGCCGCGAGCTCAACAGAGTCGTCGGCCGCTACCAGCGAACCGAGGTCGTCGTCCTCGACGAGCTGGGGTACCTGACGCTGCCCGACGGTGCCGCCGAGCTCGTCTTCCAAGTCCTCTCTGACCGCCACGAGCGCGGCAGCCTGATCGTCACGACGAACCTGCCCTTCAGCGAATGGACGAAGGTCTTCCCCGACCCTCGCCTCGCGAAAGCGGTCGTCGATCGCCTGACCCACAAAGCGCACATCATCGACACCGGCACCGAGTCCTGGCGCTTCCGCCACGGCCTCGCGCAACGCACCAAGAAGGGAGGCTGACCCCGCCCGGGACGCGCGCGCGACCGATCGCCGCTACACCCTGCGGCCTACGGCCGCAGGGCTCCGCGACGACCGGCCGCGCACCGATACGGCAACATCCACAACAACAGCGACACGACGGAGGTGGGGCCACTTCAGGCGTCCACGGTGGGGCCACTGCAAGTGACCACACCGATGCGTGGCTCGCCTGGGCACGACGATGCCGCCTGGCTCCGTTCGTGAAGCTCGCCAAGACGATCACCACACAGCGTCCCGGGATCGAAGCCGCCATTCGCCACCGATTGAGCAACGCGCGGATCGAGCAAATCAACACCCAGCTACGTTTGATCACCCGCCGCGCCTACGGGTTTCGCACCCCCGAAGCGCTCATCGCCCTCGCCATGCTCAGCCTCGGCGGCCTCTGCCCACCACTACCCCAATGACCCCCGGAAACAGCAGAAGGTCCTCATTTGAGATGGGCCGGTCGATCGTAGGGTGCTGCGATGGGCACCGGTCTACGTTCAGGCCGCGTGCATGACGCCCGATCGCCAATGGCCCACGAGATCGCGGTAGAGCGCGGATCGCTGTAGGAGGTCCTGGTGGGTGCCGTGGAGCACCTGCGTCCCATCCAGCACCAGGATCCGCTGTGCGCGCAGCGCCGAGCTGATTCGGTGAGCGATGACGATCAACGTTCCCGGGCGGAGCGCGAACGCCTGCTCGACGACGGCCTCGGCTGCCGGGTCAAGGTGACAGCTGGCCTCATCGAGGATGACCAGCGATGCTGGCGATACATAGGCGCGGACCAGCGTGACGAGTTGACGCTCGCCCGCCGACAGGGTCGCCGGATCCAGCTTGGCTTCGTAGCCGCCCAATCGCTCGACGAGCGTGCGCATACCGAGAAGGTCGACCGCCTGGTCGATCTCGGCCCGACCGGCGCCCTCGTGCAGGTAGGCGAGGTTCTCGTACAACGAGCCGGCGAACACGTACGCCTCCTGCGGGATCAGCACGCGCTGCTGCGCGAGCATCGCCCGGTCCACCCGCCGCAGCGGCACTCCGCCGAGGCGTACCTCACCGGCCTGCGCCTGGAGCACACCGGCGATCACGTTGGCCAGCGTCGACTTGCCCGCGCCGCTGGGCCCGACCACCGCAAGATGCTCGTCTTGCGCCACCGCCAGGTCGAGATCTCGGATGACAGGCTCGGCGAAGGGGCCATAGGCGAACGTGACGCTGCTAAGCCGCACGTCCTTGCGACCATTGCTCGTCCCCAGTGGCACTGGCGACTGCGGAGCCTGGGCATTCGCGACAGGCCCCCGGCGAGAGGACGCCTCGGCGATCCGTCGCAGGGTGACGACGAGCCACAGCCCGGGACCGTTGATCGCGTCCACGAACCTCTGCAGCGCGGGCTGGACCCCCACCAGGACATATGTCAGCGCGCCGAGGATCATCCCGGCGGTCGCTCCCCGTGCCACAAGCCAGGGGCCGGCGACGAGGATCATGAGGACCGGCAGCAGGCCGCCGACCACGACGGCCACGATCCGAACGGCGGTCAGGCGGGCCAGTGCCCGCGTGGCGCGGGCCTGCTCCTCGATGTGCTCGCCGACCATCGCCTCGGCTCCGTCCTCGGCGCCACAAGCCACGACGTCACGGATGTCGGTCGCCAGTGCGGCCATGCCCTCGGCGATCTGCTCCTCGGCCAGGATGGAGTCGCGCCGGTACGCGGCAAGACGCGGGAGGGCGGCGAGGAAGATCGCGACGCTGACGATCAGCGGCGGCAGGACCAGCGCCACCATCTCGGGCATCAGCGTGAGCAGCCCCAGCAGCGCCCCGACCGTGACGACGACGAAGTTCTGGCCGACGAGCAGGATCGCCGCATACGAATCCCTGACGATCTCCACCTGCTGCGTCAGCCGTGCCACGCCGGCGGTGTCGCCCGCGGCGCCGGCCTGCGTCGAGTGGCGCAGCGCGCCGGTCACCGTGAGCCTCGCGAGCTCGTCGCGAAACGGCTCGACGATGCGCGCCAGGCGCAGGTACGTCTCGCGTGTCGCCCACGCGCCGACGACGGCGCTCACGCCGAGCAGGCCGAGCCAGGCGAAGCCTCGCCCCGTCCGCCCGGCGAGAAAGCCATCGTCGATCGCCTCGGCGATGAGCCGGCCGGAGAGAAAGGCGGGGATCGCCTGGACCGTCGACCACGCGGCCAGCCGCCTCAGCTCCGGACCGCGGCTGCGCAACGTCGACAGCAGCAGGTGGCGCGCGGTCAGCTCGGGCGCCGTCACGCGCCCGCTCCCATCGCGGCGCCCGCCGGCGGGACCGGCGTTGGTTCGTCGGGCTCGAACAGGGCGCGGTACTCGGGATCCCGCCATAGCTCGTGGTGCGGCGCCATCGCGCGTAGGCGTCCGCGATCGAGCCAGGCGACGCTGTCCGTCCGTGCGGCCGTGGAAGCGCGATGCGCGACGATGACGCGCGTGCGATCGCCGAGCGCGCCCGTGAGCACGCGGCTGATGTGGTGCTCTGTGACCGTGTCGAGGCTCGCGGCGACGTCATCGAGCACGATGAGGCGACCGGTGTGGGCGAACGTGCGCGCCAAGCCCACCCGCTGGGCCTCGCCACCGGACATCGGGGACTGCGCCAGCGGCGTGGCGTAGCCCTGCGGCAGCAGCCGGATGAAGCCGTCGGCTCGTGCCGCCCGCGCAGCCTCCTCCACGTGCTCGGCCGGCGGCGTATCGGCGCCGAAGGCGATCGCGGCGCCGACGGTCTGGCCGAACAGGGCGGGCCGTGCGAATCCGTATCCGACCGCTCGTCGCAGCTCGCCGCGGTCGAGCTCGCGCAGTGGCACGCCGTCCAGCAGCACCGTTCCCTCGTCGGGGTCCACCAAGCGCCCCATGAGTGCCGCGAGCAGCGACTTCCCAGAGCCGGAGCGACCGACGACGGCGATCAGTGCGCCGGCGGGGACGACGAGATCCAGCCGGTCAAGCACGGTCTGCCCCCTTGACCGGACGGTCACCCCGCACAGCTCCAGGCCCCCACGTCCGGCGGGCAGCCGGCTCGAGCCGTACTGCACCGGCGTCTGCTCGAGGATCTCGACGAGCCGCTGCGCAGCAGCGCGCGCGCTCGTGAGCCGCCCCACGATGCCGGCCACCGCGCTGAGCGACGCGGCCAGGAACACGTACTGACCGGCGGCGAGCATCTGGCCCGGGGTGATCTGCCCTCGCGCGAGCAGGACGCCGGCCACTGCGACGACCGCGATCTGCAGCATCGTCACGAGCAGGGCCTGCCGCGCCCGGATCCGCATGCTCACGCGCCACAGGTCCATCCCGTGCCGGCGCAGCTCCGGCAGGGGGGCGAGCGAGCGATCCACCTCGCGCTGCAGCGTGCCGGCCGCGGCGATCGTCCGCGCACCGGAAATCGCCCCGACGAGGCACTCGGCGATCCTTCCCTGAACCGTGAGGTAGCGCATCGCCAGGACGGATGAATCCCGGGCGAAGGCCCGCACGATCAGGAGCATCAGCGGGATGCCGGTCAGGAACGTGGCGCAGAGCAACGGATGGATGAGCGCGAGCGCCACCGTGCCGCCCACGCCGGCGATCAAGGCCGCGCCCGCGCCCACGACGGCCGGTGCCACGCGGCCCGCCTCGGAGGCGTTGGCCACGAGTCGCGTCGACATCTCACCAGGCCCGAGCCCGGCGGCCTGACGCGTCCCCAGCGCGAGCACGTGGCGCAGCACGATCTGGCGCAACCAGGCGGTCGACCGCGAGACGGCGAGGCCGGAGGCGAGGGCGTCCAGCGCGGAGCCGGCCACGAGCAGCACCACCAGCCCGACCGACCATGCCAGCCACGGCCCCGCTCCACCGCCGGTCACGATCCGGTCGACCGCGTGTCCGATCACGGTCGGAAAGGCGAGCGCGACGCCGGTCGTCACGAGCGCCGACAGCGCCACGACGATCACGTAAGCGCCGCCCTGGCGCCCCGTCCGCGCGAGCAGCCGATCGGCGGCGCGATAGACCCGGGGAGGCGCCGCTTCCTGCGCCCCCTTGCTCACCGTCCTTCCCAAGAAAGCCCCCTGTCCGCCGTACACGTGATTGTCGAAAACATCTGGGGAGTCGTTTCGGTCGTGCCCAAAACAACCCCCCCCCCCCTTTTTCCGCCCACCCGCAAAAAAAAAAGACGGGCTTGCTCCCACCAC
>JBPCJA010000061.1:0-8497 GCA_051005755.1 Solirubrobacteraceae bacterium
TCACGCCGCTGTTCTCGCTCGACCAGAACGAGTTCGAGACGATGCTCGCGGCCGACCACGTCAACGTCGAGGACACCGCGCGCAAGGTCTCGCGCAGCGAGGTCGAGGCCGCCGTCGAGGCGATCGCGACGACGCCGCGCCTGCTCGTCGCCGGCACCGACCAGATGGCGTTCTTCGCCTCCTACCTGCGCCACCTGCTCATGCTCCTGGACCTGCGCGCGGAGATCGTCGCGAGCCCGTCGCAGGAGGCGCTCGGACGCCTGAGCCGGATCGACGAGCAGACGCTCGTCATCGGGCTTTCGGCGGGGCGGCCGCACCCGCTCGTCGTGCGCGCGATGAAGCTCGCGCGCCATCGCAAGGCGCGGACGATCGCGATCACCGACGCGACGCTGTCGGAGGTCGCCAAGCTCGCCCAGATCCGGCTGTACTACTCGTCCAACAGCCCGGCCTACGTGCGCTCGCACACCGCCCTGCTGTCGATGGTCCAGGCGCTCGCCTACGGCGTCTACGCCCGCGACGCCGACGGGTACGCGGATCGCATCAAGGCGTTCAAGCTGAAGTAGCGGACGTCCTCGCGGTGTGTGTCATCCCGGGAACGCTGAGCGTTGGTGGAATGACATACGTTCGCGACGTGGCGCGCCCCGGCGCGGGCTGAGCCGCGAACCCGCCCCGATAGAATCGCCTGGGTGAGAGACGAAGCGACATTTCGCGTCAAGGCGGGCCTCGCCGAGATGCTCAAGGGCGGCGTCATCATGGACGTCGTCGATGCCGAGCAGGCGCTGATCGCCGAGGCCGCCGGGGCCGCCGCGGTCATGGCGCTCGAGCGCGTGCCCGCCGACATCCGCCGCGACGGCGGCGTCGCACGGATGTCCGACCCGGCGATGATCAAGTCGATCCAGGAGGCCGTCACGATCCCGGTCATGGCGAAGGCGCGCATCGGCCACATCGCGGAGGCGCAGGTGCTCGAGGCGCTCGAGATCGACTACATCGACGAGTCCGAGGTCCTCACGCCGGCCGACGAGTACAACCACATCGACAAGTGGGCGTTCTCGATCCCGTTCGTCTGCGGCGCCACGAATCTCGGCGAGGCGCTGCGGCGCATCGGCGAGGGCGCGGCGATGATCCGCTCCAAGGGCGAGGCGGGCACCGGCGACATCGTCGAGGCAGTTCGCCACATGCGCGCCATCCGCGGTGAGATCCGCCGTCTCGGGACGCTCGACGACGGCGAGCTGGCGACCGCGGCGAAGGAGCTGCAGGCGCCGCTGGACGTCGTCCGCGGCGTCGCCCGCGAGGGCGGGCTGCCGGTCGTGCTCTTCTGCGCCGGTGGCATCGCGACGCCCGCCGACGCGTCGCTCATGATGCAGCTCGGCGCCGAGGGACTCTTCGTCGGCTCGGGGATCTTCAAGTCCGCCGACCCTGAGCGGCGGGCGCGGGCGATCGTCGAGGCGACGACGCACTTCGCCGACGCGTCGCGCGTCGCGCGGGCGTCGGAGGGGCTGGGCTCGGCGATGGACTCGCTCGAGTCGCGCGCGCTGGCAGGCGACCAGCTGCTCGCTCAGCGCGGTTGGTAGTGGTCTGTCACGTGACGGGCCACTAGTCGGCGTCCTTGCCCTGCAGGGGGGCTTCGCGGCGCATGCGCGCGTCCTGCGCGGGCTCGGTGCCGGCGTGCGCGAGGTGCGCGTCCCGGCCGATCTGGAGGGACTCGACGGGCTCGTCATCCCGGGCGGGGAGTCGACGACGATGACGCTCGGGATCGAGCGCGAGGACCTCGCCGCCCCGCTGCGGTCGTTCTCCAAGCCGGTCTTCGGCACATGCGCCGGGCTCATCATGCTCGACCGCGACCACCTCGGGATGATGGACATCGAGGCCCGCCGCAACGCCTTCGGGCGCCAGGTGCGCTCGTTCGAGGCCGACCTGGAGATCGCGGGCGTCGACGGGCCGCCGCTGCGCGCGGTCTTCATCCGTGCGCCGTGGATCGCCGAGCATGGCGACGGCGTGGAGATCCTCGCCGAGGTCGACGGGCACGCGATCGCCGCGCAGCAGGGCTCGCTGCTGGCGGTCGCCTTCCATCCCGAGCTGGGCGACGACACACGCCTGCACGAGCGCTTCCTGGCAGCCTGTGACGGGACGCGATGACCCGCCGCACGATCGGCTCCTGGCTCATGGACATGGACGGCGTGCTCGTGCGCGAGGAGACCGTGATCCCGGGCGCCGACCGCTTCGTCGCGCGGCTGCGCGAGCTCGGGCGACCGTTCCTCGTGCTGACGAACAACTCCATCTACACCCGCCGCGACCTCGCCGCACGGCTGCGGCTCAGCGGCCTCGAGGTGCCCGAGGAGGCATTCTGGACGTCGGCGCTCGCGACCTCGCGCTTCCTCGAGGACCAGCGCCCGAACGGGACGGCGTACGTCATCGGCGAGGCCGGGCTGACGACCGCGCTGCATGAGGCGGGCTACACGCTGACCGAGCGCGACCCCGACTACGTCGTCCTCGGCGAGACGCGGACCTACAGCTTCGAGCGCATCACCCAGGCGATCCGGCTCGTCGCGCGCGGGGCACGCTTCATCGCCACGAACCCCGACCCGACGGGCCCGTCGCCGGACGGCCCGCTGCCGGCGACGGGCTCCGTCGCGGCGCTCATCAGCCGTGCGACGGGCGTCGCGCCGTACTTCGTCGGCAAGCCCAACCCGCTCATGATGCGCTCGGCGCTCAACGCGCTCGACGCGCACTCCGAGACGGCGGCGATGGTCGGCGATCGGATGGACACCGACGTCGTCGCCGGCCTCGAGGCCGGCCTGGAGGCGATCCTCGTGCTCACCGGCGTCACGACGCGCGAGGAGGCCGAGCGCTTCCCGTACCGCGCCTCGCGCGTCGTCGACTCGATCGCCGACCTCGTCGACGAGCTCGGGTGACGGCCGTGGCCTCCTGGAGCGAGATCGAGACCGAGGCTCCCGAGCTCAGCGCGCGGGCGCGCGGGTTCCTCGACGCCTTCGTCCACAAGACGCTCGCGACGCTGCGCCGCGACGGCTCGCCGCGCATCAGCGGCAGCGAGATCATCTTCGCCGAGGGCGAGCTCTGGCTCGGCAGCATGTGGCGCTCGCTGAAGGCGCTGGATCTCCAGCGCGACCCGCGCTTCGCGCTGCACAGCGGCTCGGCGGATCCCGACGCCGGCTGGCGCGGCGACGCGAAGCTCGCCGGCCGCGCCGAGGAGATCACCGATCCCGACCGCGTGGCGGCGATCATCGGCTCCCATGCACCGCCCGGCCCCGCGCATCTCTTGGCGCCGACATCACCGAGCTCGTCACCGTCGCGCTCGCCGACCCGCCCGACCACCTCGTCATCGAGTCCTGGCACGAGGGGCGCGGCGTGACCCGGCGCGAACGCCGCTAGTACTACCAGGCCTCGCCTTCACGGTGAGATCACACCGCCTTCACGGCGTGATCACACGCGCTCTGCGCGCAGCCGCGACGCTGCCGGCGACCGTTCCCCGAGACCCCGGAGCGCGCATGACCACGTCCGACCTGTGTCCTGACCCTGCGTCCGAGGGAGGTGTCTCGCGACGCTCGCTGCTCACCCGTTCGGCGAGTGCGAGCCTCGGCATCGTGCTGACCGGCAGCGTGCCGGGCCTGTTCGGGACCGCGCAGGCGCGCCACGGCCGGCATGAGGCCGGCTACGGTCCGCTTGTGCCCGACCCGGCCGCAATCCTGTCGCTGCCGGCGGGCTTTGCCTACACGATCGTCGCCCAGGCCGGGGTGACGAAGCTCGAGAGCGGCGAGCCGACGCCGTCGGACGCCGACGGGACCGCGGCCTTCATCCGTCGGGGCGGCAACGGCAGCGTGCTCGTCAACAACCACGAGATCGGCGCGATCGCCGGTGCGAGCGAGCCCTACAAGGTGCCGCACCTGCCGGGCCTCGTCTACGACGAGGATGCTGGCGGCGGGACGACGACGATCGAGGTCGACAAGGACGGCAATCGCGTGCGCGAGTACGTCTCGCTTGCCGGGACGCACAACAACTGCGCCGGCGGCCGCACCCCCTGGGAGACGTGGCTCACGTGCGAGGAGACCGAGGCGATCCTTGGCAAGCGCCACGGCTACGTCTTCGAGGTCGACCCCTACGACCGGCACGCGAACCTCGACCCCAAGCCGATCAAGGCGCTCGGCCGCTACGCGCACGAGGCGGTCGCGGTCGACCCGCACGACGACCGCATCTACCTCACCGAGGACGCCGGCAACCCGAACGGCCTGTTGTATCGCTGGACGCCGCCGCCCGAGGCCCTGCCGCTCGGGAAGGGGTCGCTGCGGGCGCTCGCCGACAACGCCGGAGCGCTCGAGGCGATGCAGGCCTTCACGAAGCGCGGCGAGTTCGTGCCCGACCTCGCGGTGGCGACCAAGCCGGGGACCACCTATCGCGTGCGCTGGCTGCCGGTGCCCGACCGCGACGCCACGGCGGTGCCGACGCGCAAGCAGTTCGCGGCGATCACCCGCAGCCGCAAGCTCGAGGGCATGTGGTGGGGCGAGGGCGGCGCCTACTTCGTCGCCTCATTCGCGCGCACCGCGGATGGCAGCGCCGCACAGCATGACGGCCAGGTGTGGTTCATCGATCCCGACGAGCACACGATCGAGCTCAAGCTCCACTTCGCCTACACGCCGGCCGACCAGGACAACGACACGGACGGCCCCGACAACATCACCGTCTCGCCGTACGGCGGCGTGATCCTCGCCGAGGACGGCGAGGGCGTGCAGCACCTCGTCGGAGCGACGCAGGACGGCGAGGTCTTCACCTTCGCCCGCAACGAGCTGCCCGGGGAGTCCGAGTTCACCGGCCCGACGTTCTCCCGCGACCGCAAGACGCTCTTCGCGAACATCCAGACGCCCGGCTACGTCTTCGCGATCCGCGGGCCGTTTCGCAAGCAGTAGCCGCGGGGCCGGGCGAGTTGTTCGCCGCTCATGCGAGCGTCGCACTGATCACTCCTCGCTGGTGACGTGCAGCCCGCAGCCGTGAGCGAATGCTTGGGCTCCGAGGATGCGGGCGGCGCGCGTGAGCGCGGCGCGCTGGGCGTGCTGGCGGGGCGACAGCTCGTCCTTCTGCGCCCATCGCGTGAGCTGGCGGTGGGCGGCGAACTTCAGCGCCACGATCTCGTCGCCCGACAGGCGATCTGTCGGCCGGTCGGTCATCGCGCCGCCTCACGGAGGCCGAACTCGATCTCGTGCAGGGAGCCGCCCCGCAGCTGCAGCGGCTGGACCGCCGGCTGGATGCGCGCACTGACGCGGCGCTCGGCGCCATCGGAACCGGTGAACACCAGCTCGACGGGTTCAAGCCTTTCGGCGATCCGCTTGGCCGCTGCGCCTCGCCTGCGAGCGAGCGTACGCAGGTCGTTGCGCAGCTTGGGGTCGAGCTCGTCCACAAAGCGCGCCATCACGTAGGAGCGCTCGCGCGGAGCGAAGCCGAGCCGGTCGTCGTTGCGCACGACCGTGAAGATGACGCGACCGCAGACCAGCTCGCAGCGGCGAAACGCGCGGCCATGATGGTGCTCTCGTGCCATGGTCGGCAGCATCGTGGCCCCGCCCGCCGCTGGGAATCGGTCGGGGCATGGCGCACTGGATGGCGCGGCGGATAGATTGCGAAGCGATATGGCACGCGATGGCGAGGCCAATTCGCTGTTCGGCGTTCGCATTCGTGCGCATCGACAGCAGCTCGGCCTGTCGCAGACAGCGCTCGCCGGTGCGTTGGACAGGCTGGCATGGGAGCGGGCTGGTACGCCGGACTGCTGGCGGGCGTTGGGGGTCGATCAGCCGATGGTGTCGGACTGGGAGCGTGGCCGGCACCGCCCCGACGCCTACTACCAGGAGCTGCTGTGCGCGCTGTTCGGCGGCGTTACCGTGTACGAGTTGGGCTTTCGCAAGCGCCTGCCGTGGGAATCTCAGGGTCGTGAGGACGACGACCACTCAACGCAGGTGCTGCCCGTGCCACACTCAGAGGAGCCGTCCGGACACACCGATACCGACGCCGACGATGCAGACCTTGCAGCCCGGTCGCTGATCTACCACGACGAGGCCGCAACTGCCCTGCGCACGGCGGTGGACCTCGGGAGGAACGACATGCGCCGCCGCGACGCGATCATCAAGGCGTCCTACGGAATCGCCGCCCTGTGCATCCCAAGCCGCGACTGGCTGCTCTCCACGCTGGAGCACGGCACCGCCCGCCGTTCGCGCGTCGGGATGAGCGAGATCGACGGAATGCGCAAGATCTTTGCGGCCGTTCAGGAGATGGACGTCTGCGGTGGCGGCGGCGAGCGTGCGAGGGCCGCATTGGTCGGCTACCTCAACGATCGAGTCGCTCCGCTGCTTGACCAGCAGCACACGCCCGCCGTGCGGCGGGCTCTGTTCCAGGCTGCCAGCGAGCAGACCTACCTGGCCGGCTGGATGGCCTACGAGGCAGCCAACCACGGTCTCGCCGAGCGCTATCTGATCCAGTCGTTGCGACTCGTGCAGGAGTCCGGCGACACGCTGCTCGGCGCTCATGTCCTCGCGGGCATGAGCGATCAGGCAACGCTCCTGGGCCACCCCCGAGAGGGACTGAAGCTCGCGGAGGCTGGACAACACGGCCTGCGACGAGAGAGGCCCAGCGCTGCGCTCGCCGACCTCTACGCGCTCGAAGCGCGCGCGCAGGCCGCTCTCGGCCACCGAAGCGCCTGCCTCGCCGCAATTCAGCTTGCCGAGAAGACCTTCGAGCAGGTCAAGCCGGTAGACGAGCCAGAGTGGGCGCGCTTCATCGATGTGCCCTATCTCTGGGGAGAGTTCGCCAATTGCGCCCGAGACCTTGCGCTGCCCGATCTCGGGGAGCCATTCGCGCAGCGGTCCATCGAGGAAAGTGCGCGTCAACGCCGGGGCCGGCGTGGCGCGCTCAGCACATACGGACTTGCGATCTCGCACCTTCAACGCGGCGAGATCGACACCGCATGCGACGCTGCTCAGCGCGCCGTCACCCTCGCCAACGGCATCAAGTCCGCTCGTCTCTCTCAGGCGCTCAGCGACTTCCGCCAGCGGATCGTCCCTCACCGCCACGAGCCCGCCGTCGCCGCGTTCGGAGAATTCGCCTCGGCACGCCATTGACGCCTTCCCGTGGCGCGGCCGCCGCCACGGCGACCGCCGAGATGAAGCCGGCTACACGACAAGCCCGTGTCGCATCGTGTTCTCGGTGACGACACGCGGCTCGACGAAGTGCAGGAGGTAGTCGTGACCGCCCGCCTTCGTGCCGGTGCCCGACAGCCGGTTGCCGCCGAACGGCTGGCGGCCGACCATCGCGCCGGTCGTCGAGCGGTTGACGTAGAGGTTGCCGACCGGCGAGCGGTCGACGACGTGCTGCACGGTGCGCGGGTTGCGCGCGAACAGCCCGCCGGTCAGCGCGACCGGCAGCGCGTCGATGCGGTCGCAGGCCTCGTCGACGTCGCGGACGGACTCGACGGCGAGCAGCGGTCCGAAGATCTCGTCGCGCAGGACGGCGGAGTCCGCCGGCAGGCCCGTGGCGACGACCGGCAGGCAGTACCAGCCGTCGTCCGGGAGGGACTGCGGCCCGGTGACGAGCGAGCCCTCGCGCGCGGCGAGCTGCGCGTAGCGGCGCACGCGCTCCTGCGCCGCGCGCTCGACGACCGGCGGCACGTCGGTGGCGAAGTCGTCCGCGGGGCCGACCTGCAGGCCGGCGACCGCGCCCGCGAGGCGCTCGACGAACGCGTCTGCGATCGCCTCGTGCACGAGCACGCGCGCGGCGGCCGAGCACTTCTGTCCGGCGTAGCCGAAGGCCGAGTCGACGATCGCCGGGATCGCCTCGTCGAGATCGGCGTCGGCGTCGACGATGACGCAGTTCTTGCCGCCCATCTCCGCGACGACCCGGGTGAGCTGGCGGGCGCCCGGCGCCACCTCGGCGGCGGTGCGCAACAGCTCGAGACCGACGGGACCCGAGCCGGTGAAGGCGATCGTCGCGACGTCGGGATCGCGCGCGAGCGCCGCGCCGGCGTCGCCCTCCCCGGGCAGGAGCGCGA
Source organism: Solirubrobacteraceae bacterium (assembly GCA_051005755.1). Taxonomy (GTDB): domain Bacteria; phylum Actinomycetota; class Thermoleophilia; order Solirubrobacterales; family Solirubrobacteraceae; genus CADCVQ01. The sequence continues at coordinate 8,042 of JBPCJA010000061.1, forward strand.
CGGCCTGCGCTGGAACGCCGCCGGCGCGCAGGGCCTCGACGACGCGCAGGCCGCAGCCGGGCGCCTGCTCGGCCGGCTTGAGCACGGCCGTGTTGCCGGTCGCAAGGGCGGCTGCGGTCATGCCCATCGGGATCGCCAGCGGGAAGTTCCACGGCGCGATGACGGCGCAGACCCCGCGCGGGACGTAGCGCAGCTCGTTGCGCTCGCCCGGGACCTGCAGCAGCGGCGAGCCGGCCGCGAGGTCCAGCGCGCCGCGCGCGTAGAACTCGAGGAAGTCGATCGCCTCGCAGACGTCGGCGTCGGCCTCGGCCCAGGGCTTGGCGCACTCGCGCACGGCGAGCGCCGCGAGCTCGGCCCGCCGCTCGCGCATCCAGGCCGCGGCGCGCAGGAGCGCGGCGGCGCGCTCCTGCGCCGGTGTCGCCGCCCACGCGGGGAAGGCGGCGCGCGCGGCGGCGA
>JBPCJA010000062.1:0-3847 GCA_051005755.1 Solirubrobacteraceae bacterium
CCCGAAGGCGGGCTACTACGAGGAGGGCGTCTTCGCCGAAGAGCCGGGCGACAACCAGTGCCTCGTCGAGATCGGTTGCTGGGGTCCGGTCGTGCAGTGCAACATCGTCGAGCGCGGCGCGATCAACCACATGGGCGGGTGCATGGTCGCCGGGGGCGCCTGCATCGGCTGCACGATGCCGGGCTTCCCCGACAAGTTCAGCCCGTTCTACAAGGCGCCGCCCGGCTCCGCCATCTCGGGTGGGGTCTCGAAGGTCACCGGCGGCGGGATCCGGCGGCTGCGGCGGATGTCGATGCGCAACGCCAACCGCGAGCCGATCTGGGATCGCGCCGACGACGCCGCGACCGCGTGGGGCATGGTGCACGGCTCACAGAACCCACTCGAGAAGGTCAACGCGCACTTCTACAAGAAGCTGCAGTACCGGGGCTCGGTCAACCACGGCGCGCGCAACAAGAAGCAACCGCAGCCCAAGAGCCTGGACATCCTGCGCCAGAAGGGCGTCGACCTCGAGGCGAGCGTCGATGTCCTGCAGGAGCACATGATCACTCGAGAGGAGCTGTAGATGGCCTACGAGGAGACGGGCGCCCACGGCCAGCAGGTCGAACTGAACCCGGTGTCCCGCGTCGCCGGCGCGCTCGCGCTGCACGGGGTCGTTGGTCCCGGGGGGAACGTGAGCGATGCAGCCGCGATGGCGACGACCTACCGCGGCTACGAGGTGCTGCTCAAGGAGCGCGACGTCCGTGACGCGATCTTCATCTCCAGCCGCGCGTGCGGCGTTTGCGGAGGCGCGCACGCGACGTGCTCGGCGCTCGCCCTGGAGATGACGTTCGAGGTCCGGCCGCCGCAGTTCGGGATCACGATCCGCAACGTGCTCGCCGCGGTCGAGCACCTGGTCGACCACCCGTCGCACCTGTTCCTGTGCGCCGGCCCCGACTTTTCCGAGCCGGTCCTGCGTGGCACGAACCCCGAGCTGTGGACGCGCGCGCAGGCGACGCCGGCGGCCGGGTATGCGACCCACGGCCTGAAGAACGTGTCGGACATCATGACCGGACTGACGCGCTTCACCGGCGGGCTGTACCGCGAGGCGCTCGTGATGGCTCGCACCGCTCGCGAGGCGTACGTGCTCATGGGGGGCAAATACCCCCATCCGCAGACGATCGTGCCCGGTGGCATCAGCTCGACCGTCGACCCCTCGGACCTGAACCTCGCGTTGCTGCGGGTCGTGAAGTTCCTCGACTACAGCCGCAGGGTCGCCGCGATCTGGGACGACCTCGTCTCCTTCTTCTACGACGTCAACGAGCGCTACCGCGAGGTAGGGGCCGCGCCCGCGAACTTCATCGACCTCGGCATGTGGGACGACCCGGAGGCCTACGACGGTACGTACGAGAACTCCGCTGCCTGGGGCGAGCTTCGGTGGGCGACGCCCGGGGCAATCGTCGACGGCAGGCTGCAGACGACGAATCTGCAGGACGTCGACACCCACGTCGAGGAGTTCGTCGATCACTCCTTCTACGAAGACTGGGTCGGCATGGGCGATCAGCTCGTGACGGTCGATCCGAACGGCAACCCGCTGTCGGCTCGCCACCCGTGGAACAAGCGGACGCTCCCGCACCCCGAGCCCACCGACACGCGGGGCAAGTACACGTGGTCGACGGCGCCACGCTGGCGCAACCACACGATGGAGACCGGCGCCTACGCGCGATTGTGGATCACGGCACTGGCAAACAAACTGCCAAACCGGGGGTTCCTGGATCCCACAGGCCACAGCCTGCGCTTCGGCCTGCCCCAGGCGTCGCTGCCCGAGGCCGAGCTCGAGTGGCACGTGCCGGAGGCCTGGAATGCGTTCGAGCGCAATCGCGCGCGGGCCTACGCACTGGTGCACTCCACGCTCGTCGCGTACGAGAACGTGCTCATCGCCTTCGACCTCGCGCGGATCGGTGGTCCGGAAGCACGCATCTTCAACCGCTACAAGATCCCCAAGGACCACGTCATCGGCGTCGGTTACTGGGGCGGCGCGCGCGGCTACATGAGCCACCACATCGAGGTCAATGACCGCGTGATCCAGAACTACCAGATCGTCGCACCGTCGACGTTCATGGCCTCCCCGCGTGATACCTCGGGAACCCCGGGGCCGTTCGAGCAGGCCGTGATGGCGACGCCGTCGCTGGCCTCCCAGGGCCACGACCGCTACATCGACGTGCTACGCGCGATCCGCAGCTTCGACCCGTGCATGTCGTGCGCGACCCACTGAGCAGATTCACCCGCTGATGTCAGGCGATGCGTCATGGGGCAGCACCTCCTCGCACGCGCGCACGAAGAAGCCATAGGCCCACGGCACCTTGAGGTCGGCGGGGTCGCCGTCGAGCGGACGGTCCCTGCCCCGCAGCTGCTCCTCGATCGTGCGCCGGGCCACGTAGTGGCGCACGTGACCCCCCGGTCCGGGGATGCGCCACGTGGTCGCCGCCGGGTCGTCGGGGCTTGGCTTGCCGACCGGCTCGGAGCGCGCGAGGTCCGCGCAGGTGGCGGCCAGCGCCGCCGCCCAGTCGCCGGCATCCGCGTAGCGCGCCCGCAGGAGCTCCGCCAGCCATGCCGCAGGCTGCTTGGCGGGATCGAAGAGCTCGACCTCGACGACGCGCGCGAGGTAACCGGCACGCCGCAGCGCCATCTCCAGCCGCGCCTCACTGCCGGTCACCAACGCCTGATCCGGATCGTCGAGCGCCTCGCCCACGGGGCCCGGCGGAGTGGGAGCCGGGCGCGCCTGGACGCGCGCGAAGACCGCTTCCACGAGCGTCTGTCCGACGAGCCCGGCGTCGACGGCGACGAGATCCTGCCGCAGCTTGCTCATCGTGCGGGCGCGGGCGCGCGCCAAGTCACGGGATGTCTGCACGAGACGGACATTCCCCGGATAGTATGTGTACGATACATAGAGTGCCTTGTCGCCTAGGTTGAGAGGGAGAGAGTAGGCGGATGTCCAAACTCAAGCTTCAGACGGTCCCGCACGGCGGCGGAATCTTCGGTGCGGGCGTCGAGGGGCTGGGAGGACTTGGCGGGAGCCCCACCGGCCCGCTGAACATCGTCCACGTCTTCTGGATCGCCGGCATGAGCTGCGACGGGTGCTCGATCGCCGCCAGTGGCGCGACGAACCCGTCAGTCGAGGATCTGCTGCTGGGCCGGATCCCCAACCTGCCGAAGGTCGTCCTGCACCATCCCGTGCTCTCGCCGGGCGCCGGCACGGAGTTCATCGCTCCGTTCCGCAGGGCTGCCGACGGTACGCTCGGGGCGCCCTATGTCGTCGTGCTCGAGGGCTCGGTGCCCGACGACCAGGCATTCCCCAGCGAGTACGGCTACTTCTCCGCAATGGGAGCCGGCGGATTCGACCCTGGGTCGGACACCGACCAGCCCAACCGCGTCACCGATTGGCTGTGGAGGCTGGCGCCCGGCGCCGCCGCCTACGTCGCGATCGGGACTTGCGCGACCTGGGGCGGCGTCCCGGCGGCCGCGGGGAACATCACCGGCTCGATGAGCCTCACGGACTTCCTCGGCAAGGACTACCGCTCGGCGCTCGGCGTGCCTGTCGTGAACATCCCCGGCTGCTCGCCGGTCGGCGACAACTTCACGGAGACCGTCGTGGCGGTGCTCATGTTCCTGCAGAACCTCGCACCGGTGCCGAAGTTCGACGAGCTTGGCCGGCCGGCGTGGCTGTTCACGGAGACGGTGCACCGCCATTGCCCGAAGGCGGGCTACTACGAGGAGGGCGTCTTCGCCGAAGAGCCGGGCGACAACCAGTGCCTCGTCGAGATCGGTTGCTGGGGTCCGGTCGTGCAGTGCAACATCGTCGAGCGCGGCG
>JBPCJA010000063.1:0-6943 GCA_051005755.1 Solirubrobacteraceae bacterium
GGATCTTGGGCGGGCGTGTTCTCCGGGGGGCGGTGGGGGGGTTTCCAGCCCCCACGCCGAAGACCCCGCCACTCCCCGCGCGGTTCGCCACTACGCCCTGGACCCCCTCCCTCAATGCCGCCGTTCGCAAGCCCCCGCGCACCCCCAAGCCGACCGAGCAACCGCGCGCGCCTCACCCCAGCAGCGCGATCGCCGCCCCCACCACACCGCCGTCCCACGTGCGCCGCGCCGCGGGCAGCAGCGCCGCCGCCGCGTCCGCCGCGGCAACGGTGTGCGCGGGCGACGCCGGGCCGGTCACAACCGCCACGGGCACCCCGATCGCACGCAGCTCGCGCCGCGACGGCGACCAGCTCGCCTGGCCGGCGTAGTCGGCGAAGAAGCCGCGCTGCCACGTGCGCGCGCGAGAAACGCTGTCCGGGTCGGCTTCGTCGCCGAGCCACGCCTGCACCGCGGCCTGCGGCCCGCCGTCGCGCAACGCCTGCTCGAGGCGCTCGCGCTGCGCCGCGAGCGCCTCCGTCGCCGTCGGCACGAACGCGAACAGCGGCACGTCTGCAAGCACCGCGCCGGTCGCGAGCGCGGGCAGGCGCACGAGCAGCTCGAGCGCGACGAGCGCGCCGAAGCCGTCGCCGACCAGCAGCGCCGGCGCCGCGTCGAGGCGCTCCAGCAGGGCGGCGGCATCCTGCGCCTGCTCCTGGACGGTCGTCGCGACGTAGGGCTCCGGCGCACCGCTGCAGCCGTAGCCGCGGCGGTCGTAGGCGATCGCGCGGGCACCCGCGTCGGCCAGTACCTCGAGCCGCGACGACCACACCTGAGCATCGGACGCAAGGCCGTGGATGACGAGCAGCGGCTGCCCGCTGCCACGCTCGACGTAGTGCAGCGCGACCCCCGCGCCCTCGATCTCCGGCATGGTCGCGAGGCTACTGGCCCCGCCCGCTACGATGGGGCGATGGAAGGCTTCGGAGGACTCTTCGGTGATCCAGAGGAGCTGCAGCGGCGGATGGCGGAGTTCGCCGAGCAGATGCAGGCCCAGCAGGGGCTTGTCTGGGCTGACAACGCGATCAAGCTCGCGGTCGAGATGACCGTCGCGGCAATCAACCGCGTCAACATCCAGGGGACGATCGAGCAGCAGGCCGAGCAGATCCGCTCGGTCATGGCCACCGTCTTCCCCGATGCCGTCGCGCTCGTGCGCGAGGCGCGCAGCGGCCTTCAGTAGGCCTCCTGCGCAGTCCGCTCGGCGTCGCGCTCGGCCTGGCCGAGGCGGATCGCCTCCTTGAACGAGCGGATCCGGAAGATCGAGACGAGCGCGACGAAGCCGACCGCGAGCGTCGAGACGGCGATGACGATCTGCTGGCCGACGGAGTAGGCCGCCACCGTCGCGCCCGTCGCGGCCCCCTGGAAGACCTTCACGAGCAGCGCCTGCTGCACCCCCGCTCCGCCGGGGGTGAACGGCACGACGGCCGCGACGGCGTTGACGCCGAGCACGAGCAGGACATTGCGCACCGAGCCCCCGACGTTGAAGGCCTCCAGCAGCAGCCAGAACGCGGCGAAGCGAAAGCACCAGCCGGCGAGCTGGATCGCGAAGACCTCGCGCATGTAGCGGCGGCGGTCGCGCAGGATCGTCAGCCCCTGGCGCACCCGCGCCCAGAAGGCCTTCACCCGCTGCGAGAGGACCGCGAAGCCGACAAGCGCGATCACCGCCGCGAGCGTCAGCGCGAAGAGCGTGAAGCGCGGATGGCCGGCGAAGAACGACAGGTCAAAGGCGTTGAGCTGCGCGAAGTCCGGCGGCTTGGGGAAGACGCCCTGGCTGAACGCGAAGCCGAGGATGAAGACCGCCATGACCGCGTCGAAGATCGCCTCGACGCAGATCGCCGCGCCAACTGCCGGATAGGTCGCGTGCGGGATCGACTGCTTGACGAGGAAGAGCTTGATGACGTCGCCGCCGCGCGCCGGGATGACGTTGTTGAAGCCGTACGCGGCGATGTACGCGCCCCAGATGCGCCGGAACGGGATCGGCTCAGTCGGATAGGCGGCCCGCAACGTGTTGAAGAACGCGCGCGAGCGCAGCGTCAGGTAGATGACGAACGCCGCCGCCCCGAGCGCGAGCGAGCCCCAACCGACGCGGGCGAGACTGTCGAAGAACGAGCCGACGGCATCGAAGAACGAACCGATGGAGGCCTGGACGGGCACGTGACACAAGATTACGGAGGCTCAAAGATCGGCCCGTTGCTGCCGATACATCCAGCACGATGTCCGCGACGGCCACACTCGCGCCCCACTCGGCCCGGATCGGCGCGCTGTCGCGCCTGGGCGACGAGACGCTCGCCGCCCGCGCCGCGGCCGGCAGCGACGCCGCCTTCACCACCCTCTACGAGCGCTACCACGGGCCACTGCTGGGCTACTGCCGCTCGATCCTGCTCGACGACGAGGATGCCCGCGACGCGACCCAGAACGCGCTCGAGAACATGCTGCGCAGCCTGCCGCGCCGCGAGCCGGGCCGCCCGCTGCGCCCGTGGCTGTACCGCATCGCCCACAACGAGGCGATCAACATCGTCCGGCGCCGGCAGCCGCACGCCGAGTTGCGCGAGCTCGACGAGCCCACCGTGCCCGGCCCCGAGGTCGACGCCGAGCAGCGCGTCCGTCTCGCCCAGCTCGTCGACGACCTGCGCGGCCTGCCCGAGCGCCAGCGCGGCGCGCTCGTCATGCGCGAGCTCAGCGGCCTGAGCTACGACGAGATCGCCCTCGCGCTCGGCGTCTCCAACGAGGCCGCCCGACGCGCCGTCTTCGACGCCCGCGGCGCCCTGCACGAAGCCGTCGACGGCCGCGCGACCGCGTGCGTGAGCGTGCGCCACTGCATCTCCGACGGCGACCGCCGCCGCCTGCGCGCGCGGCGCATTCGCGCGCACCTGCGCTCCTGCGACGACTGCGCCTCCTTCCAGCGCGCGATCCATGCCCGCAGCGCTGACCTGCACCTGCTCGGCCCCTGGTTCTCCGGCGCCGCCCTCGCCAGCATGCTCGGCGGCGGCGCCGGCGGTGGAGCCCTCGTCGCGGTGGGCGGTGGCGGCGCAGCGACCGTCACGCTGGCCGGCTGGAGCAGCATGCCGGTGTTCCTCAAGGGGCTGACCGTTGCCGCCGTCGTGGCGACGACCGGCACAGCAGCAGTCGAGATCAAGCACGTGGCCAAGCCCGCCGTTGCCGCGCCGAAGACGCAGGCCGCGCGGCCCGCCCCGGCCCCCGCCTCACCGACGGCCACCGCGCTGCAGTCGAACGTGGCGCGGGCCGCAGCGAAGACCTCCGCACCGCGCTCGCGCGGCGCGAAGGCGCGCTCCGCGCGTGGCACGCTGCGCTCGCGCGCCGGCGCCGGCACGCTCGTCGCCGCGCACGGCGAGACGCCGGCAACTCCCGCGCCGAAGCTTCCCAGCGCGACCGCGCCGGCCCCCGCTCCCCCGGTGCCGGTCCCGGTCTCGGCTGCGGCCCCGGCGCCGCAACAGTCCGCGCAGCAGGCGCCCGCCGGCCCCCGCCCGACCGCCAAGACGCCGGCGCAGCTCGCCATCCAGCAGCTCACCGACATCCGCGAGCAGGTCCTCGCCGCCCTCCACACGGCCCAGACGACCGCGGCCAGCGGCACGACGAGCGCGTTGCAGAGCGCGAGCACGACGCTGCAGGGCTCGCTCGGCGCGCTGCGCACGACGATCGACCGCATGCTGGCGGCAGTCGGCCTGAAGCTTCCGGCGCCGACCGCCACGCGGCCAGGACCGCCCTCGTCGTCGCCGTCGCTCCCGAAGGTCCTGGCGCCGGTCCAGCAGGTCCTCGGCGGGATCGACTCCATGCTGTCGCAGCTCTTCGGGCGCCCCTCCGGTTAGAGCGCCAACGTGCCAACTTCTCGAGTACTCCATCACACGCCGCGTCCTGGCGCGTGGTAGAGGCAGCCACAGATCGAAAAGGCAAACCCGTCGCGAGGCGGGCGCGCAAAACCAGGGGCCTCATGCAGGCCGCCCAGTTGCCGAAAGGGGCATCAATGTCTCAGCATCGTCGTACCGTCGCCGTCATGGCGACGCTCGCCGCCCTCGTGGCGGTTCCCGCCACGGCGTCGGCGAAGTCACACGACTCCGCCAAGTCCGCCAACGTGACCGTCCAGGTCCACGTCGCCAAGGCCAAGCAGGCCGTCAAGCGCCTCAAGCGCGCCGTGCGTGCCGGCAAGGGCACCATCGTCAAGCGCGAGCTGAAGACCGCTCGTTCGCAGACCGCCGCCGCTTCACGCGTGGCGCGAACGATGGCGTACTCCGCCCGTACCGACACCGACGAGATCGCGGCCACGCAGGCACTGGCGCTCGCCGGCACGCAGTACGACGCGCTCATCGAGTCGATCACCGCGCTCGTCGACGAGATCACCGGGCAGGCCCAGACGCTCATCGCGCAGGCGATCTCGCCGAGCATCGCCGGCCGTCAGAAGATCATCGCGGTCCTGACCTCGATGCTCGACAAGGTGCCCGCCGAGGTCCAGCCGGTCCTCGCGTCGATCATCACCGCGCTGTCAATCGGAGACGCGACCGAGGTCGTCAACCTCGACGACGCGATCGACAGCGGCAACCTGCCGTTGAACATCAGCGCGATCGTGAGCCAGTGCCTCAACATGGCGACGCAGGCGATCGAGACGGCGTTCGCGACGATCCAGTCGATCCTCCCGATGCTTCCCGGGGCCGCTCAGGGCCCGCTCAGCACGATCCTCGACATGGTCACCGCGACCGTCGGCACGATCGTCCCGAGCGTGCTGACCACGGTCACGGGCCTCATCGACTCCGTCCTGAGCTCGCTGCCGTTCGTCGGCGGCACGTCGGCAACCGGCGGCCTGGACGTCTTCCGCGGCCTGCTCGGCGGCCTGGTGGGCGACGGCGCCAGCGACGTTCCCGGCGGCATCGGCGACATGATCAGCAGCCTGCTGGGCGGCGGCTCGGCTCCGGCCGGCGGCGGCTCGGCTCAGGCCGGGGTCGGCGGCATCATCAACAGCGTCACGGGCATGATCAGCAGCCTGCTGGGCGGCCTGTTCGGCGGCACGGTTCCCGCCACATAAGCCACAGCGGGGGACCGGCGGGCAACTCGATGCGCTCCGTCACGGCGAACCCGTGGCGGGCGTAGAAGTCGACGTTGCTCGCCTTCGAGGACTCGAGGTAGGCCCCCGTCCCGTCGGCATCGCAGCGTTGCAGTACCGGACCCAGCAGGGCGGAGCCAATGCCTCCGCCCTGCTGCTGCGGGTCTGTGCCGAGCACCGACAGGTAGTAGTGGGGCTCGATCGGATGGAGGCGTTCGATCTCGCGCACCCCCTGCGTACAGTGCACGATCCGCGGCAGCAGGACCGGCAGCATCGGCAGCAGCATGAGCGACTGGCGCAGGTCCTCCCGCCAGCGCCCGGGCCGCGCCCACAGCGAGGCCCCCGCGCGCTCGGGCGTCGTGTAGATGAGCTGCTGGTCGGCGAGCTGTCGCAGGCGGATGACGAAGAAGCGGCGCGCGTGCTTCATCCGTCGCCCGTCGTCGGGATAGAACCACGCCGTCACGGGGTCGTCGTAGAACGCGCGGGCAAGCACCGCCGCGAGCGGCGCAAAGTCGTCGGGGCGCGCGGGACGCACGCTCACGCGCGTGCGGAGGGCCATCGCCCTTGAGTGTAGGGCGGTTTCCGAGACCGGGATCCGGGACCGGGGTCAGTCCAGCAACTCGAGCACGCGCTCGACCGGGCGCGCCAGCAGGGCGCGTTCGCCGCGCACGGCGATCGGGCGCTGCAGGAGCTTCGGATGCTCGGCCATGAGCGCGATGAGCTCGTCGTCGGAGACGCCCTCGCCGTCGAGCAGGCCGAGCTCGGCGACGAGCGGCTCGCGCCGGCGCAGCACGTCGCGCGGGCCCAGGCCGGACTTGCGCAAGAGCTCGCGGATGCGCTCCTCGCTGATGCCCTCGTCGTGGTATTCGACGCCGTCGTACTCGACGCCGCGCTCGGCGAGCAGCGCCGCGAGCTTGCGGCACGTCGAGCACGTGCGCACCTCGTAGATCGTCAGGTCGGCCATGGGTCGAGCAGTCTACGCTTGCGGGCCAACCTCACGGATCTACTACACTCGGACGCAGATTTCCTAGTCAGGCATCTCGGAAGGAGACCCACCCCACATGGGCAAGACCATCGGTATCGACCTGGGCACCACGAACTCCTGCATGGCGGTGCTGGAGGGTGGCGAGCCCACCGTCATCGAGAACTCGGAGGGCGGCCGTACCACCCCCTCGGTCGTCGCCTTCGCGCAATCCGGCGAGCGGCTCGTCGGCACCGTCGCCAAGCGCCAGGCGGTCACGAACCCGCAGAACACGATCTTCTCGATCAAGCGCTTCATGGGCCGCAAGGAGGCCGAGGTGCGCGAGGAGGAGTCGATCGTCCCCTACAAGGTCGTCTCGGGCAAGAACGGCGACGCGCGCGTGGACGCCGGCGGCAAGCAGCACAGCCCGCCCGAGATCAGCGCGATGATCCTCCAGAAGCTCAAGGCCGACGCCGAGGCCTATCTCGGCGACACCGTCGACAGCGCCGTCATCACCGTCCCGGCGTACTTCAACGACGACCAGCGCCAGGCGACGAAGGACGCCGGCAAGGTCGCCGGCCTCGACGTCAAGCGCATCATCAACGAGCCGACGGCCGCCTCGCTGGCCTACGGGCTCGACAAGGAGACCGACCAGACGATCCTCGTCTTCGACCTCGGCGGCGGCACGTTCGACGTGTCCGTGCTGGAGATCGGCGACGGCGTCTTCGAGGTCAAGTCGACGGCCGGCGACAACCACCTCGGCGGCGACAACTTCGACAAGGCGATCGTGGACTGGCTGGCGACCGAGTTCAAGAAGGACCAGGGGATCGACCTCAAGAACGACCCGATGGCCCTGCAGCGCCTCTACGAGGCGGCCGAGAAGGCGAAGATCGAGC
>JBPCJA010000064.1:0-5540 GCA_051005755.1 Solirubrobacteraceae bacterium
CCCGAACCCAGCAGCGCGTCCATCCGCTCCACGGTCCCCGGCAAAAACGGCACAGAAGAAGTCATAACCCCCGGTTCGACACCCACCCACCAACCACCTACCAACATGACCGCAAGCTGGTATCAGAGCTCATCGCGATCAACCGCGGCGACGTCACGCTCGACACCGGAGCTCACGTCCATGTCGAAGGCAAAGGACGCAAGCAACGCGCGGTCCCGCTCACCAAGGAGGCCAAGGCCGTCCTCACCGTCTGGCTCGCCGAACGCGGCGGCCAACAAGACGACCCACTGTTCCCGACGCGCACCGGCCGGCGCTTGAGCCGCGACGCCGTCGAGCGCCGCGTCGCGATCCACGTCGCCACCGCGTCGCAGCAGTGTTCCTCGCTGAACGGCAAACGCGTCCATCCCCACGTGCTCAGGCACAGCTGCGCGATGTCGCTGCTGCAAGCCGGAGTCGACAGCACCGTCATCGCGCTCTGGCTCGGACACGCCGACATCCGCTCGACCCAGCCCTACATTCACGCCGACATGACCATCAAGGAACGGGCCCTGGCACTGACCACGCCCGCGACCGTCGCACCGGGCCGCTACACGCCCACCGACGACATCCTCGCCTACCTCGACAGCCTCGGATAACTATGCCGATACCCGAGACGCTCACCAGACCCAGAAGCCCGCCTACCGCCCGCTCCTCACGACGGGCTGAACATCGTGTCGGCATAGCCGCACGGTCGGCGTAGTTTGCCTACGGGCTGCTGGGCCCGGACGGCTCGCCGTACGCCAACAGCGATGACGTCGTGCGCGCGATCGTCGCCAACGGGCTGCGACTCGTACTCGAGGAGCACCGCACGACTACGACGCCGACGCTCAAGAGCGGCGCGCGTGGCAAGACGAAGGTCGCCTACTGCGAGCCCGACGTCGCGGCAACGTGGCTGTGGCAGTTCGTCGTATGCGGAGTTGCGGGTTATGCCGAGGCTGTGCTCGGCGCCGTATCGAGTCGCTCGGGGGGCTTCAGTTGCTCGGCATATTCACAGTGCTTCGAGGAAGGCGAGGAGTTGGTCGGGGGGTCGGTAGCGACCGGGCGGCGTGTTCGGCGGGGCGGTGCGGGCGAGCGCGCGTTCCTTGAGGGCGAGATCGGCGTGCAGGTAGATCTGGGTGGTCTGGGTGCTCTCGTGGCCGAGCCAGAGCGCGATGACGGTGATGTCGACGCCGGCGGCGAGCAGTCGCATCGCGACGGTGTGTCGCAGCGTGTGCGGCGTGATCGTCTTGGCGTGAAGTGACGGGCAGACGTGCGTCGCGGTCGCGACGTGTTTGGCGAGTAGCCAGGCGACCGCGTCGCGGCTGAGACGTCGGCCGCGGCTGGTCGGAAACAGCGGGTCGGTGGGGTGGCCGGCGCGTTCTTGCTGCCACACGCGCAGCAGTTGAGCGGTCTGCGGCGTCAGCGGCGTGACGCGTTGCTTGCGGCCTTTGCCGTGGCAGTGCAGGTGCGGACCTGTGGTGAGCGTGACGTCGGCGCAGTTCAGGCCGGTCAGCTCCGAGACGCGTAGGCCGGCCTGGATCATCGTCAGCAGCAGCGCGTGGTCGCGGCGCCCCGTCCAGCGGTCGCGATCGGGTGCGTCCAGCAGCGCGTCGATCTCGTTGTCGCGCAGGAACGTGACGATCGGCCGCGGGCCGCGTTTGGCGGGGATCGCGAGCACACGCGCGATCGTGTCGGCGTGCTCGGGATGTTTGAACGCGGCGTAGTGAAACAGCGAGCGGATCGCCGCCAGACGCGCGTTGCGCGTCGCGATGCTGTTCGCGCGCTCCCGCTGGAGGTGATCGAGGAACGCGCAGATCAGCTCGGCGTCGAGATCGCCGACGTGTAGCTGGCTGGGCGGTTTGTTGGTTTCTTGCTCGGCGAATGCGAGCAGCAGACGGACGTGTCGCGGTAGGCAGCGATCGTGTGTGGGCTCGCGTGGCGCTGGCCTTGCAGGCGCTCGGTGAAGAACGCCTGCATCGTTGGAGCGAGGGCGCTCATGTCCGCGCTCCGAGATCGGGGAGCCGCTGCGCGGCGAGCGCCAGCAGCTCCGGAGCGGCCTGCAGGTAGTAGTAGGTCGACGCTGGGTGACGGTGACCCAGCCATGCCGATAGCAGCGGCAGCCGCGCGGCGACGTCGACGTCAGCGCGATGCCACTCAAGCAGTGTCTGGACCGCGAAGGTGTGACGCAGGTCGTGAATGCGCGGACCCGGACGGTCGCGATCAAGCCCCGCTGTGGCGCGCAGCTTCAGGAACGTCTCGCGGACACACTCATAGATCGGCCGGGTGCCCGCGGTCGAGACGAGGAAGCTCGGAGTCTTCGGTGCGCGACACAGTTGGTCGCGGCGTCGGGCGTAGGCGTCAAGCTCCTGCGCGCTTGACGGGTGCAGCGGCAGCTGTCTGGTGGCAGTCTTGGCCTCGCGGATCACGAGTCGCCGCTCGCGCAGGTCGACGTCGTTGCGGTCCAGCGCGATCGCCTCGCCGACGCGCATGCCGGTGACCGCCAGCAGCCCCAGCAGCGTTCGGTAGGTCGCGGCGCGCAGCACCGGGCGCAGCGTGTCGGTCGCCTGCAGCAGCGCGTCGATCTCGGCGGCGCTGTAGAGGTAAGGGGCGGGCCGGGCGCGCGGCCGGAACGCCAGCAGATTGCTTGGTGGCACCTGCGTGTCCGCGTCGATTGTCTGCATGTAGCGTGCGAAGCCGCGCGCGATCGACAGCCGCGACTTGTAGCGAAAGAGATGCACGCCCGTCGGCTTGGTCGCCCACGCGACGGCCAGCTCGGTCGTCACCGCGCGCGCCTGCGCGCGCTCGAGATCGCTGACGAGGTCGCCGAGGAAGCGGTCATAGCCGCGCAACTGAAAACCCAGAGCGCGCCGCACCGCCAGGTAGTCGTCGAGTGCTTGGCGCAGGTCGCTCATGACGCTTCCCCTGCGGGCCACGGCCGCGCGAGCTCGATCAACGCCTCAGCGTCGGTCCTGGCGTAGATCGTCGTCGTCTCAACGCGGTGATGGCGCAACACCTGGCCGATCTCGACGAGCCCCGCTCCCGCTCGATGCATCTGCGTCGCGGCGCCGTGACGCAGACGGTGCGCGCGCACCTCAGGCACGCCGGCGCGCTGGCAGGCATAGACCACGACATGGCTGACGGCGCACCGGCCCATCGCGCAGTACGGCGCGCGGGCGTGCGTGAACACGTGCCGGCACTCCCCCGCAGGGCGATCGCGCTGAAGGTGGTCGGCAAGTGCCTGGCCGACGTCGGCTGGCAGCGGCAGCCGATCACGCCGGCCGCCCTTGCCGACGACGACAAGCTCGCCAGTCCGCCACGCGATGTCCTCGAGTGTCAGCGCTGCGACCTCGCCGGCGCGCAGCCCCAATCGCACGAGCACGGTCAGGATCGCGTAGTCGCGCTGGCCGATCGCCGTGCCTCGGTCGCAGCTTGCCAGTAGTCGCTGCACGTCCCCGGCTGAAAGCGTTCGCGACGCGTCCGCGCGACGCGAGGACACCGCGGGCACCGCGGCCGCCATCGCCAACGGCGTGTGCCGGCGCAGATACAAGAAGCGCAGCAGCGCCCGCAGGCCGGTCACGGTGTTGACAAGCGAACCCGCGCTGCGACACGCGGACTGCTCAAGGATGAACGCCCCGACGTCCGCTGCCGTCAGGCATCCCAGCCGCAGATCCTCGCCGGCGGGCGCGCAGCGGCTGGCCAGAAATAGTCCGGCCACTCGCCGGTAGCCCTCCACCGTTCGCGCAGCCAGCCCGCGATCACAGACCAGGTACTCCTCGAACTCGGCGAGCAGCCGATCGCTGGCGGTCACGATCGGCGCTGCGGTCTCGGGCGGCGCGACACCCACCCCACGCAGATATGTCAGCAGCGGCCACAACGCCCGCGACGAGCAGCGATGACCATGCCCGCACGCGCGTCGGTAGACCAAGTACTCCTCACCCCGCGCCGTCGTCAGCTGATCAGCGCCGAGCCCGCGATCATCGAGCCAGGCGCTGACGTGCGCCATCAACTGCAACTGCGCCTCGACCGTGAAGCGGCTATACCCCAGCCCCTTCAGCCTCGCGCCGAACCCCTCAGCGAACGGCGCCAACGGCCCCGCGACTCGCACTCGCTCCGGGCAACCCATCACCGACTCCTCTCGTCAGATCACACGATCCGACGACAGAACCACGCCACGACCCACCGTGGTTATGCCGAGCCGCTCAACACCTCGACCCCGCTTGAGCAGACACCACACGGGCCACGGCACGCAGCCTCGGCATAACCCATGGCTCGGCATACGACGAATTACGCGGAGTTCGGCGTAATTCGTCGACGGCGCCAAGACCGCCGGTGAGCTGTACGGCCGCACGCTCGTCGTTTTCGCCGCCCAGCACTACGCCAGCCAGCTCGTCCTCCCGGCGAGCAAGCGCCGCACTTCGGTCCTGCCGCGGTCGCGCAAGGACACGGCGCGCAAGGCGTTTGAGCGCGTGACGAAGGGCGTGCTGCCGGCGAGCCATAAGGACCTTGAGCGCGCGATCGCTGCCGAGGCGCGCTCCTACGAGCGCGGGGTCGCGGAGCTGGACACGCGCCGGCGCGCCGCGGCGTCGCAAGCGCCCGACGCCGGCGATGAGCCCGAGCGCGACGAGGACCTGCAGGACGACGTCGACGAGGCGCAGGTCGACGATGAGCTCGACGCTGACGAGTGCGGCGACTGACGAGCGCGGCCGCCGGTGCGGGGCCTGACCGCCACCGAGGATCGCATCCCTTTCGGGCTGCGGTCGGGGCGGCACAGGCCCTCGCACCCAGCGGGGGCCGCGAGATCCACCGGGAGGTCGACCGTCATGGCCAAGCGACAGCGCATCGCGCGGACCGAGCAGGAACGCGCCGAGCGCCGGCGCCAGGAGCAGGAGCTAACTGAGCGTGCCGTCGCGCAGCTGCGTTCCAGTGCGGGGTGGCAGCGCTGGCTCATGGTGCGAGCACGCGTCGGCCGGCGACGGCTGAGCCTCATTATCTTGAGTCGCGATGTCGTTGATGCTGCTGTAACGCGGCGGTTCCTGTCGGCGACATGTCGCCGGCCGGGGCGTCGGGGTGTCGACGTGGTCGCCGAAGTGCGCCGAGCGGGGGCGTCCGGGGCGCGGGTGGACGCTGCGTCAGTGGGCGACGCGATGCTGATGCGACGGCCAGGTCAGTAGCCGGTGGGCCAGGGCGCCGATGGCGACGTTGGCGCCGCCAAGTGCGGCGGCGGCCGGGATGTCGGCCGCCCCGATCCTCCCGAGGAGCAGCAGCAGCCCGGCCCAGGCGAGTGCGCTGGCTGGGATCGCCCAAGCGCGCCCGACGAGCAGGCCGATGAGCAGCATGGTCAGGATCACCGAGCCAGTGTCGCACCGGTGAGGGCCCGCGTCATGGCTGGGCGGGCCGCGGTTCGGGCGCGTGGTGGACGAGCGCGGCGGCGAGGTAGCGGTAGGTCCATTCTTCGGCGAGCTTGCGTGAGTCGGCGAAGACGATCGGGACGGCGGGGTAGCGGACCTGGTGGCGGGCGACGA
>JBPCJA010000065.1:0-49025 GCA_051005755.1 Solirubrobacteraceae bacterium
GGTCAGGATCGTGGCGAGATTCAATCCCCCCGGCGCGGCAGATGCCTCATCAAAGCCAGCATCCGCTCGAGAGCCCCTCCTTCATCGCTGCCGTTCCCAGGCGCATGCGGCCCCGCCGCCTCGAACGATGCCGACGAAGAGCAACGTCGCCGCACGCGAGCTGCGGCGGCTGCGCGAAACGCTCGCCGCCTGAGGGAGTAGCGGAGGGAGGAGCAACCCTGCCCTAGGACGACGCACGCCTGCGCCGCGCATGCGCCTCGCCGTCGGGCAAGCTACTCACCCGATGCTCGAGTTCCGCCCCTGCCCGGTCGACGAGGAGCCGGCCGCCGCGCTTGTCCAGGGTATGCGTGACGAGATGGCCGCGCTCTACGACGGCCTGGACCTCGACGGTCCGGACATGCCCAAGGCGGGGCCGGGCGAGCTCGGCCCCCCGGGCGGGACGTTCGTGGTGGGCTTCGAGGACGATGTCCCGGTCTGCTGCGGCGGCGTCAAGCGGCTGCCCGACGGGGCGTGCGAGGTCAAGAAGATGTTCGTCGTCGCGGCGGCTCGCGGGCGCGGTGTGGCGCGGGCCCTGCTGGTCGAGCTCGAGCGGCGGGCACGAGACCTTGGCTACGCCGTCGCGCGGCTGGACACCGGACCGCGGCAGACGCGCGCCCGGCGCATGTACGAGCGAGCCGACTACATCCCGATCGATAACTTCAACGCCAACCCAGTCGCCAGCTTCTTCGGCGAGAAACGCCTCTAACTAAGCCACGCCCGCTGATGGAGACCGTTCTCGTGCAGGTGGCATCGCCGGATGGCGGTCCGCCGTCTCAGGTGGTGAACGTCGGGCCAGGCGACACGCTGCGCCGGCGGCGTGATGCTGGAATCGGGGTTTGGGCGCGGGACGGCGTCATCGAGGCGGCGGGTCAGGCGTCTTGTGCTCGGTCCGCCGTTGCGCGCGCCTCTCTGGCCCGCGCTTCGGCCTCCTCGCGCTCGCGGCGCGCGGCGTCAGCGCTGCTTTCGGCGTCACCGACGCGTGAGGCGGCCTTCTCTTCCTCGTCGGCGAGGCGCGCGGCTTCGACTTCGAGCTTCTCCGCTTTGGCGCGATCCTCTTCGGCTTGCTTACGACGCTCCTCGCGCTGCTGCCAGCCTTCGAGCTGTTCGGGGTACACGTCGCGCAGCCGATCGTCCTGAGCAGACAATGCGGACAGCTGACTGCTCGTGAGGGGTCCGCCGTCAGTGCTGACCAGGTCATCCTCTCCAATCGCCAGGCGGACACCGTCGTGCGAGACACTGGCGCCCTTCAGCGTCCCGGCGTGGTGCTTTCTGCCTCCGAGTCCACTGCGGATCCCGATCGCCACCGGATCGTTTCCGGCGAAGTAGACATCGTCGATCTTGCCCAGCTTCTCCCCCGAGCCCCCACGGGCCTCGCTGCCGATCCAGCTCTCCAGATGCTCCACCCTGATGCTCATGCTGCCGTCCCCCGTCGGTTGAAATTCGTGCCTCGTATCATGGCTGTCATCCCAAGCTCGCCTCGCCTGAAAGCTCCGGCGGCGGGCGCAGCAGCGCGTCGATCTGGACCCCGGCGAGGAACACCACCGCCCCGGCGTACACCCAGCCCGCCAGCACGACGATCGTGGCGAGATTGCCGAACAGCGAGCCGTAGGAGGCGATCGTGGTGATGTACGCCAGCAGCGCGCCGGACATCGCCGTCCACCCGCCGACCACCAACAGCACACCGACCGACACCCAGCCCAGCGGCTGCGAGACATCCGCCGCCTGATGCACGATCAGCCCGACGGCGAGGCACAGCAGCGCCGCCGCGAGGCCCCAGCGCACGACGAACAGTGCCTCGCGGAGGATGGCCCCCGGCTCGGGAAGCAGGAGCGGCGCGAGCGCCACGTCGCTCGCGGCCACCAACGAGATGAGGATCACCGCCGCCGCGAGCGCAATCGACAGCACGTACCGCCGTGTCCGCGATCGCCCCTCGCGGACGTCGTAGATCCGGTTCAGCGCGTCCATCGCCGCGCGGACGGCGCCGGAGACCTGCCAGATCGCCAGCAGCGCCCCGCCCGTGATCCAGAACAGCTGGTGGGAGTCGAAGGCCTCCTCCACCGTCTTGTCGGCGATCTCCAACACCGCCGGGCTGACCTCCCCAAGCAGCCGCGGCCGCACGTCGCCCTGCCACACCTCGCGCAGATCCAGAAATCCGAGCAGCCCGAAGACGAACAGCAGCAGCGGCACGATCGCCGTGAACACCTGAAAGGAGATCGCGCTGGCGAACAGCAGCAGCTGGTTGCGCTCGAACGCGGCCACGAGTGCCGCGACCAACGAGCGCGCCCCCCGCACACGCGGACGGCCGCTTGGCCCTGCATCAGCCTCGACCTCGATCGCCTCCTCGCCTCAGTCCGCCCGGTAGATGTTGTACTCAACCGCGCCGCCGACCAACCCGGCCCCTCCCCCACACGGCCTGATGCATGCAGGCATACCGCTCCTCACCGCTCTCGAACCGCGACCGCCTTGCCGCGACTACAGGCGAGCATGAGCCGACGCACGATCGCGATCGCGACGATCGCGACGAGCATGGAACGCACGATCCAGGGACCGCCGCTTGCGCTCTTGACAACGAGGATCGCCGGCGCGAGACCGAGTGGCGGCCGAAAGTCCTCGATCTCTACTCAGGCTCAGTCGCTTCGGCCTGCTTGAGCAGCTCGGCCGGCACACGCGCGCGGACGAAGACCTCGTCGACGCGGTTCGGGGTCCCGGGGGCGGAGAGCCGGACTCGGAAGCTGACATCGCTCAGCGTGCGCAGCTCCTCGCGCTGAGCGGTGGTGAGCTTGAATGTGCGCACCACCGTCTTGCGCTTGGGCACCGTGGCGGCGCGGACGGTGAAGCTCAGCGAAGTGTCGGGGATGACCTCCCCCTGCGACGTGCCGGCGACGACCGTGCCTGCCGCGCCGCATGCGCGCGGGCTGGCGCGGGGGCAGCGCAGGACGACGAGCAGGCTGCCGGCTGGCGTGATCTGCAGGCGCTGGAGTTCGGCGATCGGCTTGGTGGACGAGCGCCTGGATGGCTTGCGGGGTGACGAGGTGGCCTTCTTGCCCTTCTTGGCGGCTGCCTTGGTCTTGCTCGCCTTCGTCGTCGTCTTGGTCTTACTCGGCTTCTTCGTCGTCGCCTTCGTCTTGCTGGCCTTCTTGGTCGCCGCCTTCTTCCTGGTCGCCGCCTTCTTGGTCGTGTCCGCGGTCGCGGCGCCCGGCTGCTTCCCAGCCGCGGGAGCCGCGGCGGTGCCCGTGGGCTTCCCTGCGACCTTGTCGGCGAGCGCCACGATGGTGGGAGCCGCGGTGAATGCCGGCGGTGCCGGCGGCACGACCTTCGCGGGAGCCGCGACCGGTGCCGGCGGCGCCGGCACCACGGCCGTCGTGGCCGCGGACTCCGTGGTGATCTCGGCGGTCGTGTTGGCAGCTGCCACGCGCACGCGCATGCGGTATCCCACGTCCGCGGCGATCAGCGTGTAGGTCGTGCCGGTCGCGCCCTTCCACGTCCCGGTGCTCGCGACGAGCCTGGCGCCGTCACGAACCCCGGCCCCCGCCGTCACGGCAGGCAGCGCGACGCTCGACGGCGGCTCGGGCAGCACCGTCGTCGTCCCGTCGCCGACGGCGGTCGTCGAAGCGACGACGTTCGTGGCCGTCACGGTGACGACGATCCGGCGGCCGACGTCCGCCTTCGCCAGCAGGTAGGTACTCCCGGTCGCGCCAGAGACGGCGATGCAGCCGGTCAGCACGGCGTCGCATCGCGCCCACTGGTACTCGAACGAGATCGGCAGCGCCCCGCCCCAGGTGCCCGGCTGGGCCGTGAGCGTCACGCCCACAGCCACCGGTCCGGACGCCTCGATGCGCGGTGGAGACAGCGTCGCCGGCGGGTCGGTCTGCACCTCTGGCGTGGACGCCGACGTGGCCGACGCGCTACCGACCGCGTTGAGCGCGGTGACGACGACGCGCATGCTGGCGCCGTCATCCTGCGCGGTCGCGCGGTAGGTCGGCCCGACCGAGTCCTCGACGTCGTCGCACGAGGAGCCGTCGGCGGCGCAGCGCTGCCACTGGTAGCCGAAGTCGAGTGCCGGCGTCCCGGTCCAGCCGCCGCGATCGGCGGTCAGCGTCTTGCCGACGGCAGCGGCGCCGGTGATCTTCGGCGCGGAGAGGTTCACCGGTGCTGCTGCGACGACCGGCAACGTCGGGGCCGAGAAGGCGCCCGTGGTTCCACCGGCGCTCGTGCGCACGACCCGCGCGCGCAGCGACAGGCCGAGATCGGCCGCGCCGAGGATCACGTTCCGGGACGTCGCGCCCGAGATGATCGTGCAGTTGGCGCCGAGGGTGTCACAGCGCCACCACTCGTAGGTCGTCTCGAAGACGATGGGGCCGATCCACGCGCCGTCGACGGCGGTGAGCACGTCGCCGTCGCGCGCCGTCCCGGCGACCGTTGGCGGCACGATGCTCACCGGCGGGTTCGTGCCCACGACCCCTGTCAGCGGGGACGCCTGTGAGGTCGAGCCGGCGCCGTTGGTCGCGGTGACCACGAGGCGCAGCGCGAAGCCGACGTCGGTCGTCGTGAGCATGTACGTGGGGCCCGCGGCGGCGGGCACGGCGACGCAGGCGGTCCTGCAACGCTCCCAGCGGTACGCCAGCGACATCGGCGCCGAGCCGGCCCAGCCGCCGTCGGTGGAGGTGAGCGTGGCGCCGTCACGCAGGCCCGTGTCGGGCGCGACGGATGGTGCGACGAGGTTGCGGGGCGGCGCCATCACGACGACCGCGCTGGGAGCAGACGCGATGCTGTCGCTGCCCTGCCCGTTGGCGGTGGTGACGACGGCGCGCAGCGTCGCCCCGCGATCGGCGGCGGTCAGCACCCGGTCCGAGCCCGTCGCTCCAGCGATATCCGTGCAGCCCGTGCCGGCGCCATCGCAGCGCTGCCAGCGGATCGAGCGCGTCATGGGCGGCGTGCCGGTGAAGATCCCGTCGCTGCTCGTCAGCGTCGCCGCCTCGATCGCGGTGCCACTCAGCACCGCAGCGCCCGTCGCGTGGGGCGAGTCGGGGGCGACGATCCCGGCAGGGTCCCCGGCGCCGGCGAGGTCGCTCATGGCGCTCCCTCCCCCACCCGCGTTCAGCGCGCCGATCCGGATGCGCATCCGCGACCCGACCTCCGCCGACGCGAGGCGGTAGGTGGAAGCGGTCGCTCCCGCGAGGTCCACGCAGCTGGTCGCCACGGCGTCGCAGCGTTGCCACTGATACGTCAGCGAGATCGGCGCGGTGCCGCTCCATGCGCTGACGGCGGTGAGCGTCTGGCCGTCGCGCAGGACGCCCGCGATCGTCGGATTGCCGTCGGCGTACGGTGGCGCCGCGAGGATCACGGGCGAGGGCGCGGACTGCGCCTTGGTCGCGCCAAAGGCGTTGATGGCCGTCGCCTCGAGGCGCAGCGTCTTGCCGAGGTCCGCCGCGGCAAGGCGGTAGCTGTCGGAGATCTCGCCGCTGAGCGGCGCGCAGGCCGCGCCCGCCGCGTTGCAGCGCAGCCACTGGCGGTCGTACACGAGGGGCGCGCTCCCGGCCCACGAGCCGGGCGTCGCGCTGTACAGCTCGCCGTCGCGCGGCAGCGCGCCCGAGAGCTCGGGAGGTCGAGGTTGACCGGGGTGCCGCCGGTGATGGTCGCCGTCTGGGCGGACGGCGCGGTCGTCGCGCCGCCGTCGTTGGTCGCGGTCACCGTGACGCGGAGCGTCTTGCCGACGTCGGCGCTCGCGAGGCGGTAGGTCGTGGCGATCTCGCCGTCGATCGCGCTGCAGCTGCCGGCGCTACAGCGCTGCCAGGCGAAGGAGTAGGAGAGCGTCGGGGTGCCCTTCCAGGTGCCCTGCGTCGCGGTGAGCAGCTGAGCCTCCCGAGCCGTGCCGGCGATCGCCGGCACGGCAGTCGCGGACGGCACGGCCGGCGCGACCACCGCCACCAGCGCGGACAGGGCCTGTGTCGTCCCATCCGGGTTGCCGGCGGTCACCCGGGTGCGGATCGTCGAGCCGACATCCGCGCTTGTGAGCGTCAGCGTCGTACCGGTGGCGGCGAGGTCGACACAGTCCAGCCCGAGCGGCGCGCAGCGCTGCCAGCGGCGAGCTGTCGTGATCGTCGCCGTTCCGGTCCAGGTGCCGTCGGCGGCGGTGAGGACCTGGCCGTCGATGGGCGAGCCTGTGATCGCCGGATCGGCGGTCTTCTGCGGTGGCAACCTGGGGCCGATCGTGGCCGAAGCGGCCGAGGACGCGCTGGCGGACGACTTGACGTTGGTCGCCGTCACCGCGACGCGAATCGTCTGGCCGATGTCGTCGTCGGTGAGGACGTAGGTCAGGCCCACGGCGCCGGGGAGCGGCGCGCAGGCGCCACCACCGACGTCGCAGCGCGTCCACTGCCGTGCATATGTCATCGGGGTGGTGCCGGTCCAGGTGCCGGCAGTGGTGGAGGTCAGCGTCTGGCCCGAGCGGGCGGGCCCGCTCACGGCCGGCAGCGCGGTGTTCAGCGGCGCCGCCGCGTCCACGACGGCGGTCTGCGTGGATGTCGCCATGCCCTGGCCATCGGCGTTGCGTGCGGTCACCTCCACGCGGATCGTCGAGCCGACGTCGTTGCTCGTGAGGGTCTGCGTCGCGGCGCTCGCCAGCGCCGCGCACGACGCCCCGGCGACGTCACAGCGTCGCCAGAGGCGCGTGAACGTCATCGGCGCGGTGCCCGACCAGGCGCCGTCGGTCGCGCTCAGGATCTGGCCGTCGCGCACCGTGCCCGAGATCCCGGGCAGGCCGCCGGCGTCGTTGAGCGGTGGCGCGAGCGGGGCGATGACCGCCGTCGCCGGAGAGCTCACGCTCGCCGATCCTTCGAGGTTCGTCGCCGTCACCGTCACGCGGACGGTCTTGCCGACGTCGGCGGCGGCGAGCGTGTACGTCGCGGCGCTCGCTGCCGCGATCGGAGCGCAGGCGCTCCCGGTCTCGTCGCAGCGTTGCCAGGTCCGGCCGTACGTCAGCGGCGCCGTGCCGGCGAACAGCCCGGTCGTCGAGGTCAGGACCTGGCCGCCGCGGGCGTTGCCGGTGATCGAGGGCAGCCCGGTGGCCGTCGGCGCCGCTGCGCTGGCGGGCACCGCGAGCAGCGCAAGGTACGCGACAGCGCCGAGCATGGGAGCGAGAGCTGATGAGCGGCGCATCCGAACGGTTATCGGCCGCTGCGCCCAGAACCTTCGCGTGACGTGCGCGCGAGGGAACGGCGCCGGCGAACAGGCTCAAGAATCCGCCGCCGGGTCCGACTACGGGGTCGATGATCGAGCCGATAGGATCTGCCTCATCGGCGACGAGCGCCGCGACGACCGGCGGCACGTCCGCCGCCACGACGCCCACGAAGGACGCCACGAGCTTCGCCGGCGAGCTTGCCAGGTCCGTGAGCAGGTCGGCCTCCTCCACGAAGGCCGAGCCGCGCCCCGACGGCGAGCAGACCAAGCGGATCGCGGGCCATCCCTACTCGCGCATCGAGAACGGGGCGGACAAGGGCATGTTCGTCAACCAGCTGGCCAGCAGCCCGCGCCTGGGCTCCGCCTTTCGGATGGCGGAGCGCGACGACCGCGTCTTTCACGTGTACGGCACAGGCAAGAACGAGGTCGTCGTCGAGATCAAGTCGCCGTCGCAGAGCAAGGGCGACTCCACGTCGGCGCCGTCCACCGCCGGCGCGACGCCACGCACGATGTAGCGCGGCACGCAGGGGGTTCGTGCGGAAGGCCGGCGCGGTTCTGGCTCCTCGCGCGGTTCAGTAGGCGGCCACCGGGTTGCGTAGGACCCCGATGCGCTCGATCTCGAGTTCGACCAGGTCGCCCGGCTTCAGGAAGGAGCCGTGCTCGAGCCCGCAGCCGAGGCCGACCGTGCCGGAGGCGATCACGTCACCGACGCGCAGGGTCTCCGAGCGCGAGACGTGAGCGATGACGTCCTCGAAGGTCCAGTGCATGTCCGCCGTGCTGCCGCGCGACCACTCGGCGCCGTTGATGCGCGCGGTCATGCCGAGGCCGTAGGGCTCTGGAATCTCATCGCGGGTGACCAGCCATGGACCGATCGCGTTGCCGGTGTCGAAGTCCTTTCCCTTGCCGGGCCCCAGGAGCGAGCGCATCGCCTTGGCCTGCTCGTCGCGTGCGGAGAAGTCGTTGAAGATCGTGTAGCCGGCGATGTGCTCGCGTGCCGTGCCGGCGGCAATGTCGGAGCCCTGGCTCCCTATCACCACGGCCCACTCCAGCTCGTAGTCGAACACGTTGCAGTAGCGCGGAATGCGGACCGTCGCGCCGCTGCCCACGATTGCCGCGGTGCTCGCGTTGTAGTACGGCGGCTGCGCGTAGAACCCGCGCGCGAGCAGGTGCGTGAGCGAGCGGCGGCGGCCGAGCGCCCGCTCCAGAAGGGCGTCCGCGGGAGCCAGCCGCTTCAGCGTGCCCTTGCGAAACGAGTTGATCACGTGGGTCTCGAAGGTCATCGCGTCGCGCAGCGAGGGCGGGCGTGGGATCGGGGCCAGCAGCTCGACGTCCTGGAGCGCGACGGTGATGCCGGGCGCGGTGTCCGGCGCCTCCGCCCACTCCACCAGGCCCGCAATGTTCTCGATCGCTGCCGGCCCGGCGTGCAGCAGCTCGAGCAGCGAGCCGCTGCCGAGCGCGGGCTGACCGTCACGCGCCAGGCTTGCCGCGGCGAGCGCCACCACAGTGTGACCGTCGCGCGCGACGGCGCCAAGATGCTCGACTCCGTCGCGGTGGAACGTGAGCAGCCTCACGCGACGACGGCGAGGTCTGCCATCGTGACGGTATGGAGAGGCGAAGGCACAGGGTTCACTGGATACCTCCAGGGTCGAGTTTGTCCGACATGCAGCCCCCGCCCGTGGACCGTGGTGGGAGCAGCACCGACGCGGAGCCGGCCGCCCACGCTACTGGGCGAGGGCGCGGTGTCGACGGGCGGTAGCCGCCCGCATGCGTCTGCCGACGAACCTCGTCGGGACGCATGGCTGACCTGCTCGGGCTCGACCGCGAGCGGGTCACCCAGTGGTTGTTCGCAAGGTGCGTTCAGGAGTCCATCGACCAACCCTCGCTCCGCGCCGTCGCCATCGCGCTCGCGCCCGCGTAGCGCCCCGTCGGGCGATCAATGGCTTGGCCTTGTGGTGGGAGGCGGGTGTGCTACCAGTACGACAGTGAGCATGTCCACGGTCGCCGTAGCGATTCGTCCTGGCGAACTTGCGTGCTGCCGGTTTGCGCTGAAGATCGTCGTCGCGTCCGACGCGGTCCTCCGGCTGCTGTCCGTTCTGGCCTGGGACACCGATCCCGCCGTCGAGGTGCTCGAAGCCGCATGAGCATCGGCTGCCGTCACGAGATGTTCGCCTACGACGCCGACGCGGCGTTCGCCGGATTCGTCGCGCCGTACGTCAACGAGGGACTCGACCAGGGCGAGGCGCTTGTCGCGGTGTATGTCCCGGACAAGCAGTCGCTGCTGCGCGACGCCCTGGGGTCGGTCCCCGACGAGATCACGTTCGCGGACGCCAACGACGTCTATACGCGCCCGGAGGCCGCCGTGTGCGGGTACGACGCCACGATTCGCCGGCTCCTGCGAAACGGAGCGCCCTCGGTCCGGGTCATCGGTGAGTTGCCCATCTGCGAGACCCCGCAGGAGTGGGATACGTGGATGCTCTACGAGGCGCTGCTCAACCGCGTGTTCGCCCACTTCCCGGTGCAAGTCGTCTGCACCGTCGACGAGCGGGTGGTCCCCGAGGCGGTCGTGCACGCCTCGCTCCAAGCCCACCCTCGGATCCACAACGGCTGCTGCCACGACAGCCCCCACTACCGCGACCCCGCGGAGATGGTGCGCTCGCTGACGCCCGAGCCACAGCCGTTGCCCGACCTGCGCCACGTGCCGGCCGGCGAGGACTCTCGCAGCTTCCGCAAGCGGCTCTCCGGCGAGATGGCCGCTGCCGGGGTGCCTGCCGACAAGACCGAGGGAATGCTGCTCGCCGCCGTGGAGGTCTACGTCAACGCTCTGCGCCACGGCGACGGCGCGCCCACGCTGCGCATCGGCCCGGTCGATGGCCGCTTCGTGTGCGAGGTCTCGGACCGGGGCACGGGGCTCGACGACCCGCTCGCCGGCTACGTGCCCCCTCGTGAGGGATCTCTCGACGGCGCCGGGCTGTGGGTCGCCCGCCAGTTCGCCTCCCGCCTCGAGCTGCTCCCCACGCCAAGCGGCGGACTGACCACCAGGCTCTGGGCCTGACACAGGTCGCGCGTAGGAACGTTGCACCACCGTG
Organism: Solirubrobacteraceae bacterium; assembly: GCA_051005755.1. GTDB lineage: Bacteria > Actinomycetota > Thermoleophilia > Solirubrobacterales > Solirubrobacteraceae > CADCVQ01. The sequence goes on from JBPCJA010000065.1 coordinate 10,305, forward strand.
ACGCTGTACCATCGCCCCAGGGTGGGGGCGACGGGCGACACGCGCCGGGTCGAGTTCAAGCTCGTGGCGCAGGCCCGGCCGGCGCCGGACGCGCCGTCCAAGCGGCGACGTGCCACGCGTGCGGCCGCCGCGCTGACAGCATTCGCCGTGCTCGCCTGTCCGATTCCCAGCCTCGCGGTCGAGCCGCCGGCCCCTGCTGCCGCCGCCGACGCATCGCTGCAGGTCGATGCTCGACGACCGGGCGGCGGTGTCGTGCCTGCGCACTTCGTCGGGTTCAGCATCGAGTGGTCGCTCATCGAGCGCTACATGGGGCCGAGCGCGCGTCCGGCGTTCGCGAACCTCCTGCGCAACCTCGGCTCGGGCATGCTGCGGATCGGTGGCGGCTCGCAGGACCACATGCCATTCGATGCCGCCGCGCCGAACACGAACCGGGTCATCACGCCCGAGGACCTGCTCGCCGTCCGAGCGACGCTCGACGCCGCCAACGCGGGTGACGAGCGGCGTGCCGTCCCGAGCTGGGGGACGATCCTCGGCACCGCGCTGGCCCCGCCCGACGCCGAGCGTCCGTGGCTCGGGCCGGAGCACGCGCGAGCGTTCACGACCCAGGGAGTGGCACCGGCCTTCGCGCGCGGCGCCGAGCGCGACGTCGCGGGCATCGGGCTCGGCAACGAGCCCGACATCTCCTACGACTACGACCTGACGCGCTACCTGTCAGACCTCCTGACGTACCGCGACGCCGAGGTCACGCATCCGTTCCCCGTCATCGCGCCGAGCACGAGCGAGCCCATCGCGCCGTGGTCCGCGATCGACGCCCGCGCCGTCAGGACGCGCTTCTTCTGGGAGTGGCCGGCGATCCTCGACGCGATCGCGCCCACGATGACCGCCGGCCGTGGCATGTTCGGCGCGTTCGCCACCGACCACTTCTATCCGCTGGCCCGCGGTTGCGTCAGCGACCCCTACCGCTGCGCGACGATCGAGCGCCTGCTCTCCGACGAGCGCCGCGCGAACCTCGCCTACGAGGTCTTCGTGCACGCCGGCGAGGCCGCGCGACGCGGCCTGCGCTACCGCCTTCAGGAGGTCAACTCGGCCGCCGGCCGTGGCGTCGACGGGGTCAGCAACGTGGCCGCCAGCGCGATCTGGGCGCTCGCATCCATGTTCGAGGCCGCGTGCCCGCAGCCGCCGAACGTCCCCGGCGCCAACGCCGAGTGCGAGACGGGAGCGGTCGGGGTGAACCTCCACAACGCCGAGGTGCGCGAGTTCTTCTTCCCCGAGGAGGGCAACGCCTACTACAACGCGATCGACTACGACCCGTCGCCGGCCGCGGGCGCGCCCACGGCGGCGCCGGGGTACTACGCGCTGCTGCTGTTCGCCCGCTTCGCGCAGGAGACGCGCGGGCTGCGGCCTGTCGCGGTCGGCGCGGACTCGACCGCCGGGACGCAGGTCAAGGCGTGGCGGGTCGACGTCGGGGCGTCCGAGCGGCGGCTGTTCGTCGTCAGCTCGGCGGACCATCCGCTGACGGTGACCGTCGCCGCGCCCGGCTCGCGCTACGAGCTTGACCGCATGACGCCCTATGACCCGACCGGCGCCGGACGGACGCTCGACGCGCCGCAGGTCCGGATTGACGGGCGTTCCGTGGCGGCCGACGGCAGCTGGCCCGGCTTCGCGCCGACCGTCGGCAACATCGCGCGCGGACGCCTGCAGATTGCGCTCGGGGCGGGCGAGGCAGCGGTCCTCACGCTGCGCGGCCGCTGAGCCGCGCCAGGCGATCCAGGAGATCGGCAAGGGCCTCGGGCGGCTCGATCAGCGGGATCGTCAGAAGCACGCCACCCGGCGGGTCACCGTACGCGCTCCTGGATCGGCAGGTGGCTGCACGGCTCGAAGGGTGTTACTCGACAGGACGCCGCATGGTCACGCGTGGCCACCTGGCGAGGCCGCGTGCGGTCTCGAGCTCACGGATGCGGCGCAGGCCACCGCTCATCTGGTCGTCGGTCAGGACCTTGAACCCGAGCCGTTCGTAGTAGGGCGCGTTCCAGGGGACCTCGGTGTAGGTCGTGAGCGTCAGTGCCGCCAGGCCGCGCTGGGCTGCCCAGGCGGCGGCAGCGTCGAGAAGAGCCTTCCCCAGGCCCTGCCGGGCCTGGCTGGGATGCACGGACACCTGCTCGATGTGAACGTTGCGGTCAACGATCTCCACCAGGAGGTAGGCGACGGGGTCGTCCGCCTCGTCGGTGACGACCCAGGCCCGACCGTCCTCCTGAAAGACGGCCAAGTCCGCGACGGACGGCGGTTCGTCGTCGGCCACGGCCGTCATGCCGAGGTCCCGGAAGGGCGCGCCCGCGGCGCGCTCCAGCTCGCGCAGAGCCGGGAGGTCGTCTGGGCGCGCCGCTCGGATCAATGCCTCACTGTGACATGAGGGCGGCGCCGAGACCGGGCAGAGTCCGCAGAGTCCGCACGCCCGACCCCCCGACATGACGCGATGTACCCCCCACTCGGGGGGAACGGCTGTTGTCACGCTGCGTGGGACGTCACGGTTTGGCGGTGCTTGAGATCACCCCGACCGCTCGAGGACGCCACGTTCCCCTCCCGGCGTGACGTCCGTCTCAACGCGAGCGAAGCACAGAGCGGCCGTCTCGGCCGCTCACAGCCCCGGTCAAGTCCCGCGTGCCAGCGCCCCACCGCGGGCACGCGGGACAGCGCCGGCGGGCGGTTGTGAGGTTCGAGCCTCATATGGCGTCGTCGCAGACGCGCGAGCAGGTTGCGCCTCGTCACGTACGAGACGCCCGCCTCTGAACGTCCCGGCAGCGATCGCCATCCCCGCTGCCACGAGGATGACGTCTTTGAGGACGTACTGGCCTTCGAGCGTCGGAGCATGGTGCGGCCCGCTGAACAAGCGCCCGGTCAGCAACACGATCGGCGCCAGGACCCCGACAAGCTGCAGCGCCAGAAGCCAGACGGCCAGCCGCATCCACCGGTTGGCGAGCAGGCAGATCCCGATGAAGCACTCCAACGTCGCGATCGCGACGAGTCCGACCTCCCCCGCAACGAGGCCGAACGTCAGCAGGTCGATCGTCTTGATCGCCAGATCCTGGGCGGGGCTGACGCTGGGAAAGAACTTCAGGACGCCGAAGCCCAGGAACACCGCGCCGACCGAGACTCGCAATGCCGTGATGCTGTGACGCACCAGCGCGCCATGCACCAGGTTCTCAACCGCGACGAATCGATCTCTGAGCGGACCCATGACCGCTTCTGCGGTCGGGACGGGTCGGCGGTTCACTTCGGCGTCGCAGCAGCTCGACGGCCGCAAGACCTCGGCCGCCCGGTAGCCCTCAGCCCCGCAGCCGCCCGCTCAGCTCGCCCCGCAGCGTCGCGATCTCGGTCACGACCGCGCCCACCAGGGCGCTCTCGTGCGAGTCGATGTCGTCGAGAAGATCGGACATGTAGCTCGGGTCGGAGGCGAGACCCTCGAGCGTGGCGAGGGCGCGTTCGACGTAGAGCAGGCGCAGGTCGGCCTGGATGTCGACGGCTGTTCGGTTGGTCTGGGTCTTCATCTGCATGGGCCTCAGTTGAACACTGGGCGTAAAGAACGAGCGAACACCGTTCAGGACGACCGCACGGGCAAACCCGTGCAAGCACATCTTCCAGTTCCCCCGTGGTCCGAAACGCATTTAGCCTCGCGCCAGGTGCGTGGATCGCCCCGGACCTCGGTGGGCGGGTGCCCAGTACAGTCGAGGCCGTCTACCGGCCGCAGTGGACCGGCGCGTTCCTGTTTGGGAAGCTCGGTCCGACCCAGCTGGCCGTCCCACACCGAAGGAGCCCGATGACAACGCAGTCCCCTCTCGCGATCGAGGCCACCGGCCTGGTCAAGACGTTCGGCGAGACGCGCGCGGTCGACGGCGTCGACCTGTCCGTCCGCAGCGGCTCCGTCTATGGCGTGCTCGGCCCCAACGGCGCCGGCAAGACGACGACGATCCGCATGCTGGCGACGCTGATCCGCCCTGACGCGGGCAGCGCCCGGGTCCTCGGGCACGACATCGTGAAGGACGCCGATGCCGTTCGCGGCGCCGTCAGCCTCACCGGCCAGCTCGCGTCCGTGGACGAGGATCTCACGGGCCGCGAGAACCTGATCCTGCTCGGCCGCCTGCTGGGGCTCAAGCGCCCGGCGGCCAAGGACCGCGCCGCCGAGCTGCTCGAGGCCTTTGGGCTTTCCGAGGCCGCGGGCCGGCTCGTCAAGAACTACTCGGGCGGCATGCGGCGGCGTCTCGACATCGCCGCGAGCATCGTGGTCACCCCGCAGCTGATGTTCCTCGACGAGCCGACGACCGGCCTGGACCCGCGCTCCCGAAACCAGGTCTGGGGCATCATCCGGGCGCTGGTCGCGGAAGGGACGACGATCCTGCTCTGCACGCAGTACCTGGAGGAGGCCGACCAGCTCGCCGACCGCATTGCCGTCATCGACCACGGCAAGGTGATCGCCGAGGGGACGCCCAGCCAGCTCAAGGCCTCGGTGGGCTCCGGCGCGCTGCACGTGCGTCTGCTGGACCCCGAGCAGCGCCCCGACGCCGAGCAGATATTGGACCGCGAGCTCGGCGCCGTCACGCTGGAGCCCGACCCTGCCGCCCTCTCGGCCGCGTGCGCCGACGCCGACCGTGCCGCCGAGGCGGTCGCCGAGCTGAGTCGCGCCGGTGTGCGGATCGCCGGCTTCTCGCTTGCCCAGCCGAGCCTCGACGAGGTCTTCCTGGCCCTGACCGGCCATCCGGCGGTCGTCGAGCACCCCGACGCCTTGGAGGAGGAAGCAGCGTGAGCGCCAACCCGACGACGCAGGCCGCCCCCAGCTCCGTCGCCGACGAGGACGCGGTCCGCAAGGCGATCGGGTCCATCTCGCGCCCGCCGAAGGCGAGCGCGCTCTCGGCCGCTCTCACCTTCGGCTGGCGAGGAATGCTCAAGGTCAAGCACGTTCCCGAGCAGCTCCTCGACGTGACGATCACGCCGGTGATGTTCGTGGTCATGTTCACCTACCTGTTCGGCGGCGCGATCTCCGGCTCCACGGGGACGTACCGGGACTACATCCTGCCGGGGATCCTGGTGATGTCGGTCCTGTTCACCACCGTCTACTCCGGGGTCGCGCTCAACACCGACCTGACCAAGGGCGTCGTCGACCGCTTCCGCTCCCTGCCGATCTGGCGGCCGGCCCCCCTCGTGGGATCGCTGCTCGGCGACAGCGTGCGCTACCTGCTCGCCGGGACCGTCATCATCGTGGTCGGCGTGGTCCTCGGCTACCGCCCGGGTGCCGGCATCGGCGGTGTCGTCGCGGCGCTGGGTCTCGTGGTGGTCTTCGCCTTCGGCCTCTCGTGGGTGTTCACGACCCTGGGACTGCTGCTGCGCTCGCCGAGCGCGGTGATGAACGCGGGCTTCATGGGGATCTTCCCGCTCACGTTCCTGTCGAACGTCTTCGTCGATCCCAAGACGCTGCCGGCGGGACTCCAGGACTTCGTCGACGTCAACCCGATCTCGATCCTGGCGACCGCCTCGCGAGGGTTGATGGAGGGCAACGCGGATGGCGGCGACATCGTGATCGTGCTCGCCGTAGCGGCAGCGCTGACCGCCGTGTTCGCGCCGCTGACGACGCGCCTGTACCGCAAGGGCTGAGCGTTCCGGGCGCTACGCCGTCGCGAAGCGCCCGAGCGTCCGGTCCGGACGGACCCCCGGGAGGTACGCGGAGAAGATCCGGTAGTAGGCGAGCTCCTCGCGCGTGCGCAGCGGCGGATCGACGGCATCGCGCTCGCGCTCGAAGTCGGCCATGCTGACGCTCTCCTCGACGGTGCTCGTGAGCACGTCGGCAGCGCCGCTGCCGTCGCCGAACTCGGCCTTCTCGCGCCACAGGATCTCATCCGGGAGCCAGCCGCTGAAGGCGCGGCGCAGCAGGCGCTTCTCGAGCTCTCCCGGCGCCGACAGCTTCCACGCCATGGGCAGGCCGAACGCGAACGCGATCACCTGGCGGTCGAGGAACGGGACCCGCGCCTCGAGACTGTGGGCCATCGTGACGCGGTCGCAGCGCTGGAGGTTGAGGTTGTGCAGGCCGTGGACGGTGCGCATGAGCTCTGCCTGCAGCGACATCGGGTCGTCGAAGCCGCGCAGGTACTCGTAGCCGGCGAACAGCTCGTCCGCGCCCTCGCCCGTCAGCACGACCTTGACGTGCTGCGCCGTCATCTCGGCGAGCAGGAAGTTCGGCACCGCGCTGCGCACGAGCGATGGGTCGAAATGCTCGATCGCGCGTACGACGTCCGGCAGCGCGCGCACCGCCTCGGCGGAGTCGTACACGCGCTCGTGGTGCTCGGTGTCGAGATGGCGCGCGACGACGCGCGCGGCCAGCAGGTCGGCGCTGCCCTTCGTGCCGACGGCGAAGGTCTGCAGACGCTCGCCGCGCTGCTCGAGGTGGCGCGCGGCGATCGCGGCGACGATCGCCGAGTCCAGCCCGCCCGACAAAAAGACGCCGACGGGGACGTCGCCCATCATCTGCCGCTGCACCGACCCGGCCAGGATCCGGCGGGTCGCCGCCAGCGCCTTCTCGCGCGGCTCGTCGCCCTCGCTCCAGACCGCCGCCGCGGCCGGCGCCCCTTCGCCGGTGTCCGGGACCGCGCTGGCGTAGCGCTCGAGGCCACCGTCGGGCGTCCAGTGACATCCCGGCGGGAAGCTCTCGACGTCCGGCATCCAGTCCGGCGCGAAGGCCGCCATCTCCGACGCGAAGCGCACGCTTCCGTTGCGCCGCGCCCAGTACAGCGGCTTGATCCCGACCGCGTCGCGGGCGGCGATGAAGCGTCCGTCGTCGCCGGCGACGAGGAACGCGAACATGCCCTCGAGCTCGGTCAGCGCCGCGGGGCCACGCTCGTCGAGCAGGTGCAGCGCGACCTCGTTGTCAGAGCGCGTCGTGAACGGTGCGGGCGCGAGCGTCGCGCGGACCTGCTCGTGGTTGTAGACCTCGCCGTTGCCGACGAGCCAGACGTCGCCCGCCGCGTTGGCGAACGGCTGGTGACCGCCGTCGACGTCGACGATCGACAGCCGCCGGTGACCGAGCCAGGCGCTGTCGACGCTGACCTCGCCCTCGTCATCGGGTCCGCGGTGCACGAGCCGGTCGAGCATCCGCCCGGCTTCGCCCGCGGAATGCGGGCCGTACACCGCGGCGATTCCGCACATCGTTACGCCGTCGCCGCCGCGGGTACCGTCGCCGGGGTGGCGTACGCCAGCGGGCGGCGGTCGTCGAGGTAGGACAGGCGGCCGCGTGCGGCCGCCACGACGCTGGGGGCGTCGACGCGCGCCAGCGCCGCTCCCGGCCGCGCACCGGTCTTCGCGAGCACGCGGCCGCGTGGATCGACGACCTTGGCCTGACCCGGGAAGCGCAGCCGGCCGAAGCGGCCGACCTGGTTGGACGACACCCACACGACCTGGTTCTCGAGCGCGCGCGCCTGGTCGAGCAGGTTGAAGTGACGAACCTGCACGTCGCGGCGCATCCAGGGGGCGGGATCGACGCGGCAGACCGGCCAGGCCGAGAGCGAAGCGATCAGGCCGGCGCCGTCGAGCGCGAGCTGGCGCGCAGCCTCGGGGAACGTCTTGTCGTAGCAGACGAGCATCCCGATGCGGCCGATCGGCGTGTCGAAGGCGGCGAACCCGGCGCCCGCGCCGAACGTCGAGCGCTCGGCGGGTGGCAGGTGGACCTTGCGATGGTGGCCCAGGATGCCATCGCCGTTGACGCAGACGGCGCTTGAGTACGGCCCGCCCGGGGCGTCCTCGGTGTAGCCGATGCAGACGACGACATCGCCGGCGATCCGGGCCACGCGCTCGATCTCCTCGCCGTCGCGGCGCAGCGCGGGTGGCAGCGCGCACGGCGCCGGCGCGCCCGTGACGTATGGCTCGTAGAGATAGCCCCCGAGCGCCGACTCGGGCAGGACGACCAGCGCCGCGCCGCGATCGCGCGCCTCCGCGACGATCCGCTCGACCGCCTGCAGGCAGAGCCGCAGATCGCGGCCGAAGCGCGCGCTCACAGCCATGACGGCAGGAGTCTTGTGCGGTCGTCTGGCGATCACAGCACTCAGGTTGCCCCGGTCGTCCTCGCAGCAGTATGGCCGTCGGGACAGACATTGCGTCTGGTAGCTCGACACCGCGTCCGGACTACCCGGCGTACTCCGCGGGCAACCGGCATCGTCCGCGCTCGCCGGCGAGGCCGCGGGCGAGGAGCAGAACGCCGCCACCTCGGCGTACTGAAACAGCAGGCGCAGGTCGCGCAGACGCCCGTGCTCGCCGAGCTCGCGCAGCCTGCGCTCCGCCGGAGTCAACGTCTGCTCGAGCGTGACGACGACGATGTCGGGGCCGGCCCATTGCGTCCGCGTCTTCGTCGGCCCGCGTCCGAACTGATCCTTGTAGATGCGCACCATCTCGTTGGAGATCGCGCTCAACATGCCGTGCTCGTTCGTGGCGTCGCTCGGTGCCGAAGCGCGCTGGATCGCGTCCACTCGATGCTTCCGAAATGGAACGACAGGACCCGAGGCCAAGCGAAGCCCACCATGGAGCTCGGCAGGCCCGAGAAGCAGCAGGACCCTCTCGGCAGCGATTCCGGAAAGCGCGTCACCGGAGCGGGTCGCGCACAACCCTACCTCAGCCCCCTGGGCTCGTCGCCGCGACGCGCGACCGGCGCGGGTTGCCATCGAGAGCTTCCAACGGGAGCGTGCCGACGATCGAACTCGAGCCTATGGGTGGAGAACCCCGCGCGCAGAGACAGACCGGTATCCTTACTTGCGTGCTTTGGCCGTCTTCCTGTTTTCCGGCGCATCGCGGATCCCGCGCGTGCGGGGATCGTCGAGCTCCTGGGCGGCGGTGGTGAGCGCGACGTTGGACCTCCACGGGCCGAACTCGCAGGGGGAGACCCCGGCGCATCCACCGCGCTGGCTCTTCAGGGTCGTCGATGTCGTCAGCGGGACGCCCATCGTCGAAGACGCGAACGCGCGCACGACGGTCGATGCGCTCGCCTCCGTCGACTCGATCTTCGACGTGTTGATCTTCGTCTGGACTCCGGAGCTGACGACGTGGCGACAGCTCACGCCGGGCGAGCACCGGATCCTCTGGGATTTCCGGGAACGCTGATCCACCCACCGCAGGGCCGGGGACGTCGCGTTGGCCTGAGACAGAACGGTCTATGCTCTCTTTTCATGGCGGTTGTGCGGCTTCGTGGCCCACTGGAGACACTCGCCGGCGGCCCGGAGCACCGGGTCGACGGCGCGACCGTGAACGAGGTGCTGCAGGGGCTCGAGCGCGAGCATGCGGCGCTCGAAGGTTGGATCCTGGACGAGCGCGGAACCATCCGGCAGCACATCAACGTGTTCGTCAGCGCCGAGCCCGCGACGGCGGAGACACCCGTCGGCGCGGACGAGCGGATCGAGATTCTCCCGGCGATCTCCGGGGGGTGACGCTCAGATGACAGAGCTGCTCGTCGGGACCCGCAAGGGTCTCTTCGTCCTCGAGGGCGAGCCGGGCTCCACGTTTCCGATCACGGCCCGCCACTTCGTGGGCGAGCCCGTCGACTACGCGATGCGCGAGCCACGCTCCGGCCGCGTGTTCGCGGCCGTCAGCTCGCCCTTCTACGGCCCGCGGATCTGGTACACGGACGACCTGCCGGGCGAGTGGCATCCGGCGACCGGCGTGGCGCTGCCGAGGGGAGGCGATCAGGCGCTGAAGCGGATCTGGGTGATCGCCGCCGCCGACGTCGGCAGGACGCTCTGGGCCGGTGGCGACCCCGGCGTCCTCTTCGAGAGCCGCGACGGCGGCGCGACGTGGGAGCTCAACCGGGCCCTCTGGGAGCATCCGACGCGTCCGCGCTGGCGCCGCGATTCCGGCGGGCTCTCGGTGCACTCGATCGCGCCGTGGCCCGGCCAGCCGGAGCGGCTCGCGCTCGGCATCTCAGCGGCGGGGATCTGGCTGACCGACGACGGCGGGACGACCTGGCGGCACGGCAACGACGGCATCGTCGCCGACTACCTGCCCGAGGACACGCGTGCAACCGCGATCGACCTGTGCGTCCATCATGTCGAGCGCGCGCCGAACCGGCCAGAGCGGCTGTTCATGCAGTTCCACGGCGGCGTCTACCGCTCCGACGACGCCGGTGCGACGTGGACGGACATCGCGGCCGGACTGCCGTCGGACTTCGGCTTCCCCGTCGTCGTCGACCCGGCCGATCCGGACAGCGCCTACGTGATCCCGGTGACGGCCGACGATCGCGTCGTGCCGGACGGTCGCATGCTCGTCTGGGAGACGCGCGACGCGGGCGCGACGTGGACACCCCACGGAGACGGGCTGCCGCAGGACGCCTACGTGCAGGTGCTGCGTCAGGCCTTCGCCGCGACCGGCGAGGGAGCCGGCCTCGAGCTCTACTTCGGCGCCAGCACGGGCGAGATCTTCGGTTCGGCCGACGCCGGCGAGACGTGGTTCACCGCGGCCAGCCGCCTGCCGCCGATCGCATCGGTCAGAGCGGCTGCTTGAGCGCGTCCTCCGGCACGACGTAGTACGGCTTGCTCGGCGACCTCGGCTTGGGGCTCAGCGCGTGGCGCGTCGTCACGGAAAAGGTCCTGTCCGGATAGCCGCCGTGCTCGCGAACCCACGCGAGCACCTCGTCGGGGTCGCCGCCGGCGTCGATGACCCTGTCCTCCATGATCGCGACGGTGCCGGCGGGGTTGCCGAGGAACAGCGTGGGCGCGACGCCGGCGAGCAGCGTGCGGATGGGGTCGTCCTTCTTCGCCACGGCGCGGCACGATAGCGGCCGGCGGCCGGAGCCGACCGGACTTACGCGTGCAGGGCGGCGAGCCGGTCGGCCTCCTCGCGCAGCGCGCGCTGCGTCGCGCCGTCGATCGCGCGGAAGGGCTCGAGCTCGATGCGTCCGCGCGTATGGCGCCACGCGCCGGCAACCGCGCCGTCGACGAGGAACGTCGGCAGCGAATGCGGGTTGCGGCTGCTGAAGATCCGGGAGCGATGCTCCTCGGGCAGAATCCCCGTTCGGCTCGTGTGCACGAGCAGCGTGGCGTCCCACGTGGGCAGGAAGCGGACCGGCGCAGGCGTCTGCGGATCCGGGAGCGGGGCACGCGGCACGTCGAGCAGCTCCTCGCCGGACTCGCTGCGAAATCGCCGCAACGCCATGCGCTCGAGCGCGGGGACGAACGTGCTGCGTGGCAGGCCGGTGTAGGACTGGATGTCCGCGCGCGAGGCCGGGCCGAACCCGGCGAGGTAGCGGCGCACGAGCTGCTCGACCCCCTCCTCGGCCGTGACATCAGGCGGCCCGATCCACGCGTCGGCCGCGGCGAAGAGGTCGGCCCGGCGACGCTCCCACGTGCCCGACGGCGGCACCCTGACGAGGTCGATCCACAGGCCGACGCCGACTGCATCCTCGCGACCGACGAGCTCCTCGAGCTCCTTGCGATGGACCGTCTCCCCCACCTCCAGGCGCTCACGCACGCGCTCGGCGGCCGCAGCCATGTCGTCGGCGCTCACCGCGCCGCGACGGGCACGCAGCCACCATGCCCGCCGCGCCTCGCGCACCGCGAGCGCGAAGGGCCAGTAGTCGCCGCGGGCGACGAGGTGGATCGTCACGCGCATGAGCGTCGCCTGCACGACGGCGCGCCGCTCGAGCAGGCGCCTGAGGTCGTCGCGTCCGAAGTCCCGCGTGCGCGACCACAGGCCCACGTACATCGAGGGCGCGTACTGCGCCTGCAGGCCCCCGACGCGCTCGAGCGCCTGCGGCACGGCGGCAGGGCTGCGCTCGAGCAGGAGCTGACGGGCAAGCAGCGCACGGTTCAGCTCACGGGCGCTGAGGACGCGTTCGGCGCTCATGTGGCGACCATTGTCCGCCTGAACGCGCTGGCGTCGCCGTCATCATCACGCGAATGCGGCACGAGCCCGCCGGCGCCTGATGGAGCACCGCCCCCGGCGGCGCCTGCGCGTGCCACGCGTGACCGTCGACCTCAGCGCGCTGCGGGCGTCGCGCGAGCTGCGGTGGCTCGTCATGGGCAACTTCGTGTCCGGGCTCGGCACGCAGGCGGCGCTCGTCGCGCTGCCCTACCAGGTCTACATCCAGACGCGCTCGGCGCTGCTCACCGGCCTGCTCGGCGCCGTCGAACTCGGGCCGCTCATCGCGATGGCGCTGCTCGGCGGGGCGCTCGCGGACCGGATGGACCGCCGCCGGCTGCTGCTGATCGACCAGATCGGGCTCGTCGCGGTACCCGCCGCGCTCTGCGCCGCCGCGCTCGCAGGCAGCCCGCCGCTGGCCCTGCTCTACGTCCTCGGCGGCCTGCTCGCCGGCTTCGGAGCGCTGCAGAACGTCGCGCGCTCGGCGATCGTTCCGAACCTCGTCGCGCGCGAGCAGATGCCTGCGGCGCTGGCCGTGAACTTCGGCCTCTACCAGCTCACGATGGTCATCGGTCCTGGGCTCGGCGGCCTGCTCATCGCCGCGGCCGTCCTCTCGGGAGGACTGGCCTGCGTCGTGGCCGCGCTGCTCGTCGCGGCCGCGTTCCCGGCGCTCGCCCGCTACGACAAGGAGGCCGCGCTCGCAGACCCGGCCTGAGCCGTGAGCTGACGGAACCGGGCCGTCAAGCTCGCACCCTGGTTGCCGGCGTGGCAAGGCGCCTCGGGAGGCGGCAGGAAGAGCAGCCGAGGGACGGGCTACCGGCGGCTCAGCGTGTCGCGCAGCGCCTGCAGCGCCGTGTAGCGGGGGTGCCAGTCGAGCTCGCGCTTGGCCTTGCCCGTGTCCATGATCGCGGGGTGGCTCATCGCCTCCGTCCACTCGGCGGCGGGCGGTGCGAACGGCACCGCGGCCAGCAGTCGGGCCGCCGCCTGGGCAGGGCGGGGCGGAGCGGGCAGGACCGCGAACCCCAACTCGCGGGCGACCTCGACGGCGGTCAGGACGCCGTCGCCGGCGATGTTGTACGCGCCCGGCGAGCCCGCGCCGACGATGCACAGCACAAGCGCCTCCCCCACGTCCTGCTCGTGGATGAACTGCATCGGCAGCGGCGGCACGATCGCCGGCAGCGCGACCGGCAGCCGGCCGACGACCGCCACGAGCGCGCGGCCGAGTGGCCCCAGCGGGCCGGGCAGAAACGTCTTGGCGCCGACGCTGTTCGGACCCAGCACGATCGGTGGACGCAGGAGGTAGACGTCGAGGCCGGGGTGCAGCGCCGCCTGCGCCGCCAACAGCTGCTCGATCTCGGCCTTCTCCTGCGCGTAGAACAGGTGAGCCGCGCGGCGCACGGGCCACGCCTCGGTCATCCCGATCGGGTTCTCGCGGTCAAAACCGTAGGCCGCGACCGACGACGCGTAGACGAAGCGCTTGGCCCCAGCCGCGGCCGCCGCGCCGAACGCGTTCAGGGTGCCGTCGACGTTGATCGCGCGGATCGACTCGCGCCCTGCGGTGCCGGTGATCATGAAGGCGAGGTGGACGACGACGTCGGCGCCGGCGAACGCGCCCAGCAGCGCGGCGCGGTCGCGCACGTCGCCTTGGCGGTAGGCCATCTTCGTCCACCCGTGCGCCGCCGGGTCGAAGGAACGTCGCGCGATGCCGACGACCCGCTCGATGCGCTCGTCGGCCTGCAGCAGCGGCATGAGCCCGAAACCGAACGTGCCCGTCGGCCCGGTGACCGCGACCGTCAGGCCCACGTGGTCACGGCTGCGCGCTGGGTCTGAGCAGCCGCACCTCGGCGCCGGCGTGCGGCGGCGCGGCGATGCCGAGGCCCTCGACGAGCGCGAAGAAGGCGTCCGCGTGGGCGGATCCGCGCGTGCGGGCGCGTAGAGCGGCCCAGTCGATCTGCTCGCGTAGCGCCCGAGCGATCTGCAGGACCGGCGCGAGGTCGAGACGATGGTCGTCGAGCGCCAGCAGCTTGCTTGCGAGCAGGTCCTCGAGCGCCAGCACCGGGATCGACATGCCCAGCACGTGCAGCTCCTCGCTGCGTGCGAGGAGCTCGTCCGTGACCTCCAGACCGCGGGGACTGAAGATGAGGTCGACGAGGACGTCGCCGTCCCAGGCCTTCACGAGCCACTCCTCGACCGGGCGCTCGGCTTGCATGCCGATCTGCACGAGGGCGTCCAGCGCGCGCTCGGCGTCCTCGGGCTTGACGACGAGGTCCAGGTCATGGCGCGTCGGCGGCCCGCCACGCGCCCAGCTCGCGAGGCTGCCCGCGAGCAGGAACGGGACGCCCGCCTCGCGCAGCGCGCCGATCGCCCGCTTCATCGTCTCCTCGATGCGCTCGAACGGCTGCTCGTCGCTCACGACGCACTCTTACCCGCTGCGGCGGGGTATGCAGCAACCATGCAAGGCCCTACGACCGTCCTCGCCGCCAGCATGACCGGCGAGCAGAGCGTCCGCGTCGCCGCCGCCGGCGACCTGCACGTCGACGAGTCGGGTCGCGAGGCCGTCGCGACCGCCGTCGCAGCGATGGAGCGCGACGCCGACCTCATCCTTCTCGCCGGCGATCTCACGACCCACGGCGAGCCCGAGCAGGGGGCGATCCTCGCCGATGCCTGCCGGGACGTGCGTACGCCGGTCATCGCCGTGCTCGGCAACCACGACCTCCACGCCGACAGGGAGGACGAGCTCAGCGACGTCCTGCGCGGCGCGGGGATCGTCGTGCTCGACCGCCGCCACAGCACCGCGGTCGTCGCCGACTGCCGCGTCGGCGTGGCCGGGGTCAAGGGGTTCATCGGCGGCTTTCGCGACCATACGCTTCCCGACTTCGGCGAGCCGTCGCTGCGCCGGCTCTACGCGGAGACCGGCGAGGAGGTCGACGCGCTCGCAGCGGGCCTGCGCGCGATCGCCGCCTGCCCGCTGCGCATCGCGCTCATGCACTACGCGCCGACGTGCGAGACGCTCGGCGGCGAGCCCAGCGAGATCTGGTCGTTCCTCGGCAGCGAGCGGATGGCGGCGCCGATCCTCGAGCACCGGCCAGACCTCGTGCTGCACGGGCACGCACACGCCGGCCGGTTGCAGGGCTCCCTGCAGGGGACCCCCGTCTACAACGTCTCGATCCCGGTCATGGGCCAGGACTACTGGCTGTTCGAGCTCACCGCGGCGCGGTCGCTCTCGTCGACGCTGCACTGAATGCCGCGTCAGGCCCCGCACGTCGCGTGTGCGACCACGTGGAGTCGTGGCGCGGCCTCCCCGACGCGCCGGGAGCATGAGCAGCGCCCCGGCCGCGGAGGCCGGGGCGCACATGGACTGCTCAGGAGTGCGCGAGCGCCGGCTCGCCCGTGGGCACGGCCGCCAGCCGGCTGCGACTCGTGAGCAGGGCCGTGGACAGCACGGCGCCGCCGGCGAAGATCGCGGCCGCCCACCAGAACGCGGTCGTGTAGCCGTGGACGGCGGCGTGCGCGAGCAGCGTCGGGTCGGCGGCCCGGCCGGCGAGGTCGGCAGTGACCGCCGTCGCCGCGAGGCTGCTCAGCAGGGCGGTGCCGATCGACCCGCCGACCTGCTGCATCGTGTTGACCATCGCCGACGCGACGCCGGCGTCGGCCGGCTCCACGCCGAGGGTGGCCGTCGCCATCGCCGCGCTGAAGACGAGCCCCACGCCTGCGCCCATGAGCAAGAGCCCGGGGAGGACGTGCGTCGCGTACGCCGTGTCCACGCCCACGCCCGTGAGCGTCAGCAGGCCGGCAGACGCGACGAGCATCCCCGTGCCGATGAGCGGCCGCGGCCCGAAGCGCGGCAGCAACCGCGTCGATGCGCCGACCGCGCTGACGATGATCGTGAGCGTCATCGGCAGGAACGCGAGCCCCGTCGTGACCGGCGAGAAGCCGAGCGTCTGCTGTAGGTAGAACGTGAGGAACAGGAAGACGCCGAACAGGCCCGCTCCGGCGAGTCCCATCGCGAGGAAGGACCCGCCGCGGTCGCGGTCGACCACGACACGCAGCGGCAGCAGCGGGTTGGGGCTGCGGCGCTGGATCGCCACGAAGGCGATCAGCAGCAGCGCGCCCGCCACCAGCATGCCGACGGTCACGGCGTCGCCCCAGCTGTGCGTCTCGGCGTTCGCGAGTCCGTAGACGACCGCGAACAACCCGGTCGAGCCGGTGACCGTGCCGGGGATGTCGAGCCGTGGCTTGACAGCCGGGACCTCGTTGTGCAGGAGCGCCATCGCCGCCAGCGCCGCCGGAATCGCGATCGCGAGGTTGACGTACAGGCACCAGCGCCAGCTCAGGTACTCGGTCAGGATGCCGCCGAGCAGCAGGCCGACTGCCGCCCCGCCCACGGCGACGGCCGAGAAGATGCCGAACGCCTTGGCCCGCTCCTCGGGCTCGGTGAACGTCGTCGTCAGCAGCGACAGCGCGGCGGGCGCGAGCAGCGCGGCGAACACACCCTGCAGCGCCCGCGCGCCGACGAGCACGCCGAAGCTCTCCGCGACACCACCGAGCGCGCTCGCGCCGGCGAAGCCGAGCAGGCCGACGACGAACGTGAGCTTGCGCCCGAAGAGGTCGCCGATGCGGCCTCCGAGCAGCAGCAGGCTGCCGAACGCCAGCGCGTACGCGGTGATGATCCACTGGCGCCCGTCGTCGCCGAACTCCAGCGCGCTCTGGGCCGATGGCAGCGCGATGTTCACGATCGTCGCGTCGAGGACGACCATGAGCTGAGCGATCCCGATGACGAGGAGGATGAGCCAGCGCTTGGCGTGATGTGGGTTGGCGTGGCGATCGGTCATGGCTGCTACCTCGTTTCCGAGCTATGTGGAGTGCTAGCCTCCAAGTGGAGGACTTCTCTCTACTTGTTGCTGACCGTACCACAAAAGCGGAGGTCTCGCCTCCATTTCGCTAGGATGTCGTCATGAGCACGTCCCCGCTTCCCGAGCGTCCACTGCGACGCGACGCCGAGCGCAACCGCCAGCGGATCCTCGCGGCCGCCCACGAGGCGTTCGCCGAGGACGGGCTGGCCGTGACGCTCGACGAGATCGCGCGCCGGGCCGGCGTCGGCGTCGGCACCGTCTACCGGCGCTTCCCGGACAAGGAGCAGCTCATCGACGCGCTCTTCGAGGAGCGCATCGGCGAGGTCGTGGAGCTGGCCGAGGAGTCGCTGCGCTGCGAGGACGCGTGGGAAGGGCTCGTCGGCTTCCTCGAGAGGGCGACCGCGCTGCACGCCGGCGATCGCGGCCTGAAGGAGGTCGCGCTGTCTGGCGCGCACGGGCTCGAGCGCGTGCGACGTGCACGTCAGCTCATGTTCCCGCTCGCCACGCGCCTCGTCACCCGCGCGCAGGAGCAGGGCACGCTGCGCCCCGACGTCGAGCCGACCGACCTGCCGCTGCTGCAGCTCATGCTCGGCTCCCTGAGCGAGTGCACCCGCGACGTCGCCCCGGACATCTGGCGGCGCTTCCTCGGGATCCTCACCGACGGTCTGCGCACGCAGCGCGACGCCCCGAGCCCGCTGGCCGCCGGCGGGCTCGCCCCGGCGCAGGTGGAGCGGACGATGCGCTCGTGGCGCCCGTCGGCGCGGTAGTCGACCGCTGGCGTCGGCCCCGTGCCACGCAGCGCGCTCACGGCTCGGGCCACGCAAACCGGGGGTCGCGCGTGTAGTCGTCGCGCCGGCCCTTCAGGGCCATGGCCACGTGGATCGGCGCGTCGTCGCCGATCAGCAGGCGCAGCGGCCCGTCGTCGCGGTTGACGTGCGCCAGCAGCGCGGCGGCGGCGTCGCGCGGGTCGGCTTCGTCGTCGGCGGTCTCCGCTTCGGTCACGTCCCAGGGCACCGTCGCGGTTCCGAAGAGCGACGTCCGCAGCGGGTCGTAGGCCGGTATCGGGCTGGCGAATTGCATGCTCGACCTCGCCCAGTCGGTCGCGAACCCGCCGAGCTCGGCGATCGTGACCCGCAGGCCCCACGGCGCGACCTCGGCGGCCAGTGCCTCGCTGAAGCCCTCCAGCGCCCACTTGCTGGCGTTGTACATGCCGAACGTCGGCATCGAGCCGACCGCACCGACCGTCGAGACCTGCACGATGTGGCCGCTGCGCCGTTCGCGCAGATGCGGCAGCACGGCCTGGCAGACCCACAGCGCGCCGAAGAGATTGGTGTCCACCTGCTGGCGGGCCTCCGTCTCGGACACCTCTTCCGCCGCGCCGACGAGGCCGTAGCCGGCGTTGTTGACGACGACGTCCAGGCGGCCGAAGCAGGAGAGCGCCTCGTCCACCGTCGCGGCGACGCGCTCGCAGTGGCGGACGTCGAGCTCCAGCACGCGCAGGTCGTCCGGATACTCACGGGCGAGGGCGTCCAGGGCTCCGGGACGACGCGCGGTGGCCACGACGCGGTCACCGGCATGCAGCGCGGCGTCGACGAAGGCACGGCCCAGGCCGCGCCCGGCGCCGGTGACGAACCACACGCGTCGGGACGCGGACTGGGATGTCGAAGGCGAGGACATGTGGGACTCCGGGGGCCGGACGACGTGGGCAAAAGGCGAGACGTGGCGTCTCGTCAATGTGTCGGCCGGGCCGCCCGTTGTCAAGACGGATCGTCTCGTCTTGTCCGGTAGGCTCCGAGCCGTGCCCGCTCCCGACCCGACCCGGCGCAGCGCTCGCGCCAGGCAGGCGATCCTCGCCGCCACGCGCGAGCTCCTCTCGGAGGTCGGCTTCGCGCGACTGACGATCGAGGCGATTGCGGCCCGTGCCGGGGTCGGCAAGCAGACGATCTACCGCTGGTGGCCGTCCAAAGGGGCGGTGGTCTTCGATGCCCTCCTCGACGGCAACGTGGACCCGGAGGGCAACTCCGCCCTGCCCGACACCGGCGAGATCGAGCGCGACCTGCGGACCGTGCTCCGCGCGATCGTCGAGGAGCTGAGCGATCCGCAGACCGACCACCTGCAGCGCACGATCACGGCCGAGATCCAGCACGACCCGGCGCTCGCCGACGAGCTCGTCGTCCGGCTCCTGCGTCCGCAGATGCGCGCGACGGCCGATCGACTGCGCGTCGCCCAGGGCGCCGGCCAGATCGGACCAGACGTCGAGGTCGATCTCGGCGTCGAGCTGCTGTTCGGTCCGCTGTTTCACCGCTGGCTCCTTCGCACCGCACCACTCGACGCCGCCTACGCGGATCGCATCGTGAGCCACGCGATGGCTGGCCTGAGGCCCCGCGACGGCTGACGCCGATGCAGCTCGCGATCCTCAGCGACACGCACATGCCGCGTGGCAACCGGACCATTCCGGCAGCCTGCCTCGACCGCTGCCGCGCGGCCGACGCGATCCTCCACGCGGGCGACCTGTCCGACGTGCCGGTCCTCGAGCTGCTGCGCGGGCTCGGTCCGCCGGTCCATGCGATCCACGGCAACGCCGACAGCGCCGCGATCCGCGCGATCCTGCCGGCCCGGCTGGAGATCGAGCTCGAGGGCGTGCGCATCGGCATGACCCACGCCCCCGGCCCGGCCGCCGGGCGGCTGCACCGCCTGCGTTTGGCCTTCCCCCGCTCTCGGGCGGTCATCTTCGGCCACACGCACATGCCCGAGCACGACGAGCAGGACGGCTTTCAGGTCTTCAACCCGGGCTCGCCGACCGAGCGCCGGCGCGCGCCCGCGCACACGATGGGCGTAGCCCGGATCGCGGACGGCGCCATCGCCTTCGATCTGATCGTGGTCTGACCGCGGCGCCGCGACGCAACCCGCGGCGATGCCGCGCGCGCGTTGCGATTAGGCTCCGCCGCGCAGCCGCCATGAGCATCTCCTCCCCCAGCCCCGCCCCGCGCCGTTCGTGCCTCTCGGTACCCGGCTCGTCGGCCGCGATGCTCGCCAAGGCGCCGTCGCGCGGGGCCGACGAGATCGTCATCGACCTCGAGGACGCGGTCGCGATCTCGGTCAAGGACGAGGCGCGCGAGACCGTCGTCGCGGCGCTCGCCGAGCCGCAGTGGCGGGGCGTGCGGACGAGCGTGCGCGTCAACGCGCCGCGGACGCCGTGGTGCCATCTCGACGTCATGGCACTGGCGTCGCTGCCCAACGCGCCGGAGACGATCGTCGTGCCGAAGGTCGAGAGCCCGGCCGACCTCGCGTTCGTCGAGCGGCTGCTCGACGGCGCTGAGGCCGCGGCCGGACGCACGGCTCCGATGGGCGTGCAGGCGCTCATCGAGAACGCGGCCGGGGTCGCGCACGTCACCGAGATCGCAGGCTCGTCGCCGCGGCTCGTCGGTCTCATCCTCGGCTACGCGGACCTGTCGGCGTCGTTGGGCCGCGCGCGCGGCGCCGGGGCCGAGCTGGACTCCTGGCTGGCGATCCAGGACGCGGTGCTCGTCGCGGCGCGCGCACACGACATCACGGCGATCGACGGGCCGTACCTCGGGGTGAAGGTCGACGAGGGCTTCCAGGCGGCGGCCGAGCGCGCGCGCGACATGGGCTTCGACGGCAAGTGGGCGATCCATCCTGCGCAGGTGGCCGCGCTGAACGAGCTGTTCACTCCGACCGACGAGGAGCTGGAGCACGCGCGCGCGGTCGTCGCCGCGCTGGAGGACGCCGAGCGCGAGGGAGGCCGCGGCGCGGTCGCGCTCGACGGGCAGATGCTCGACGAGGCCGTTCGCATCGCCGCGCTCCGGGTGCTCGCCCGGGCTGCGCCGGCAGGTTGAGCACGCGCTCCCCGGCCCGGGGACGAGCGATGTCGTGAGGAGTAGCGTGTGTCAGGACGCCTCGCGCGCGTGCAGATCGGACCGAAAGGGGAAGGAACCATGCACAACATCGGATCGCGCCTGACGCTCGGCATCGCGCTCGCGCTCGCGCTCAGCCTGCCCGCCGCGCTCGCAGCGCCCGCGGGCGCACGGACGCGCGGCGGCGTGAGCACGTATCGCGTCGAGGGCGTGCGCACCGCGAAGGATCGTGCGGCCGTCGCCAGGACGGGCGCCGCGATCGTCGCGCGCGACCACAACGCGCTCGTCGTCACCGCCTCGCGCTCGGACGCGATCAAGCTGCGGCGCCTCAAGGGCCTCACCGTGATCAAGGGCTCTGCACCGCGCTTGCCGGCGCGTGCGAAGAAAGGCCTCCGGGGCCGCAGCGCGGACTTCCCCGCCAGCGACGCGGCGTACCACAACTACGCCGAGATGGTGGCCGAGATCACGAGCGTCGCCAGCGCGAACCCCGACCTCGTAAGCCGCTTCGACGTCGGTTCGACGTACGAGGGCCGCACGATCCACGGTCTGAAGATCTCCGACAACGTCGGGACGGACGAGGACGAGCCCGAGGTCCTCTTCACGGCCAACCAGCACGCGCGCGAGCACCTGACCGTCGAGATGGCGCTCTACGTCGTCAACGCGCTCGTCGACGGCTACAGGGCCGGCGACACGCGCATCCAGCCGATCGTCAACTCGCGCGAGATCTGGATCATTCCGAGCGTGAACCCCGACGGCGCGGAGTACGACGTCGCGACCGGCACATATCGGATGTGGCGCAAGAACCGCCAGCCCAACGCGGGCTCGACCGCCATCGGCACGGATCTCAACCGCAACTGGGCGTTCCAGTGGAGCTGCTGCAGCGGCTCGAGTGGGACGTTCTCGTCGGAGACCTATCGCGGGGCTGCGCCCTGGTCGGCGCCCGAGACCGCCGCGGTCCGCGACTTCGTGAACTCTCGCGTCGTCGGCGGCGTCCAGCAGATCAAGACGGGCATCGACTTCCACACGTACTCCGAGCTGGTCCTGTGGCCGTTCGGCTACACGACCGCCGACACCGGGCCGGGGATGTCGACCGACGAGCAGAGCACGTTCAGGACGCTCGGCGTCGACATGGCGTCGACGAACGGCTACACGCCCGAGCAGGCGAGCGACCTCTACATCGCCGATGGCACGATCGACGACTGGCTCTGGGGCCAGCACCACATCTTCGGCTACACGTTCGAGATGTACCCGTCGACGCCGAACCCGGGCTTCTATCCGCCGGCGTCCATCATCGGCCGCGAGACGTCGCGCAACCGCGAGGCCGTGCTGCGCCTGCTGGAGAGCTCGGACTGCGTCTACCGTGTCATCGGCAAGGAGGCCCAGTACTGCGGCATCCCGTCCGCGACGATCTTCTCGGACGACTTCGAGAGCACGAGCACGCCGCAGTGGACCCGGAACGCCGGCGGCACCGACACGGCGACGCTCGGCCGCTTCGAGCGCGGTGACCCGGCGGCGACGAGCTCGAGCGGCGCCAAGCAGCTCGGCACGACCGTGAGCGGACTCAACGATCTCGTCACGGGCCGGCTGGCCGGCGCATCGGCGGGCGACGGCGACGTCGACAGCGGCGTGACGTCGACGGCGTCCCCGCCGATCGCGCTCACCGGCGGCTCGAACTACACGCTGAGCTTCTCGTACTACCTCGCGCACGGCGTCAACTCGTCGTCGGCGGACTACCTGCGCGTGCGGGTCGTCGGCGCGACGTCGTCGACGGTCTTCCAGGAGCTCGGCGCGGCGAACAACGACAACGGCGCGTGGGCGTCGACGAGCGTGAACCTCAACGCGTTCGCCGGCCAGACCGTACGGATCGTCGTGGAGGCCGCCGACGCATCGACGGGAAGCCTCGTCGAGGCGGCGGTCGACAACGTGCGCGTGACGCGCTCGTGATGGCGGGCGGGGACGGGGCGGGCGGAGTGTCAGCCGCGGCCGCCTCTCACACCCGGGCCTACGCCGCGTCCGGCGGCCCCTCGTCGGGCTGGTGCGGCGGCGGTCCGCGCTCGATCCCGCCGAGGCGGATCCGGCCCTGCCGGAACGCGGTCCGCGGCGCGGGCGGGAACGGGGTTGGTGGCGGCGCGGTCGGCGGCGTCTCGGGCTCCGGCTCCGGCCGCGTCTCGGGCTCCGGCTCCGGCTCCGGATCGGGCCTGGGCTCCGGCTCGGGCTCCGGCTCCGGCTCCGGATCGGGCTCCGGCTCGGGTTCCGGCTCGGGCTCGGGCTTCGCCGCGACGGGCTCGCTCACCAGGCGGATCGCGCCGTGGCGGAACGTCGTCGGAGTCGCCGGTGCCGGTGCCGGGGAGGTGACCGGCTCGGCCGGGCCGACGCCGGCCGGCTCGGGCTGCGCGTCGCTAGGGGCAACCGCCTCGCGCGCCCGCGCGCGAGGACCGCGCGCCATGAACCACACGCCTAGCAGGAGCCCGGCACCGGCGACGATCGCGATCGAGACGTCGCCGAGCGTCGCGGGGTGCAGCCAGGACATCCCGGCAGGGTAGCCGCATCAAGCTGCAGTTCCGGCATCCTCGTAGACGTCGCTCGCGGCGCTCGCCATGACCCGCTCGGCCATCTGCTGCTTGAGGAGATCCAGCCGCGCCTCCTCGTCGTCGCTGCGACCGTCCTTGCGGGCGAGGTCGAGGAACTCCTCGGTCACGTAGCCCTCGCGCAGGAGCAGCGTCACCGAGCGATCGCGGTAGCCGACCTCGAAGACGAAGCGCTCGCGCGTGCGGCCGCGCTCGGGCCGCGCCAGCGCCGCGTCGACGGCGAACCGGTCCTGTGTCACCGCACGCGTGACGGCCTCGAAGCCGTCGCGCGCGCCCGGTCCGCCGAAGGCCGTGCGGACGGTGATCTCGCGCCGTTGCGGCGGACCGTCCGGCTCCAGCAGCGCGAAGGCCCGCTCCATGACCTTGAAGGCGTGCGCCACGCCGCCGGGAGAGCCCGGTCCGTGGTACTTCATCATGTCGTCGAACGAGAATTCGATCTGCTGTCCGCCGTCGAGTACCGCGATCGTGCTGGTCATGGTGCGACAGCGTGACAGGCGCCGGCGACGGTGCCCGGTCCGGTGCCCCGGTCAGGCCTCGCTGCCGTCGGCGTCGCAGCCGGGATCCGTCGGGCGGTCGACGAGCCCGTCGCCGTCGTTGTCGCGGCCGTCGCGGCACTCGGACGGGGACTGCGTCGCACCCTCGGTGCTGCCCGTGCGGCAGCCCGGGTCCTGCGCGCGGTCGACGAGCCCGTCGCCGTCGTTGTCACGGCCATCCTGGCAGTCCGACAGCGACGTCGGCGGCGGCGGGTTCGGGATGGTTGTCGCGGCGGTGTCCGCTTCGGTGCCATCGGCGGCGCAGCCCGGATCCTGCGCCGTGTCGACGAGCCCGTCGCCGTCGTTGTCGCGGCCGTCCTGGCAGTCCGAGGCCGCCTGCGGACGGTCGTCGGGCGCCTCGGTGTCGTCCGCTCCGCAGCCCGGGTCCGCCCCGTCGACGAAGCCGTCGCGATCGTTGTCGCGGCGATCCTCGCATTGCGAGACCGTCGGCCGGGCCTCGAACGCCGCGGTGACCGTGCGCGCCCGGTCCATGACGAGCGAACAGCGCTCCTTGCTGGTGCACCCATCCGACCACCCGTCGAAGCGCGAGCCCTTGGCTGCGTCCGCGGTCACCGACACGCGCGTGCCGTCGGCGAAGTCATGCGCGCAGGTATCGGTGCACGCGACGCCGCGTGGATCGATGAGGACCCGTCCGCTCCCGCCCCCTTCGACCTGGACGGTCAGCAGGACGCGCTTGTCCTCGGACGTCGTGCCCGGTGTGCGCGGATCGTCGGCACCGGCGCCGCCGGCCGACACCGGATCGCCGCCGCCGCTACTGAGCAGGAGCGCGACGAGCGTTGCCGCGATGAGTGCGGCCGCGCCCAGCGCTGCGATGAGCACCGGTGGCGGCGCTCCGCCTCCACCTCCGCCGGGACCGGTACCGCGTTCGCGTGTGCCCGAGGCAGGACCGGCGATGAAGTCGTTCATCGAGACCTCCCTCCCGTCCGTGATCTCCAGGCACGGCGACCCTTGCAGATCAGCGCGCGCGCGGCAAGACGTTGCCTCTCGCGGAGGTCGCCGCGGTCGTCCGCGTGCGCTTCGGCAGCCGCGCAGGCACGGCATCGGCGTGCGACGCGCCGTGTGCATGCGTCCTGGCCAGGGTCAGGACGCCGCCGCAGACGCCACAGGGCGTACCGGCCCGGATCATCGCGGGCGCGTCCGCGCTGGAGAGCACCGCACGACATCGTTCGCAACGCATCATGGTCGGCGATTGGTCAGTCATCGTGCCTCCCTCGATCTCCCGGTACGAGTGAAGGTCCGCACGTCGAGCGCTGAGAGCCCCGGCAGCGTCCCCCCGACACCGACACACGACACCGGCGCGTCACCGTCCTGCCCGGTCGGCCCCGGTCCCGCTGACATCAGTATGACGCCCGCGGCCGCTCGATGCTCGAAATCCGGTCACTTCCGGGATGGCTCGGGAGAGCCTCGCTCCCCCGAGCCGGCGTCCCGGTCAGGTCAGGCGTGGGCGAGCTCGCGCTCGGCGGCGTCCAGAACGCTCGAACGGCCCTTGTGCGCACGCTCGTAGGCGCGGACGTTCTTGGCCAGCTCGTCGTCGCTGTCGCGCAGCCGGGCCGCGATCTCCTCGGCCGTCATCTCGTCGTAGCCGGGCCACGGCTCGTCGGAGCGCAGCGCCGAGACGCGGTTGAGCACCGTCGCGCGTCCCTGGTGCTTGCGCTCGTAGGCCTCGATCTTCGCGAGGTCGATCTGCGAGAGCGACGGGAGCTTCGCCACGATCTCGTCGGCGGTCAGCGAGTCGTAGTTGGGGATCGGCAGATCCTCCTCGGACGCCAGCGCGCCCTTGACGAGGCCCTCCGCGTTGGCAGCGCCCGGAACCTTGCGTGCCTGTCGGGTCGTGCGCTTGGCGCTCGACGTCGCCTTGCGCGCGGTGTCCTTCGTGGCCGCCGCGACGTCGCGGACGGCGTCGGCAGCCCCGGTCTCGGCGGGGTCGTACGTGCGCTCGCCCTTGATCTCGGCGCGCACGACGTCGTCGACGAGCGCCGGGATCACGCGCCGGATGCGATCGAGCATCTTCTCCTCGTCGCCGCGGATCGATGCAGCGAGCCTCGCGGTGTCCTCGTCGCCGAGCGCGCGCGCCAGGCGCTCGAGGGCGTCGTACGTCGCGATCTCGAGCGCCTCGGCGGCGCAGGAATCCTTGGCGTTCTTGAGCACCCGCTCCTCGCCACCGGAGCCGCGGACGAGATTCAGCGGCATCTTGGCGACTGCGAATGCCTGCCCGAGCACCGTCTGGGCCGTACCGGTGACGGCCTGCAGCGGATTGCCGCCGCTGCCGAGATCGCGCAGGCGCGCCTCGAGGCGCTTGGCATGATCGCGGGTTTCGCGCAGATGGGTTTCGAGCGCTGTGCGGTAGCGGCCGCGGGGGGTCATGGCGATCTGCGACTGCAGGTCGCGGACGAGGCCCTCCTCCATGGCGTGCGCTTCGTTGAGGTACTGGACAAGCTTCTGCTCGGAGCGACTCATCGCGTCGTCCTCCATTCGTCGGCTGGGGGCAAGTCGTGGCACACGAGCCCGGCGCCGGCGGCGCCGAGTGGCCGACCGGTCGCGCGTTTGCGCCTGCGACCGGGCCCGTCGTCGCGTGCTCAGGCCCGCCTACCCGGCGACCGCGGCCATGACGCACGAGGTTCGCGCGCGCGTGACCGATCGCACACACGCGGGTTGCCGCAACGTGCGCACAAACGTGACGGGGCCGAGGATCCGAACTCCCCGGCCCCGCCTGTCACCGCGACGTACCAGGGGGCTGGTGGTTGCGGTCGACGCTCGGTCCGACGTCGCACTCCCGGTGTGACAGGTGCGCGCGCTACTCGTGGCCCGGCGGCAGCTCCCAGCCGAGGACCTCGTGGTGACAGCGCGCGACGCCCTCGTACGCACGCTGCAGATCCGCGCGCGCGACGTCGAGGATCTCCGCGGGCGCCGGCTCGGGCGCCCAGCGGCCCTTGATCGGCTCGGTCGCGACGAGCACCTCGAGCTCCTTGGAGGCCGCGCGCAGCCGCTCGTGCGCACGGCGTAGCCGCTGGCGCTTCTCCGCGGTGAGCTCCTCGGCCCCGCGCGATTGCTCACTGCCCACGTGCCATTCCTCCTCGTCGCGGCTCATCCGGCCACGCGTACCCTACGCGCCGTCGGGCGCATGCCGCTCGAGCGCGGGCGATCGGTCAGCATCGCCGGCATGCGCGACGAGGTCCTCAGCCGCGAGCCCTCAATCGGGCGACGCTCGCGCGCCAGCTCCTCCTCGACCGCGCGCGGCTGCCGGCGCTCGACGCGATCGAGCACCTCGTCGGGATGCAGGCGCAGGTTCGCCCGCTGCTCGCCGACGCGCCGCGGACCGGTGCGCAGCTGCGGGCCGCGCTGCACGAGCGATTCCCGCAGCACGATGCCGCGGCGCCGCTGGCGCGCGCTCTCTCGATCGACGAGGTCGTCGTGCGCTACCTCGCGGCGTTCGGCCGGGCGACGGTCGCCGACATCGCGAGCTGGTCGCCGACGTGCGCCTCGTCGCGCCCGGCGAGCGCGGATGAGTCAGGCGCCCGCGCCGCGGCTCGCGATCGCGGCCAGGACCCCCTCGGCGATGCGCCGCGGGCGCGCGCCGATGCCGACGACTGCCGCAACGTCGTTGCGCGGATCGACCTCGACCACCTTCGCCCCGCGCGCCACCGGCACCCCGTCGTGCGTGAGGCCCCGCAGGATCCCGTCGAGCGGCGCGGCGAGCCGCTCGCCGGCGATCGTCGCGACGACCTCCCCGGCGTGGACGCGGTCGCCGATCGCCGCGCCCGTCCGCAGGACGCCGGCGACCGGCGCGTAGACGAAGCGATCGCGCGCATGCCCGTCGAAGCTGCGCGGCTCGCCGCCGAGGTCGCGCGTCGCGCCCGCCGCCACGATCGTCCCGAGCACGTCGCCCCATTGCGTCTCGATCGCCAGGTGCGTCGTCTCCCCCGCGACGAAGTTCGGACCGAGGCCGATCGTCAGCGGGGCGAGGTCGAGCTGGGGCTCCGGGTGGTCGCGCTTGCGCATGCGGGCGTCGACGAGAACGTTCGGCCGGACGGCCGCGAGCACGACGCCGAGGCGTGCCGTCGTGACGCAGACCTCGTCGCGGGCGGCGACCGCCTGCGCCAGCGTGGCGGGATCGTCGACCCGCCGCGCGCGTATGCCGTCGAGCGTGCAGGCGCCGTCGAAGACGGCGTCGGCGAACGCCATCCCGCGGCGCGGGGCCGCGGGCAGCTCCACGTCGTGGATGACGACGCCGTGGCCGCCGCGCAACAGCGCGTGGGCGACCGCCGATCCAACGTCGCCGCTGCCGCGGACGAGGACGACGGATGGCTGCGCGTCCGCCGGCGCCATCGCAACGGCCGTCAGCCGACGAACTCGATGTCGACCGGCTCGCCCGCGTGCAGCACCTCGCGATCGTCGGGGACGAGCGCGAGCGCCGGGAGGCCGAGCATCGAGGTCAGGATGTGCGAGCGCTGGTCGCCGTTGGGCGTCACGTGCCAGCCGCCGTCGCGCATCTCGGCGGAGCAGCGCACGACCGACGTGCGCCCGATCGCCCCGGGGAGGTCGACCGCCGCGACGCCGCGCGCGGTGTGCAGCATCTGGCTGCGGCCGAGCATCGCGTAGAGCGCCGGCACGACGAGGATGCGGAAGGCGGTCAGCGCCGAGGCGGGGTTGCCCGGCAGGGCGAAGACGAGCGTGCCGTCGGGGGCGATGTAGAAGCAGACCTGGCCGCCGGGCTTGAGGCTCACGCGCGCGAAGACCTGGTCGGCGCCGAGGCTCTCGAGCGCCGGCCGGACGTGGTCGTGCGGTCCGACGGAGACCCCGCCGACGGTCGCCACGACGTCGGCGCCCTGCAGCGCCTCGGCGAGCGTCGCGATCGTCGCGGCGAGGTCGTCGCCGACGCGCAGGTTCGCGATGACGTCGGCGCCGGCCGCCCGCGTGGCGGCGGTCAGGGCCGCTCGGTTGGCGTCGCGGATCTCGCCGGGTTCCAGCTCCCGGCCGGGATCGACGAGCTCGTCGCCGGTGCTGACGAGTGCGAGGCGCGGGCGCCGCACGACCGCCGGCCGGGCGATGTTCACGGCAGCCAGCCCGCCGATCTCGGCGGCGCCGAGCAGCGTCCCGCCCTGCAGGATGGTCGCACCCGCGGGGATGTCCTCGCCGGCGTAGCGCACGTCGTTGCCGGCGGCGACCTCCTCCAGCACCATGACCTCGTCGTCGCCGGGTTGCGTGAGCTCCTGGCGCACGACGGCGTCGGCGCCCTCGGGCATCTGCGCGCCGGTCGAGACGCGGATCGCCGTGCCGGGCTCGACGGCCATGCCGGCGAGCGCGCCCGCCCGCGCCTCGCCGACGATCCGCAGACGCACCGGCGGGTTGCGGGTGTCGCCGGCCAGCAGCGCGAATCCGTCCATCCCCGACGAGGAGAACGGCGGCAGGTCGTCGGGCGCGACCGCGTCGACGGCGAGCACGCGCCCGAGCGCGTCGTCGAGCGCGATCTCCTCGGCCTCAAGCGGCGCGGCGTGCTCGACCACCGCGCGCCGGGCGTCCTCGATCGAGATCCGCGGCGGCGCGCTCATGGACGGGACGCTACCGCACGGTCTCGCGCCTCAGCAGCCCCGCTGTCCGCGCGCCGGCGGACGCGCTACGTACACTCGTCGGCATCGATGATCGTCTACCACGGGACAACGATCGACAGCCTCGAAGGGATCCAGCGCGAGGGGCTGCGCCCGGGCTCGTTCGTCGCGCCCAACGCCGCGCTGGCGCGCGACTACGCCTGGGATCGGGCGATGACGCTCGGCGCCGATCAGTGCGTGCTGCTGGAGCTCGACGTGCCCGACGCCGCTGTCGTCGAGGTGCAGGGATGGTGGTGGACGGGCGACCAGCTCATGCTGCCGGCCGGCTGCCCGCCGTCGTGCATCGTCTCGGTCGACGACTCCGATCCGCGCCCGTTCCAGGCGAGCTGACGCCGAGCCCGGCGATCAGGCGGCCCAGCGCTGCGACGCGCTGCCGACGACCGCGCGCCTGACGATCGTGACGGTGGGGTCGTCGGCGCAGACGCGCCAGAAGTGCGAGGCGTTGAGGGCACGCTGGAACTCGCTGCGCACGAGCGCGACCGCCTGCTCCTCGTTCATGGCGTCGGAACGCTCGACGACGTCGAGCGTCAGCGTGTAGCGGGCGACCCCCTCCGGCGGGACGTGGCGCGAGGTGACGACGATCGTTGGATCGTCGGCTGACAGCGCGATGAAGTTCGACGCGTTGAGGGCGAGCTGGAACTCGCTGCGCAGCAGCGCGAGCGCCTCGCGATCGCCGAGGCCGGGGCGGCGCTCGAGCACGTCGAGCTCGATCTCATAGCGGGTGAGGGTGGAGTGCATCGGTGGTCCTGACACAGTCGATGGTGCGGTCGTGTGCTACGGGTATCGGCAGCCCGCGCGCCGGATTGAACGCGTGCGCGGCCGCTGCTCGAGCGAGGACGTCGACGACGATCGTCTGCCAGGGGTGCGATCCCGCGAACGATGGTCGTCCTCCTGCGCCGGTCGACGAGCTCCGGCGCCACGCATCGAGCACAGGGCGCGTCGCGGGCCAGACCTTGCGGTCCGGCGCTTGACAGCGCGGGCCAGCATCGCCACGATCGCCTCGTGCCCATCTATGACTACGCCTGCACCGCCTGCGACGAGCGCTTCGACGAGCTCCAGCGCTCCGACGCCCCAACACCCCCGTGTCCAGCCTGCGGTGCCGAGGACACCCAGCGCCTGCTGTCGCCGTTCCTCGTCCCCAACTCGCCCGCCGGCCAGCGCAGCTTCGTGCGAAGCATGCCGTCCGCGCACGACCTCGGCTGCTGCGGCGGGGGCGGCTGCGGCACCCACGCCGGCTGAGCGCCGCCGGCTCGCCGGCCGGTCGTTGCGCACATGACGACCCAGCTCGAAACCGATGCGCAGGCCGTCGCCCGCGCGCGCCTGCTGCTCGCCGATCGCGAGCGCGAGCTCGGCGACCTGCACGACGAGACGATCGAGGCCGCCGGTGCGCTCGCGCTCGCCCAGCTGCGCGCCGGACGCGCGAGCGAAGGCGTCGAGCTCCTGCGCGGGCTCGCGGCCCGCGCGAGCGAGCGACTCGGCGAGGACAGCGCGGTCACCGGCCGCCTGCGTGTCGCGCTCGCCGACATGCTGCGCCGCAGCGGAGCGCCCGAAGCCGAGCAGCTCGCGTGCCTGACGGAGGCGATCACCGCGCTGTCGGCATCGGTGGGCCCCGCGGAATCCGAGACGACGGCGGCGTTCGCCCAGCTTGCGATCGTCGCGCTCGAGGCGCAGGCCGTCGAGGTCGCCGTCACCGCCGGGATGCAGGCGCTCGGCGGGCTGCAGACGCGCGGCGAGGGTGAGACGCCCGCGGCCGGCGGCGTGTACGCGACGCTCGCGATGGCAGCCGCCGCGCGGCGCTCGCCGGCGGCGATGGGAGCGGCCGAGCGGGCGCACCGGCTCACCGCGACGGCGGACGCCTCCGACGCCGACCGCCGGCGCGCGCTCGCGGCCTGGCGCGGCCTCGGCACGCCGCGCCGGCACGAGGTGACGGCGGAGCTCTCGGTCATCGCGTTCGGCTCGCCGCCGTCGCTCGTCATCGAGCTCGCGCACGTCGCCGCCGACGGCGCCGTCGACCAGCACAACCACGGGCTGCGGCCGGAGGCGGGCCGCGCCTTCCGGTCGGCGATCGTGGCGGCGCCGTTCGCGTGGCGCGCGTCGGCGGGGGGCTTCGAGGTCGTCAGCCGGTCCGGCGATGCGGCCCTCCTTCGCTTCACGGCGACGAACGCGGACGCGCGTGACATCGAGGTCGCGCTCGACGCGGCGGGCCTGGAGCGGCTGCGTGACGCGGTCGGAGAGGCCCTGTCGGGCAGCGGCGTCGCGCAAGAGCCCGCGCGCAACGACCCCTGCCCGTGCGGCTCGGGGACGAAGTACAAGCGCTGCTGCGGGCGCTGAGGCGTGGCCGCGCCCGCCGCTGGTGGGTCGTCCAGGAACGTTGTGCAACGTTTGTGGGCGGGCCACTAGCATCCGGGCGATGAGCGCGACGCGCATGCGTCATGACCTGTTGGTCCACGACGGCGAGGCGGACCTCGCTGCGCGCATGGGTCCGTTCCTGCGGGCCGGAGTCGAGGCCGGCGAGACGGTCATGGCGGTGTCCGGCGGCGGTGCGCGGTCGCTGCTGCAGGACGCGCTCGGCCGCGATCGCGAGCACGTCACCTTCGTCGACAGCACCGACGTCTACTCGCGGCCCGAGGCCGCGTTGGCGCACTACGACAGGACCCTGCGCACGATCTTCCGGACGGGCGCGCGGAGCGTGCGCGCGGTCGGCGTCCTGCCGGTATGCGAGACCGTGGCGCAGTGGCAGCGCTGGATCGCCTACGAGGCGATCGTCAATCGCGCGCTCGCGCACCATCCGGCGTGGTTCGTCTGCGCCTACGACACGCGGGTCGTGCCGGAGGATGTCGTGCACGGAATGCAGCGGATCCACCCGCAGATCGTGAGCGGCAAGCGCTGCTCCTGCCGGCACTACGAGGATCCCGCCGAGGTCGTGCGCGAGCTCACGCCGCCGCCGGCGCCGCTGCCGGGCCTGCGCAGCCTGCCGCTCGCCGCTGACGCGCCTGAGTTCCGCCGGCAGCTCGTCGGCGAGATGTCCGCCGCCGGGGTCGGCGACGAGCGAGCGCGCGGCATGCTGCTGGCCGCAAGCGAGGTGTACAGCAACGCCGGCCGCCACGGCCATGGGCTCCGCGCCACGCTCGTCGGCGTGGTCGACGGCCGCTTCGTCTGCGAGCTCAGTGATCACGGCCCCGGGATCGACGATCCGCTGACCGGCTACATGCCGCCCCGCCACGGCGCCGTCGGAGGCTTCGGGATGTGGGTCGCGCGCCAGTCGACCGAGCGCATGGAGCTCACGACGAGCCCCGACGGGCTCACCGTCCGGCTCTGGACCTGAGCGGCGACGGCCGCGGCGCCTACCGCGCTATCGAGCATCCGATAGGCCACCGCCCGCAGACGGTTCGGTGCTCCTCGCTGGCTCGCGCGGCCGTTCGCAGGCGAAGCCGCGGTCATGATGGGAACCGAGTCCCGCGGCGCCTGTAACGCGAAGGCCAAGCGCGAGCTGGGCTGGGAGCTGCGCTACCCGAGCTGGCGAGAAGGCTTCGCGGCCGCCTACGCGTCAACCACCCCGACGCACGGACGCACATCTCACCCAGCCGTGAGAACGAGCCACTCGCCGACTTGAGCGTCTTCCGCTCGGCCAGGCAGATCCATGCGTGCCAGCCGCTGCCGCCATCTCACGCGGCGGCGTGACGTTCCTGTGAGCGGCGTGTTTACTCTTCCGCCATCTCGACCGCCGCACCCCAGCCCGCCTTCCGCATCGACGTGCGCTTCCGCGGCGGCCTGACCGCCGCCCAGCGCGCGGCCTTCGAGACCGCCGCCGGCCGCTGGGGCCAGATCATCACGGCCGACGTCCCGGCCGTCGTCATCGGCGGCCAGACGATCGACGACGTCAGGATCGACGCCGAGGGCGTGCGGATCGACGACGCGGGCATGATCCTCGGCCAGGCCGGACCGCTGGAGTTGCGCCCCGGCAGCTTCATCCCGGCGACCGGCGTCATGTCATTCGATACCGCCGACCTCGCGACGATGGAGTCCGACGGCAGCCTCGTGAGCGTCATCGTCCACGAGATGGCGCACGTGCTCGGCTTCGGCACGATCTTCGGCCGTCTCGGCCTCGTCACGGGCGCCGGCAGCGCCGACCCGGAGTTCACCGGCGCAAGCGCGATCCGCGAGTACGCCGCGCTGCTCGGTCCCGCCGCGCGCCCGCGCGGCGTCCCCCTCGCGAACGTCGGCGGCCCCGGCACGCGTGACGGCCACTGGCGCGAGGAGACCTTCGCGAACGAGCTCATGACGGGCTTTTTGGATCGGGGCCCGAACCCGGTCAGCGGGATGACGGTCGCCGCCTTCGAGGACCTCGGCTACAGCGTCGACTACGCGCGCGCCGATCCGTACCGGCTGCCGACGGCGCAGGAGCTGCAGGCGCTGCAGACCACCCGCGAGCAGCGCGGCCACGACTGCGTCATCGTCGTGCCAGAGCAGACCGTGCTGCCGGAGAGCGCGCTCGCCGTCTGATCAGTCCGCGAAGCGGACGGTCAGCCCCGAGGGGTACGGGCCCTCGAAGCGCAGCTTGCCGTCGCGGCCACGGGCGCGCTTGATCGGCGGCCCCTCCAGCAGCGCGGCCGCGAGCGCCGGAAGCTGGACGCGCACGATGTGCTGGCCGTAGCACGTGTGCATGCCGTGGCCGAGGAGCATGTAGTCGCTCCACGGCCGGTCGACGCGGAACTCCTCGGGCGCGTCGATCGCGGTCTCGTCGTGCATCGCCGACAGCGTCGCGGCGAAGACCGTCGAGCCGGCCTTGACCTCGGTCGCGCGATCGGTGCCGGCGGCGATCGTCGTGTCCTTCGCGACGTAGCGCAGCAGCGCGAAGTTCTGCGGGCGGAAGCGCGACGCCTCGAAGACGTAGGCGCCGACGAGCTCGCGATCGCCTGCCCGGGCCGCCTCCTGCGCGCGCTCGAGCTCGTCCTCTCGGTGCAGCAACTCCTCGACGATGCGCGCGAACGCATTGGACATGGTCGGGATCCAGCCCGTGATGTCGCCGAGGATGTTGTGGCGGATCGCGATGTCGTGGAAGTTCGGCTCGCCCTCGTCCTGGTAGCGCAACAGGCGCGTCAGGACGTCGTCGGGCACGTCCTCGCCGGCTTCGATCTGCCCCTTGCGCGCCGCGATGAGCCCGTCGAGGTGAGGACGCCACTCGGCCGCGTCGGCGAGCGCGCGCTCGCGGACCGTCGGCAGGTTGCCGACGTTGATGAAGAGCTCCTGGAAGACGTTGCGCGCCCACCGCAGCTGCGTCGCGGTGTCGGGCCCGGGCGTGCCGAAGTAGTCGGCGACGACGCGGTCCAGGGCCGGGTCCGCGAGCTGGGAGACGACGTCGATCTCGCCGTCGTCGCGGCGCGCGGAGACGAGCTCGTTGGCGGCGTCGTACATCGCGCCGGCCAGCCGCGGCAGGTCCTCGCGGGTGACGGCGCGATCCATCGCGGCGTGGTCGTGGTGGTAGAGCGGCGTGTCGTCGACGCCGAGGATGAACGGTCCCGTGATCGCCGTCATCTTCGGGCCATACAGGCCGACGGTGAAGCGCGCGGGATCGCCGAGGACCTCCTTGACGTCCTCGTTGAGCGTGACGATCGTCGTCGGGCCCGCGGTGACGATCGGGTTGTGGCGGCGCATCACCGCGAACGTGGGTGCGGCCGCACCGTCGGTGACGCGCCCGAAGATCTCCGACACCGCCTCGGCGGCGCGGTCCTTGTCGTCACGCAGCCGCTCGGCGATCTCCTTGATCTCGTCGACGATGCTCATCTAGTGGACCCGTCCGTAAGTTCGTCGGGTTTGCCGGCGCCCGATCCGCGCCTGACGGCCGGGCATCCGGCAAAACCTCGCCGAACTTCCGGCCGCGTCCACTAGCCGGCCGTCCCGTCTGCGAGCGCCGCCAGCGCGGTGATCCCCGGCACGAAGAGGTACTCCCCGCCCCGCGTGCGGACGAAGACCTCCTGGGGCGAGAGGAAGAACGGCGGGCTGCCCTGGATCGTCATCTTGCCCCTGCCCCGCGGGTCGCCGAGCAGAAAGTCCTTGTCATGACCGAGGCCGAAGATGTTGCCGGCGTTGCACCACTGGACCTGCACGCCCTCGAACTGGCGCGAGATGCTCGCCTGGAAGCTCACGAAGACGAGCCCGCGGTCGACGCCGTCGTCGGAGAGCACGCCCTCGGGGAGCGCCTTCCCGTACGGCATCCCGCGGCGGATCATCCGGTGGCGGAAGCTCAGGTGGCCCTCGAACCCGAGGGCATCGCGCGGGTTGGAGCGGCGGATGTGGGCGCCGACCGGGCAGCACATGCCATCACGATCTGAGCCGTAGCGAAAGTCGTTGGCGCCGGCGGCCTTCGAGCCGTACCTCTCCGGAGCGGTGTCGGGGTACTTGACCAGCGGCGCGCCGTTGGTCCAGCGGCCGACGACCTTCGCCGACAGCTTGTGCTCGTCGCCGCCCTCGTAGTGCTTCGCCGCGTCGCGCATGACGCGCCGCCACAGCGCGACGTCCTGATAGAGCTTGCGCCAGACCATGTACGTGCCGCTGCGCCCGAGCGGGTCGACGGGGGCGTTGGGCAGCCGGCGCTTGGGATCGACGCGCGTGTCCTCGTCGGGATAGCCGAGGATGAACTCGCCGGGCGCGAGCGCCCGCCAGGCCCCCTTCTTCAGCGGCACCCCTCCCCCGCGCGCCTTGTCGTCGCTGGTGCCCTCGATGGCCGGCTGCGCGAAGCCGTCGGCGTAGCCGAAGTGCTCGCGCGAGCCGGGCAGCAGCTCGGCGTCCTCCTGGTAGACGATCCGCAGGCCGCCGGCGGCGTCCATCGCGTCCTTCATCTTCCCGAGCGCACGCTGGTGATCGGAGGTCTGCTGAGCGTTGATCGTCAGCAGCACGTGCGCGTCGCCGCTGCCGAGGCCCTTCTCCCACGTCGCCGGATCGCTCGGGCCCACGTCGCCGAGGAGCTCCGAGCGGCTCGCCATCCCGGAGCGGAACACGTCCGAGAACGAGCCGACGCCCTGCTCGGACACGCCCAGTGCGCGCAGCCCGGCCGCCGTGACGGCGACGTTCAGCGTCGTCAGCGGCTTGGCCTGATCCGGCCACGGCTCGGCCGTCGTCACGTGATCGATGAGCCCCGAGAACCAGGCGCGCGCCTGCTGGGGCGGGCACTCGATCCGAACGAACGCGTACGACGTGCAGTCGTAGACGTTGCCATAGGCGCGCAGGATGTCGCCCTGGATGTCGCCGAGGTCCATCCGCACCGCAGAGGACGCCATCAGCGCTTGCCCCCGAACTCCCGCAGGAACGCCTGCTGCAACGCATCGGGCTCGAGGCCCTGCGACGTGCAGGCGAAGTCGATCATGCGCTCGCGCTGGCTCAGGCAGCGCTTGACCGTGCCGACCGTGGCCTGGCCGTAGGCGGCGAAGAAGATGCCCGTGTCGATCTGGTTGTGCCTGAGGTAGGCCTTCAGCGCCGCGCCCTTCGCGGTCTGCGGGCAGCCGACGCAGCGACCCCAGATCTCCTCGGCCTCCGGCGCGAGCGTCTCGCACAACTCGTCGAGGTAGCTGTCGAGGTCGCCGTCGAAGTTGCTCGTGAAGATGAGATACGGCAGGTCGAGGTGCTCCTCCCTGCGCTGCTTCCAGGACGGGTCGTTGTGGAAGTCCTTGACGATGACGAAGCGCCCGAGGTGCGTGCGCGGGAGCTTGGCGAGCGGGCTTGGCCCGCGGGCGCGCAGGCCGCGCAGGTAGTCGGTGAGCGCGTCCTCTTCGCCGGGCTTGACCGGCGTCATCGCCATGAACGCGTACGCCTGGCCGGAGACGTTGGACGATCCCACGTTACAGGCAGTCCTGGACGTCGGTGAGGAACGTGCGGTAGGCGGCCGCGAAGGCTTCCGGGTCCATCCGCTCGGCATCGCGCTTCAGCGGCGCAAGCTTCGCGTCGAGCGCCAGCGCGCGCTGGACGATCGTGCTCGTCGCCTCCGGATAAGCGGAGTAGAAATGGTCGGCCTCGGTCTCGTTGTCCTGGATGTACTTCTTGAAGGGCGCCGTCGGCAGCGGCTTGGGGAAGCCGTAGGAGCTGCCCCAGAACGCCGTCATCCCGCGCGTGAGGATGTGCGAGAAGGCGTCGATGTACTCCTCCCAGCCACCGTTGAAGTTGCTCTCGAAGTACATGTGCGGGTAGCGCAGCTTGCGCTTGCTCTGCGGCGGGCCGTTGTAGGGGATCTGCTTGATAACCGACCAGCGCGCGAAGTGGATGAACGACAGCTTCACGAGCGTGTCGGTGAGCTTGGGGACGCGCTTGGTGACCGCGAACAGCACCGGCAGAAAGGGCTTTCCCCACCACTTGATCGTGCTGAAGACCGTGATCGCGATCGCCTGCCCGTGGATGTTGTGCGAGGCGGTCCCGGTCGCGGTGACCGGTCCTGCTGACGGCGCCCGCGCGCTCATCGCATCGGCCTCGGACATCTCAGCGCGAGATGCGTGCACTTCCCCATGGCGCGCCAGCGTACATTCTCGCGCGGCCGTGGCGTCATTTCTTTTGACGCGGCCTGAAGCCGTACCTGCTGTGCCTCAGGCGTCGTCCAGCTCGACGCGCATCGCGCGTGCGAGCGTGCCGCCGAGCACGTGCTCGGCGTCGCCGAAGCGCACGGTGATCGGCCCGTCGAACGGCTGGCGACCGACGACGCGGCAGCGGTCGCCGATCGCGATCCCGCGCTCGGCGAGGTAGCGCAACATCTCCGGGTTGGAATCCGAGACGCGCACGAAGCGCCCGCCGGCCCCGTCGGGCACGCTGCTGAGCGCATCCGTGTGACCCTCGTCGATGACCAGGTCGTGGTCAGGAATCGGATCGCCGTGAGGGTCGTGCGTCGGGTGGCCGAGCTTGGCGGCGATGCGCGCCTCGAGATCCTCGGAGAGCACGTGCTCGAGCGCCTCGGCCTCCTCGTGCACGCGATCCCATGGAACGTCGAGGTGGTCGGCCAGGTACAGCTCGAGCAGGCGGTGGTGGCGCAGCATCTCGAGCGCCAGGCGCGTGCCCTCCTCGGTCAGCGTGACCCCGTGATAGGGCTCGTGCACGGCCAGCCCGCGCTCGGCGAGCTTCTTGACCATCGCCGACGCCGACGCGGGCGTGACGCCGCAGCGTTCGGCGAGCGCGTTCGTGCTGACGGGCTCGCCGCCGGCGCGCTGCTGTAGCGAGTAGATCGACTTGGCGTAGTCCTCGATCGCGCTGCTGCGCCCGCTGTCGGGAGTCGTCGCGGACATCAGTCGGTCTGCTCGGGACGTTGCGCCGGAAATGTCTCGAGGAGGCCCACCAACTCAGACGCTCACGAGTAGGCCGGTGAGGAACATCAGCGCCATACCGGCCAGCAA
>JBPCJA010000066.1:0-2680 GCA_051005755.1 Solirubrobacteraceae bacterium
GAAACCTGCCGCCTGCAAAGCCGCAACCTCCACGACTACCTACTGGACGCGATCACCGCAGCACTCCACGGCCAGCCCGCCCCCTCACTCATGCCCGCCGGACCCTGACCCCCTGAATGGGTACGCCCTGACAGCGCCTGGGTTTGTCGCCCTCCGGCAGGCCGGATTCTCGGGACGCTTTTCGCGCTCTAAGCGAGATCGATAGCCCGCGGGTGGCTGTCAGCGACGAACATGAAGCGACGGGTCTCGCGCATTTGCTAGCGCAACTCGGTTTTGCGAGCGTGATGCTAGGCGGCGGCGACGAGAACCTCGGCCAGCTCGGTATGGAGGGTCCCTAGCGCGTTCTCGTTCTGAGCTGCCTTGGTCACCAGTCGAGCCTTGGTGTGCGCTGGGCGCACGTCGATCGTGAACTCGATGCGCAGTCCGGCGGCGACGCGCATGAGCGTCTCGATGTGCGGGTTGACGTCGCCGCGCTCTAGGCGCGCGACCTGCGGCTGCGTCATGCCCAGGATCTTCGCGATATCGCGCTGGGACATGCCGTGGTCGGCGCGATAGGTAACGACAGCGACAGCCACGGCGCGAGCGAGCGTCGTGCGCTCCCATTCGGCGCGGAACTCTGGGTCGCTGAGCAACTGCTCAGCGAGGAGCTCGTCGTTGGTCTTCATCTCGGTGAGCTTCATCGCGGCGCGTCTCCAGACGTCAATCGCAGGGAACTCGCCGGTGGGCGGAGCGCCCTGGCAAGCGGGATGGACGATAGCACCGGTGTTATCGACGTACAAGCGCTGTTCCTTTAGTCCGTCGTCATGTCGGCGAAGCGGTCGATGGCGCGCTGGACGGTGGCGTCGAAGCCGCGCTGGTCAATCTGGGCCTCGGGCCCGACGGCGAAGATGAGGAAGGTCTGCGCCGTGACCTGGCGGTATAGCGGCCGCCACCGGCTCTTGCCGGCGCGCGGCCGCAGCTCGCGAAAGCCCTTGCCATCGCCTTGAACGGCGCTGGAATGTGGATGGGGCAGACGTGGCCCCGAGGCTTCGAGCTTCTCGACGGCGTTCTGCATCGCAACTTTCTCGCCCG
Source organism: Solirubrobacteraceae bacterium (assembly GCA_051005755.1). GTDB lineage: Bacteria > Actinomycetota > Thermoleophilia > Solirubrobacterales > Solirubrobacteraceae > CADCVQ01. The sequence goes on from JBPCJA010000066.1 coordinate 1,072, forward strand.
GCGGCCACGAGGCGTCACGCTCGTCGGCCGCGCCGGGATGCCACCGAACAACGTACGGTGGCCCAGGATCAATCAGCCGCGCCGCAGCCCCCGGGGCTTTCCGGGTGCGCTTTGCCTTCGGGCGTTTGCCCTTCTCAGGCGACACCCGGCACTCCTACGACACCGGTCAGCTGCCTCCTGCCGTCCCCTGCGCGGCGTGCGGACCCCACGGAGATGATGCGGCGCCGGCGCACGCCGTAGTCCGCAATCCAATTCTCGCTGTATCCGGAGGTGCCGGTCGGAACTGCCTTTCCCAATGTGACCCTGGCGGCCGCGTCCCGCCACGCCGCGCGATCACGGTCACGCCCGGGGTGGGAAACGGCACGCAAACCACCCCACCAGCCGCCCCAACCAGTTCCGGGCGGCCTATCTGTTGTCGTCCTCGTCGTCGCCGAGCGTCGCGTCGAGCACGTTCCACGCCTCGATCACGGCATCGCGCGCGACCTCGACGACGTCGTCGACCTCGCCCGTCTCCTCGAGACGCTCGAGCTCGCGCTCGGCGTCGATCAGCCTCGCACGCATCTGTGCCGTATGGGTTCTGAGCTCGATGCGAAACGTCCACAGCCGCTTGAACGCGTAGAGCACGAACCCCAGCGCCGCCGGCACCGCCGACACCGCCGGCACCAGCACCTCAAGCTCCAGGCTGCCAAGCGACAGGCGGCGCACCTCAAGCTGCGCCGCCAGCGGCCCCCCGAGGCTCGCCCACGCCCACGGGGCGACTCGCCAGCTACGCAGCGCCCCGTCGAAGCCAGCGCTGATGATCAGCGGCGCGCCGTCGTGCTCGACGACCGCCAACGCCCAGATCGAGCCGGTGTGCGCGTGCTCGACGGCAACCTCGCCCGGGCTGCCATCCAGCCGCCAGCTGCGCAGCGCCCCGTCGCGGCCGGCGCTGATGATCAGCGGCGCGCCGTCGTGCTCGACGACCGCCAACGCCTGGATCCCGCCGGTGTGCGCGTCGTCGACAGCGAGCTCGCCCGGGCTTCCGTCCAGCCGCCAGCTGCGCAGCCCCTCGGCACCGCCGGCGCTGATCATCAGCGGCGCGCCACCATGCTCGACAACCGCCAACGCCCGGATCGCGCCGATGCGCGCGTCGTCGACGGCGAACGTGCCCGGGCTACCATCCAGCCGCCAGCTGCGCAGCGTCCCGCCCTCGCTGGCGGTGATGATCAGCGGCGCGCCACCATGCTCGACAACCGCCAACGCGTTGATCCAGCCGGTATGCACGCCGTTGACGGCGAACGTGCCCTAGTTCTGTAAGGGGGCGACGGAGGCTCGGCGACGTAGGCTCAGAAAGAGCAGGCGAGGCCCGCGGAGCAGGTGACGGTCGGGCCGGCTGTGCGTGGACGCAACCGCTTCGACCCCCAACCGCGTGACGATCGAGTGGAGGCAGACCATGAGGGTCTACATCTGGTGCGACGGCGCTGCCATGCCGAACGGCGGTCCCGCCGGGGCAGGGTACGTCGTCGTGGGCGGCGTGCACCTGCTCGGCTCGGAAGCGCTCGGCGACGCGACGAACAACGTTGCCGAGTACACGGCGGTTCGGAACGCGCTGCGGGCCGCGGCCGACGCG
>JBPCJA010000067.1:0-12056 GCA_051005755.1 Solirubrobacteraceae bacterium
ACTTCCGCGACCACTACCTCGACCTGCCCTTCGACCTCTCGAAGGTCATGTTCATCACGACGGCGAACACGCTCGACACGGTCCCCGGGCCGCTGCGCGACCGGATGGAGACGATCGAGATCGCCGGCTACACGAACGACGAGAAGCTCCAGATCGCCAAGCGCTACCTCGTCCCACGCCAGGCCGACCGCAACGGCCTCAAGCGCGGTCAACTGCGGATAACCAACGCCGCGCTGCGCGCCGTCATCGCCGACTACACGCGCGAGGCCGGCGTGCGCGAGCTCGAGCGCCAGATCGGCGCGATCGCGCGCAAGGTCGCCCGCGAGGTCGCCGAGGGCGGCAACCCGAAGGGCTCGATCGGCGAGGGACGCGCGCGCGAGCTGCTCGGCCGCAAGCGCTACCACTCCGAGACCAAGCGCCGCACACGGCTGCCGGGGGTCGCGACCGGTCTCGCCTGGACGCCGGTCGGCGGCGACGTGCTCTTCATCGAGGCGACGGCCTTCGACGGCGAGGGAAAGCTCCAGATCACCGGCCAGCTCGGCGAGGTCATGAAGGAGTCCGCGCAGGCGGCGGTCTCCTACGTGCGCGGCCACCTGTCACAGCTTGCGCCCGACCTGCCCTCGGACTGGTTTCGGACCCACGACGTGCACATCCACGTGCCCGCCGGCGCGATCCCAAAGGACGGCCCGAGCGCGGGGATCACGATGGCGACGGCGCTCGCCTCGATGCTGAGCGGACGCCACGTCCGCGACGACATCGCGATGACGGGCGAGATGACGCTCACCGGACAGGTCCTGCCGATCGGCGGCCTCAAGGACAAGGCGCTCGCCGCCCAGCGCAACGGGATCTCGTGCATCATCGCTCCGGAGCTCAACGAGCCCGACACCGAGGAGATCCCCGAGCACCTGCGCAAGAAGCTGAACTTCCGCTTCGTCGGCCAGATCGACGACGTCCTCGACGCCGCCCTGGAGCCGGCGGACGGCGCGACGCCGCCGCGGCGGCGAACGCCGCGGTCTGTGACCGGTGAGGACCGGGTATATGCTCGCCGTACGCAAGCAACCCAAGGTGAGTGACATGGCAGCGAAGGACAAGGCTGGCGCCGCTGCAGCCGCCGCGCGCGACAATCCGTATCTCCAGCGCATCATCCACGACGAGGAGTTGCGCGACAACATGGTCGTGGCCTTCGAGGCCGCGAAGAACGCCTACGGGCGTCTCACCAACGGCAAGGCGCCGACGAAGGCCCTCATCGAGGACAAGAAGCTGCACAAGGACCTCAAGCGCTCCGCCGACGCGCTGCGCGACGCGACGACCGCGCTGCGCGACGCGCCCAAGCGCAACAAGCCGAAGTCCAAGCGCAAGGGAGGCATCGGCCGCATCCTGCTCCTGGCGGTCCTCGGCGGAGCGGTCGCCGTAGCCGTCAACGACGGCCTGCGCAGCAAGCTGCTCGACGCGCTCTTCGGGGCCGAGGAGGAGTTCGACTACACCTCGAACACGTCACCTGCGGCGCCACCGTCGGAGGCCGCGCCCGTCACCTGACGCCGGTGTCATCGTTGCCGTGCCAGGGGCGCCCGCGGGCGCCCCTGGTGTTGTTGGCCAGCCAGCCAGCCGGGCAGCTACGCTACGCCTCGATGCACGCGACGACGGGTGAAGGAACGCTGGCCGGCGACAAGGCGGCGCGGATCGTCGACGCGATGCGCGCGTCGGTCGCCGAGCGGGGAACCGCGGGCTCCACGTTCGATCAGGTCGCGCGCGCGGCGGGCGTCTCCCGCGGACTGCTGCACTACTACTTCGGCACGAAGGAGCGCCTGCTCGTCGAGGTCGTCCGGCGCGACTGCGACGTGCGGATGGCGGCGCTCGACGCCCAGCTCGCGCAGGCCCGCACCGCCGACGACTTCATCGCCGTGCTCGTGGCGAACCTCGAGGACGTCGTGCGCAACGACCCCGGCTTCGTGACGCTGGTGTTCGAGCTCTTCGTGCTCTCGCGGCGCCACGAGGACGTGGCCGCCGAGTTCTCCGAGCTCCTGCGCCGCCCGCGCGAGCAGGTCGCCGAGCTGTTGCGCGCCAAGGAGGCCGAGGGGGTCCTGCACCTCGCGGCCGACCCCGACGCCGTCGTCGACGTCCTCTTCTCCCTCGCCGACGGGATCTGGCTGCGGATGCTCGCCGAGGAGCGCGACTTCCAGCCGACGATCGCGGCCGGCGTCCGGTGCGTGCGCGTGCTGCTCGACGACCCGACGTAGACAGGCTCAGCCTCCGCGTTGAACCGGCTGATCGCCGGCGAGGACCAGCGCGCTGGAGGCACGCGCGCCGAAGTGTGACCGATCTCACAATGGCTGGCCCAGCCAGCCAAACAAGCGGGCGAAGCTCGGCGTCGTCCTCGTCGCCCACGAGGGCACGAGCGCCGCCGACCAGCGCGCGGCGCTCGAGCGCCTGCGTCGCGCCGCGGCGCGCGTGGACCACGAGGGACCTCCAGACGGCCGAGAGCGTCGGGTTCCGATCGTCGCGCTCATCCTCCTCGTCGTCTTCGGCTCGCTGGCGGCGGCGGCGCTGTCGCTCGTGCTCGGCCTCGTCTCGGTCATCGTCACCGGTGCGCTCATGCGCCGGCCGCTCGTCGCGATCGCCGCAGCGGGGAGCGTCCTGCTCGTGCTCGCGGTGCCGGCGCTGAGCCTGAGGACCGCCGACGGCGCGCTGGACCAGTTCCCCGCCGGCCACGAGATCCGCGCCGGCTTCGCGGCCGCCGCCCAGCAGGGCGGACCGGGCGCGCTGACGCCGGTCGTCGTCGTCGCGCAGGCGCGCGGCGGCGACGTGGGCGATCCGCGCACCGCCACCGCGCTGCGCGACCTGCGCGCCGCGATCGCCCGCGATCCCGAGGTCGTGTCGGTAGCCGCCCCCGTGGTGTCGCGCGACGGCCCGCGCGGCGCTGCTGGAGGCCACCCCGCGCGCCGCCGGCGAGCGTCCCGAGACGAAGGCGCTCGTGCAGCGGCTGCGGACCGAGCTGCCGGCGGAGGCCTCGAGCCTCCGCGTCGCCGTCGGCGGCTCGACCGCCGGGCTCGTCGACTTCAACGACAAGGTCAGCGGCGCGATGTGGATGATCGTGCTCTTCGTCCTCTCGCTGAGCTACGCGGTGCTCCTCGTGCTCCTGCGCTCGGCCGTGCTGCCGCTGAAGGCCGTCGCCATGAACCTGCTGTCGGTCGGCGCCGCGTACGGCGTCGTCGTCGCGGTGTTCCAGTGGAGCTGGCTCGACGGCCTCTTCGGCTTCCAGTCGCTCGGCTACGTCGACACCATCACGCCGCCGCTCGTGCTCGCGGTCGTCTTCGGGCTGGCGATGGACTACGAGGTCTTCCTGCTCACCCGGATCCGCGAGCGCTACGCCGCGACCGGCGACACCCGCGCGGCCGTCGCCGGCGGCCTGGCGAGCAGCGCGCGGACGATCACGAGCGCCGCGCTCATCATGGTTGCCGTCTTCGCGACGTTCGTCGCCACCGGCGTGCCCTCGATCCAGCAGATCGGCCTCGGCACGGCGGTCGCGATCGCGCTCGATGCGACGCTCGTGCGGCTCGTGCTCGTGCCCGCCGCGATGGCGGTCATGGGCCGCTGGAACTGGTGGCTGGCGCGACCGCTGCGACGGATCCTGCCGCGCGCCGAGCTCGAGCGCTTCGAGCCGGCGTTCTCACGGCCCGGGACGTAGGGGGACGAGCGCGTCCGCGCGCTCTTGCGAGCGCTGCAGTTCAGGCGTCGGCGGGCGGCGAGGAGGCCTCGGCCAGCGCCCTGTCGCCGAAGAGCTTCGCGTTGTCGCCGATGCGGTGGAAGACCCCCGGGTCGAGCGGGAGCGTCACGGCCGCGAGCCACGGCGGGTCGGAGATGCCCCGCAGCTCGATGCGCAGGCTGACGGTGTTGACGTGGTCGTGCGTGGCGATGAACGTCAGGTGCTCGAAGTGCGACTGCCACGTGCGCTCGCCGTCCCAGCCCTGGCGCTCGGCGTAGAGCTCGTCGAAGTACTCGTGCAGCAGCTTGTCCGCCCACGGAGACTCGGGGCAGACCATCTCCGCCACGAGGCCAGGGGTCGCAGCGGCCTCGGCCGGGCGGCGATTGCCGGCCATGGCTGCACCCTCGAAGCCGCGGCCGGCGAGGCGGGCCTGCCAGGTCGGGCGCTCCGGGTCGGCGTCCTGTGGGTGTGGCACCGGCGTGAGCTCGAGGCGCCCGCCGCCGTAGCGTGCTTCGAGGACGAGGGTCGTGCTCATGGACCCCGGAATCTAGTGGACGCGTCCGCAAGTTCGCCGGGCATCCGGCAAAACCTCGCCGAACTTCCGGCCACGTCCACTACCGACCGGCCGGCGGTTGGAAGCGCGTGCCGATCGTGATGAGCAGGTGCGCGATCCCGAGCACGATGAAGAACGCGGTCGGCGCGCTCTCGTCGGTGAAGCCGAAGAGAAACGGCGACGCGACGAGCACGGCCGCCAGCGCGACGTCGAGCAGGAGATGCGCGGAGATCGGGATCGAGTTCACGAGCGACGTCGGCCCGTCCGTGCTCGCCGCGACGACGAGCAGGACGACGCCGCCGACGATCGAGACGGCGACGGCGGCGTCGGCGACGAAGCCGAAGAGGAACGGCGCGGCGATCAGCAGGACGCCGGCCGCGTACTCGATCGCGCCGTGCGCGAAGCGTGGAATGGGACCCTGACGCAGCATGTGCGCCGGCACGTTAGCGAGTACTCGCGTGTGAGCTCTGCCGGGCCTTCCCGACGAGCAACGGCGCGCGGTCGTGCCGCCCGCAGTCGTACCCCGTGCCGTCAGTGAAACAGGCGCTCGAGCTTGAGCAGCACGCGCGGATCGCCCCACGGGCGCATGCGCCCGCGCATGACGAGGCGGTGCGGCTGGGCGCGCTGGGAGACGAGCTCTCCGAAGTCGTCGTAGCGCATCCGTATGCGCACGGTCGGCTTCGCGAGTCGACCCTGGATCGCCGTCTTCGTGCGTCCCTCGAGCAGCAGGTACCACGGCTCCATGTCCGGGAACTCCCACTGGATCGTCGTGCCGTGCGGGACCTCCTCGCCGCGCGCGTTGCGCGCCAGGAGGTCGAAGAAGATCCGCACCGTCGCGGGGTCGCGGCCGATCGGGCCGTTGCCCTCGCCGAGCAGCCCGGCGCGCAGGAGCGCCAGCGCGCGGCGGCCGCGCTCGCGCGGCGCGACGTCCATCGGGAACGGGAAGTGTGCGATCGCGTCGAGCGGCAGGCCGACGGCGCGCAGCCGCGCCTCGTTGGCGCGTGCGCCCTCCTCGAAGAGGTCCTCGAGCGTGAAGCCGAAGCACGTCGTGTACGACTCGTCCCAGTTCGGCGGGATCGGCACGCTCAGCGTCCACTGCAGGACCTCGCGGACGATGTCGACGATCGCGTCCTGCGTGCCCTGAGGGTCGGCACTGTAGAGGTCGGCGAGGAGCCTGACGCCGAAGGCGATGTGGCGCTGCTCGTCGACGGCGACGTTGCGGATGCCCTCGCGGAAGCCGGGCATGAGGTCCAGGCGCTCGAGCGAGCTCTCGATCATGTGCTGGCCGGGTTGCGCGAGCGTGCCCTCGACGACGACGTGGTAGAGCGCCACGGCCTTGGCGAGCATGCGCGGCGAGCGGTCTGAGCGCAGCTCCTCGGCCATCTTGTCCAGGCGCGCGAACGTCTTGCGGTGGCCCCACGTCAGCCCGGGCGCCGTCGCCTGCAGCCCGGAGGACAGCGAGCCGTTGCCGACGCCGACGACCTCGTGCATGAAGCGATGGAAGAACACCGCATGGCGCGCCTCGTCGACCTGCTGGGTGGCGAGGAAGTACTTCTGCTCCTCCAGCGGAGCGGCGTCGATGTACGGGGTGAGGTTGTTGGCGACGGAGTCCTCGCCATGGAAGAAGAGCGTGTAGAGCCACAGCGCGCCGCGGCGCTGCTCGGGCGTGAAGCGCTCGCGCCAGTCGATCCGGTCCTGCGAGAAGTCGATCTCAGTCGCGCACCAGTTGCCACGCTCCCAGCGCGCGTAGAGATCCGCGTAGTCGATCTGCTCCGTCGCGGCTGGAACGGTCACGGCCATGGACGATCTCCTGGAAAGGACTGGCTGGCTGGCCAACCTTATCCGACGGACGGATCTGTGAGGAGCACCGCGCACGCGCTCCGACTACACGGGCTCAGGACAGGTCGAACTCGCCGTCCTTTGCGCCCTTGAGAAAGGCGTCCCACTCGCGGCGCGTGTAGCGCAGGACCGACCCGTCGGGGTCCTTGCTGTGGCGAACGGCGACGCCTCCGCCGGGCAGGAAGGCGGTCTCGACGCATGCGGTCTCGCTCTGCGAGTGGCTGCTCGTGCGCCAGGCCGCGCCGCTCGGGTCCAGGAACTCGGCGCCGCGTGTCGGTCGTTCGGTCATGTGAAGTCCCTCCGCATGGCCGCGATCATAGCGACCGACTTGCGCTGCGGAAGGGCGGCCGCGGTCAGCCGCCGCAGCGCCTGCGCGAACGGCTCGACGTCCTCGTAATAGACGTCTCCGCCGCGCGTCTCGAAGGTCGCCACGTCCTGCTGGTCCCCGAGTCGCAGGATCGTGAACGTGCCGGTCATGCCGCCGTGCGCGCCGGCCGCGAAGGGCAGGACCCGAAGCTCGACGTTGGGCTGCGCGGCGGCGTCGACGATCCGCTTGAGCTGGGCGCGCATCACGTCCGCGCCGCCGACCGCCAGGCGCAGCGCTCCCTCTCCGATGACGGCGGCGAGCGTTAGCGGTTCCTCCTCCGTCAGGCGCCGCTGGCGGGCGACGCGGACGCCGACCCAGCGCTCGACCTGCTGCGCGGTGGCGCACGGGTCCCAGGCGCGAACGATCTCGCGCGCGTAGTCGGGCGTCTGCAGCAGCCCCGGCACGGCGCCGTTGTGGAAGGTCTCGACCTTCCAGGCGCGGCTCTCCATCCACGCGTAGTCGGCCACCGCGACGGAGACGTCGACCTCCCAGCCCTCGCGCTCCCGGGCGCCCTGCGCGCAGCGCAGCAGCGCCTCGCGCTCCGCGCCCTGCACCCCGTAGAGGCCCAGCATGAAGGCGACGTCGGGCACCCTCGGAAGCAACCCGCCGTTCTCCCAGCGGCTCAGCGTCGAGTGCGCGCGCCCCATACGCGTGGCGACGTCCTCTCCCGTCAGCCCGGCGGCGGCGCGCAGCTCGCGCAGACGAGCACCGAGCTCGCGGCCTCGCAGCGTGGCGCTACCAGTTCGGACTCTGACGGCGGCGCGCTCGCTCACGGGGCGCGATCCTATGTGGGACGCTGGTGAGCGCCGAGACGTTCATGGCTCCCGGCCTCATGCAAGTTGCGGGAGGCGGCGGCGCGGCCGGCTCGCGCGACCCGGGTCGCCGCGCCGCGCTGGCGGGCCGCCCGGACTACGGACCTCGCTTGAGAGCGCAAGAGCGTCCTGAGAATCCGGTCCCCGGAACCCTGGAAACCACGGCGATCAGGGCTTCGTGACGGGCCTTGCGTCCGGGAAAGGGCATTCCCGGACGTGTCCGTGCGAGCCGGGCCGTCAGGGCGCTCATGGCCGCGATCACCGCGACCGCGGCAGGGAGGTCCTCGATCCCGACGCTCTGGCCGCGCGCCGCGGCGGTCGTCGGCCACACCGATGGCGCACCAGCATGATCTACACCCCGTCGTCGGCTACCGCTCGAGCGAACCATGCGGCGCGCCACCGCTACCCGCGCCAAGCTCGCGGTCGGGCGGTGACCGCGCGGGTAGCGGGCGCGTCGCGCAGGCCGCGTGCGGCCATGAAAGCGCGCGGCACCCGCCCCGCGCCAGGACAGGGCCGGACGCTCGAACCCTCTCGACAGGTTGACGGGTCAGGCGGCGCGTGCGCGCTCGCGCTCGCGGTAGCGCTGCGGGCTGACGCCCCTCATCCGCTTGAACGCGGTGCTCAGCGCGAACGGGCTGCCGTAGCCGACCTGCTCGGCGATCGCGGCGATCGAGGCGTCGGCCTCGGCGAGCAGGTCGGCGGCCATGTCGAGGCGCCAGCCGGTCAGGAAGGTGAGCGGCGGTTGGCCGACGAGCTCGGTGAAGCGTCGGGCGAACGCGGCCCGCGAGATGTTCGTCGCCTGCGCCAGCGAGGCCACCGTCCAGGGGTGGACCGGGTGGTTCTGCATCATCCGCAGCGCGCGGCCCACCACCGGGTCCGCGTGGGCCGCATACCACGCGGGCGTCTGCGCGTCGGCGCGCGCGAACCAGGCCCGCAGGGTGGAGATGAGCAGCAGGTCCAGCAGCCGGTCGAGGACCGCCTCCTGGCCTGGGTCGTCCTTGACGATCTCGGTGGCCAGCAGCCCGGTCAGCACGCCGTCGGCGCGGGCCGACTCGACGACCAGCATCCGCGGCAGCGCGCCGAGCAGCCGCCGGCTGATCTCGCCCGCGAACTCATAGGTCCCGGTCACCATCACCGTCGCGCCCTCGCCGCCGGTGCCCCACGTGCGCACACCGAGCTCCATCGCCTGCCCCAGCGGCTCACCCTGCACGGTCTCGCAGACCTGGCCCGGGTGGATGATGATCTGCGGCGCGGTCTCGGGCTCGTCCGCGACGGTGTACGGATCGGGTCCGCGGACGATTGCGACGTCTCCGGCATCGAGCCGGATGGCGTCGCCGTCGTCGGGCAGCAGGTACGCGTGGCGGCGCACCGCGGCCACCAGCGTCAGCGGCGCGCGGTCCTGGATGCGCAGCGACCATGGGGGGCCCAGCACCGAACGCAGGAGAAACGCGTTGCGCGCGCGCGGCCCGTCGAGCAGGTCCGCCAAGGGGTCTATCTCGGCAGAGACGCTAGCACATGCAATCGAGCGTCTGAGCTATGGAACGTCTCGCATGGTCGGCGTTTCAATACCGCTCATGAGCCGACACCACACGATCTCACCCGGCCAGACGTTCTCGAACCCGGTCACGGGTGAGCGCTTCACCTTCACGCACACCGCCGTGAGCACCGGCGGCGAGCTGCTGGCCTTCGACCTCGCGCTGCGCCCCGGCGGCGCCGTGCCGATCCCTCATGTGCACCCGGTCCCGGCCGTGCGCTTCGGAAGCCGTCTCGTGAGCCCCCTCGCAGACGCCCCGGTGCTCGTGCTCGGCGCGACGGGCAAGATCGGTCGGCGGGTGCTCGAGCGCCTGCGGGCGCAGGGGATTGCGGTGCGCGCCGGGTCACGCGCAGCCCAGCCGCGGTTCGACTGGGACGATCGCTCGACGTGGGCGCCGGCGCTCGCTGGCACACCGGCGGCCTACGTGTCCTTCTCGCCGGACCTGGCGGTACCCGGCGCTGCCGAGACGGTCGCCGCGTTCGCCGCGCTGGCGGTGGCGAGCGGCACGCGCCGGCTCGTGCTGGTCTCCGGGCGCGGGGAAGCGGGCGCCGAGCGGGCGGAGCGCGCGCTGCAGGAGTCCGGCGTCGCGGAGTGGACGATCGTGCGCTGCAGCTGGTTCAACCAGAACTTCAGCGAGAGCTACCTGCTCGATTCCGTACTGGACGGTGAGGTCGCGCTGCCGGTGGGCGACGTCGCCGAGCCGTTCGTCGACGCCGACGACATCGCCGACGTGGCGGTCGCGGCGCTCACGCGGGACGGACACGCCGGACGCCTCTATGAGCTGACCGGCCCGCGCCTGCTGACGTTCCCCGACGCGGTGGCGGAGATCGGCGCCGCAGCTGGGAGGCGGGTCGGGTTCGTGTCGGTGTCGATGGACGACTACGCGTCCGCGGCGTCCGCGGCCGGGGTCCCCGACGACTACCTGTGGCTGCTGCGCTACGTCTTCGAGGAGACGCTCGACGGGCGCAACGCGTCCCTGGGCGACGGCGTGCGGCTAGCGCTGGGTCGCGCACCGCGTGACTTCGCCGACTACGCCCGTGACGTGGCGGCGACCGGGGCATGGCGGCGATGAGTCGGGATCGCGCCACGCTCATCTTCGGCGCCGCCGTCGTCACCGCCGGCCTGGCCGCCGGGCTGTTCTTCGGCTACGCGTGCACCGTGGTGCCCGCACTGGGTGACCTTGACGACCGCACGTTCGTCGAGGTCATGGACAAGATCAATGACGCCGTCTACAACCCCGTGTTCTTCGCCGTGCTGCTCGGGGCACCGGTGTTGATCGCGGTCGTCGCGGTGCAGCAGCGTCGGGGCGAGAATCCGGACGCGGCGCGCTGGACCTGGGCGGCGCTGGCGCTCTACGTCGCCGGCCTGATAGTGACCATGGCCGTCAACGTCCCGCTCACGGACGACCTGGTCGCCGCCCAGCCCAGGAACGTCAGTGAGTTCGCAGCGGTCCGCGAGAACTTCGAGGACCCCTTCAACGCCTGGAACATCGTGCGCACGATCCTGCACACCGCCGCGGTCGCCTGCCTGGCGGTGATTCCCAGGCGCGCCGCCCAGGACACCGGAGGAACTCGAACACCGCGACGTTGACGGTCTATGAGACCGGAGCGAGGTGGGTTCACGCTGCGCAGAACGCTCACGAGCGCCGGACGGGTCAGGCGGGTGCCACGTCCGAGAAGGATGATTCCCGGACACGAATGTCTGTCCGCCCAACGCGGCATCCTGCCGGAACGACCTCCTCCGGCAGCATCGCCGGGCCCGACCAGCCGCGAGCGGTGGCCACGTGGTTGATGCGAACCCTGCCAGATGACCTGCGCCCGACAATGGGCGATGGCGCGCACTCCAGCAGTTGACGCTGAGTCGCGGGGCGACGTGAGCTCGCGCCACGGCTGCGCGACGCTCGGCGCTCCGCTCAGGCAGGGGCGAGCTTCGGGGACTGCCAGCTCGCCGCCAGTCGCGCCGCGAGCGTCTCCGGCAACTCGTCGATCGCGACGCGCGCCTGGGCGAGGGTGTCGCGCTCGCGCACCGTGACGGTGCGGTCGTCGAGGGTCTGGTGGTCGACGGTGACGCAGAACGGCGTCCCGATCTCGTCCTGGCGGCGGTAGCGCTTGCCGATCGAGCCGCCCTCGTCGTACTCGGTCCGCATCCGCCCGCGCAGCGCGGCGACGATCTCGCGCGCGACCTCGGGCTGGCCGTCCTTGCGCACGAGCGGCAGCACCGCGACCTTCACCGGCGCCAGGCGCGGGTGGAGCTTCAGCACGGTGCGCTGCTCGCCGTCGACCTCCTCCTCGTCGTAGGCGTCGGCGAGGAAGGCGAGCGTCGCCCGGTCGGCCCCGGCGGCGGGCTCGATGACGTGGGGGACGTAGCGCTCCTTCGTCTGCGAGTCGAAGTACTCGAGCTTCTCGCCGGAGTACTCGGCGTGCTGCGTGAGGTCGAAGTCGCCGCGGTTGGCGATGCCCTCGAGCTCGCTCCAGCCGATTGGAAAGAGGTACTCGACATCGGCGGTGGCGCTCGAGTAGTGGCTGAGCTCGTCGGGGTCGTGCTCGCGCAGGCGCAGGTGGTCGCTGCGCAGGCCCAGGTCGGTGTACCAGTCCATGCGCGCCCGCTTCCAGAACTCGTACCACTCGGGGGCCTGGTCCGGAGGCACGAAGAACTCCATCTCCATCTGCTCGAACTCGCGCGTGCGGAAGACGAAGTTGCCGGGCGTGATCTCGTTGCGAAACGACTTGCCGACCTGGGCGATGCCGAAGGGCGGCTTCTTGCGGCTGAACTGCAGGACGTTCTTGAAGTTCACGAAGATGCCCTGGGCGGTCTCCGGGCGCAGGTACACGGTTGCGGCCGAGTCCTTCACCGGGCCCATCGTCGTCTCGAACATGAGGTTGAAGTCGCGCGTCTCGGTGAGGTCGCACGGCTCGGCCTCGCCGGGGTGCTTGGAGGGCTTGCGCGGGCAGGGCAGATCCTGCAGGTGGTCGGCGCGGAAGCGCTGGCCGCACGCGCGGCAGTCGACCATCGGATCGGTGAAGCCCGCCAGATGGCCCGAGGCCTCCCATGTGCGCGGGTGCTGGAGGATCGCCGAGTCCAGCGCGACGATGTCGTCGCGCTCCTGGAGCATCGCGCGCCACCACTCGTTCTTGACGTTCGTCTTCAGCAGGACGCCGTAGTGGCCGTAGTCGTACGTCGAACCGAGGCCCCCGTAGATCTCCGACGAGGCGAAGATGAAGCCGCGCCGCTTGCAGAGCGCGACGATC
>JBPCJA010000068.1:0-5271 GCA_051005755.1 Solirubrobacteraceae bacterium
CGCTGGCGCCGCGCGCGGCGCGGCTCGCGCAGGCACTGCAGACGGCAGCGGACGCGATCGGCGAGCGCGTCCGCACGCTCGACGCCGAGCTCGCCGCCGGGCGCGCCGCGGGCGAGGACCTGACCGCGCAGCTGCGCGCCTGCGCCACCGAGGAGGCCGAGATCCAGCGCCGCCTGCGCGAGCGCGGCGAGCTCGTCACGGTCGCGGAGGTCCGGGCGCAGCAGGCCCGCGACCACGCCGCCGACGCCGACCACGAGCTCGTCCTGCTCGCCGAGCGGCTCGGGTTGCCGGCCGAGCCCGCGCAGGAGGCGCTCGCCGCCGAGGAGGCCGACGCCCTGCGTACCCGCATCGAACGGCTGGGGCGCCGCCGCGAGCAGCTCGGACCCGTCAACCCGCTCGCCAAGGACGAGTACGACGAGGCGCTTGCCCACGTCAGCGAGCTCGAGGGCCAGCGCACCGATCTCGAGACGGCGCTGCGCGAGCTGCGCACGCTCATCCGCGACACCGACCGCCAGATCCACGAGACCTTCGAGGAGACCTTCGACGCCGCTGCGCGCAACTTCGAGGAGCTCGCCGGCCAGCTCTTCCCCGGCGGTCGCGGGCGCCTGCGACTCGTCCGCGAGGAGCAGGGGATCACCGGCTTCGCCGGCGCACCGGCGCCGGCCGAGGCCGCCGCCCATCAGGACGCCGACGCCGAGGCCGAGGCCGAGCTCGCCGCCACCGAGCAGGAGGACCTGCTCGGCGTCGAGATCGAGATCACGCCGGCCGGCAAGTCGATGAAGCGCCTGAGCCTGCTGTCCGGCGGCGAGAAGTCGATGACCGCGATCGCGTTCCTCTTCGCGGTCTTCCTCGCCAAGCCGTGCCCGTTCTACATCCTCGACGAGGTCGAGGCCGCCCTCGACGACCCGAACATCACCCGCTTCCTCGGCCTCCTGCGCCGTTACGCCGACCGCGCGCAGTTCATCGTCGTGACGCACCAGAAGCGCACGATGGAGGCCGCCGACACGCTCTACGGCGTCTCGATGGGCGACGACGGCGTCTCGAAGGTCATCTCGCGGCGGCTGCCGCGCGAGGACGCGCCGGCGGAGCCCGCCGCCGGAGCGGCATAGCGTGAGCGCGGAGGTTCGCCCCGCCACCGCGGACGACCTCGACGCGCTGCTCGGGCTCATCGCCGACTACCAGCGCTTCTACGCCGGCACGGCACGGGCCGACGACCACAACGCGCGGTTCTTCGCCCGCTTCGTCGCGCCGAGCGACGAGGGTCTGCTGCTCGTCGCCGGCGGCCCAGACGCCGCGCCGGCCGGCTACGCGTGCCTGTACTGGACGTTCTCCTCGGTCTCGGCCACCGACGTCGTGCTGCTCAACGACCTCTACGTCCGTCCCGAGCATCGCGGCACCGGCGTCGCCGAGGCGCTCGTCGCGGCGGCCGTCGCCGTCGGGCGCGAGCGTGGCGCGTCGCAGGTGCGCTGGTTCACCGCGCTCGACAATCGCCGCGCCCAGCGGCTGTACGAGCGCCTCGGCGCGCAGCGCTCGGCGTGGTTCGAGTACGAGATCGCGCTCTAAGCGCGGAAGCGCGGAAGCGCGGAAGCGCGGAAGCGTGGCGCCACGACTGCGCGCGTCGCTCGACGGGACGTTGACATCGGAGAGCATCGCTCGTCCTCGCTATCGTCGCGCATCGCCATGGCTCGTGAGTGGACCGATCTCTTCATCTCGGACGCGATCGCATCGGCTGCCGCCGGCGGCGCCGATGGCGCCGGGGAGGCGCCCGAGCGCAAGCGGCGCTTCTTCAAGCGCCTGCGCAGCAACCTCTCCAAGACGCGCGAGGCGCTCGGCGCCGAGATCCAGGCCACGCTGCTGGAGGGCGACGTCGACGAGGAGACGTGGGAACGCCTCGAGGAGG
Organism: Solirubrobacteraceae bacterium; assembly: GCA_051005755.1. Taxonomy (GTDB): domain Bacteria; phylum Actinomycetota; class Thermoleophilia; order Solirubrobacterales; family Solirubrobacteraceae; genus CADCVQ01. The sequence continues at coordinate 1,901 of JBPCJA010000068.1, forward strand.
CGCTCATCATGGCCGACGTCGGCGCGTCGACGACCGCGCGCGTCGTCGGCGAGCTCGAGCAGGAGGCATCCGGCGGCGAGCTCGTCGGCGGGGAGGCCCTGAGCCGACGCCTCGAGACGATGCTCGCCGCGATCGCCCGCACCGGCGACGACCGCATCGACCTGCGCGCCACGCCGACGGTCATCATGGCCGTCGGCGTCAACGGCACCGGCAAGACGACGACGATCGGCAAGCTTGCGTGGCACCTGCAGCGAGAGCTCGGCCTGAAGGTCGTGCTCGGCGCCGCCGACACGTTCCGCGCCGCGGCGGTGGCGCAGCTCGAGGGCTGGGCAGAGCGGGCGGGCTGCGAGATCGTCACCGGGCGCGAGGGCTCCGACCCCGGCGCGGTCGCCTTCGAGGCGATCAAGCAGGGCCGCGCGCGCGGGGCGGACGTCGTCATCATCGACACCGCCGGGCGCCTGCACACCCAGGACAACCTCATGGCCGAGCTCGCCAAGGTGCGCCGGGTCATCGCCAAGCAGATCGAAGGCGCGCCGCACGAGACGCTGCTGACCGTCGACGCGACGACCGGTCAGAACGGCCTGCGCCAGGCCAAGCTCTTCTCCGAGGCCGTGCCGGTCGACGGCATCGTGCTGACGAAGCTCGACGGCACCGCCAAGGGCGGCATCGCCCTCGCGATCGCCGGCGAGCTCGGGATCCCCGTGAAGCTCATCGGCATCGGCGAGGCGCTCGAGGATCTGCGCCCCTTCGACGCCGACGACTACGCCCGGGCGCTGCTCACCTGACGTGGTTCGGCAAGTCCGTAAGCGATACGTCAACATCGGCGCGGCCACGTAGGCGCGCGCCGACGCACCGGTTACAGTCGACGCGATGGATGCCTGGGTGCTCTGGATCCTGCTCGCCGTGGTCCTCGCCGCCGGTGAGATCATGTCGCCGAGCTTCTTCTTGGCGCCGTTCGCCATCGGCGCGCTGCTCGGCGGGCTCACCGCCGCCACCGGGGCCGGCGCGGTCGTCGCGATGATCGTCTTCCTCGTGAGCTCCGGCCTGCTGCTGGGCTTCGCGCGGCCGATCGCCCGCCGCCACCTGCGCACCCCGGCCCAGCTGCGCACGGGAACCGCGGCGCTCATCGGCCGGACGGCGATCGTCACCGAGCGCGTCGACAACGACGCCCCCAGCGGCGCCGTCAAGCTCGACGGCGAGGTGTGGACGGCGCGGGCCTACGAGGATGGCGACATCATCGAGGCCGGACGGCGAGTCCATGTCGTCGAGATCAAGGGCGCCACCGCGCTCGTCAGCGAGAATATCTAGGAGGTAGGGATGGAAGCCGGCCTGCTCGTACTCGTCATCATCGCCGTGTTCGCGCTGCTCGTCGCCGGGCGGACCGTGCGGATCATCCCGCAGGCGCGGGCCGGCGTCGTGGAGCGGCTCGGTCGCTACCAGCGCACGCTTTCGCCGGGACTCGGCATCGTCGTCCCGTTCATCGATCGCGTGCGCCCGCTCATCGACCTGCGCGAGCAGGTCGTGACGTTCAAGCCGGCAGGGGTCATCACCGGCGACAACGTCGGCATTCAGATCGACAGCGTCCTGTACTTCACGATCACCGATCCGAAGTCCGTCAGCTACGAGGTCGCCAACCCGCTGCAGGCGATCGAGCAGCTCACGGTCACGACGCTGCGAAACGTCATCGGCGGGATGACGCTCGAGGAGGCGCTGACCAGCCGCGACACGATCAACTCCCAGCTGCGGACCGTGCTCGACGACGCGACCGGCCGCTGGGGGATCCGCGTCAACCGCGTCGAGGTCAAGGCGATCGACCCGCCGGCGACGATCCAGGAGGCGATGGAGAAGCAGATGCGCGCCGAGCGCGACCGCCGCGCGGCGATCCTCACGGCCGAGGGCTCCAAGCAGTCGCAGATCCTCAACGCCGAGGGCGAGAAGCAGGCGTCGGTGCTGCGCGCCGAAGGCCAGAGGACGGCGGCGATCCTGCGCTCCGAGGGCGAGGCGAAGGCGATCGACACGGTCTTTCAGGCGATCCACGCGGGCGATCCCGACCAGGGCCTGCTCTCCTACCAGTACCTGCAGATGCTGCCCCGCCTGGCCCAGGGCGACGCGAACAAGATCTTCATCATCCCGTCGGAGTTCAGCCAGGCGCTCGGCAACATCGGCGGGGCGATCTCCGGCGCCGTCCGTCCGCCCGCTCCGCCCCCGCCGCCGGCTGCGTGAGTCCCGGCCTCGTCTCGGAGGCCGTCGAGGCCTACGCCGCCGCGCACACGACGCCTGCGGCTCCCCACCTGCAGGCGCTCGCCGAGGAGACGCGTGCGACCCTCAGCTCGCCCGGGATGCTCACCGGCGAGGTCGAGGGACGCCTGCTCGAGATGCTCGTCTTCCTCGGCCGCCCGCGCCTCGTCCTCGAGCTCGGCACGTACTCCGGCTACAGCGCGCTGTCGATGGCGCAGGCGCTCGACGACGGCGCGCAGATCGTCACCTGCGAGCTCTCCGACGAGCGCGCCGACGTCGCTGAGCGCCACGTCGCCGCAGCCGGCCTGGCCGACCGCATCGAGGTCCGCCGCGGCCCTGGCCTGGAGACGATCGCCACGCTCGACGGCCCATTCGACCTCGTCTTCATCGACGCCGACAAGACCGGCTACCTCGACTACTACGAGGCCGTGCTCCCGAAGCTCTCCGACCGCGGGCTCATCGTCGTCGACAACGTCCTGTGGAGCGGTCGCGTCGCGAATCCCCCGAGCGATGACGAGGACGAGTCCACGCGCGCGCTGCGCGCCTTCAACGACCACGTCGCCGCCGACGACCGCGTCGTCAGCGTCATGCTGACGGTGCGCGACGGGGTCACGCTGGTCCGTCGCGCCTAGACTGGGCGTTCGTGTTCGATTCCCTCTCCGAGAAGCTCCAGGCGACGCTCGCCGAGGTCCGCTCCCACGGCACGCTGACCGAGGCCGACGTCAATGCCGCGATGCGCGAGATCCGCCTCGCGCTGCTCGAGGCCGACGTCAACTTCAAGGTCGTCAAATCGTTCACGACGACCGTCAAGGAGCGTTGCCTGGGCGCGAACGTCATCGGGCAGCTCAACCCCGGTCAGCAGGTCGTCAAGATCGTCAACGAGGAGCTGACCGCGCTCATGGGCGGCTCGAGCGCCGGCGTCGCGTTCGCGCCGCGGCCGCCGACGGTCATCCTCATGGCCGGCCTGCAGGGCTCGGGCAAGACGACCGCCACGGCCAAGCTCGCCAAGTACCTGGCCGCCGAGCACGGCTCCTCGGTCGCCGTCGCCGCCTGCGACGTCTACCGCCCGGCCGCGGTCGACCAGCTCGTCAAGGTGGCCGGCCAGGTCGGCGCGACCGTCTACGAGAAGGGCA
>JBPCJA010000069.1:0-7148 GCA_051005755.1 Solirubrobacteraceae bacterium
TGATGGCGCGCCCGCACCTCTCGCGATCTTCGGGCCGCCGACGAACACCTCGTGCTTTCGCCCCCTCCTCGCCGCCCCGGAGGTGCGCGCCGGCGCGCTGGACACCGGGCTCGTCGAGCGGCTGCCGGCGGCGCCGGCGGACCCGGCGGCCGACGACGACGCGGTCGCCGCCGCCGCGCTCGAACGCACGCTCGAGCTCGGGGCGGGCGACGATCCGTGGGACCGGCTCGTCGGCTGGCGCCTGGACGGTCGCGCGCCGCTGCGCTGGCGCCTGGCGCCCGAGGGGCGCGGGGCGGCGGTCGAGGTGATCGTGGCCGACGGTCACGTGCGCGTGGGCGACGGGCCGCCGCGCGCCGCGCACGCGTGCCTCGACGGCGACGAGCTCGCAGTGACGCTCGACGGCGAGCGGCGCGCCTGGGCCCACGCCGGCGACGGGGCGATCACGCGGCTCGGCATCGACGGGCGGGCGTGGAGCTTTCGCGAGGAGGTCCTCGAGCTGCGCCGCGACCTGCACGGCGGGGGCGCGGCGCTCGAGGCGCCGATGCCGGGCAGCGTCCTGGCCGTGCGCGTGCGCGACGGCGACAGCGTCCGCGCCGGCGACGTGCTCGTCGTGCTCGAGTCGATGAAGATGGAGCTCGAGGTCGTCGCGCCGGCGGCGGGCACGGTCGAGGGGCTCGCCGTCGCGCCCGGGGACCGCGTGAGCGGCGGTCAGACGCTCGTCGCGGTCGGGAGTGAACCGTGAGCGTCGTGCTGACGACGAGCGCGCGCCGCCGCGCCGCGGCCTTCGCGGCCAACGAGGCCGCCCACCGGGCGCTCGTCGAGGACCTGCGCGAGCAGCTCGCAGTGGCGCGGGCCGGCGGGGGGCGGCGGGCCGCCGAGCGCCACGTCGCCCGCGGCAAGCTCCTGCCGCGCGAGCGCGTCGAGCGCCTCCTGGACCGCGGCTCGCCGTTCCTCGAGCTCTCGCCGCTCGCCGCTCACGGCCTCTACGACGGCGCGGCGCCGGGAGCCGGGATCGTGACGGGCATCGGGCGGGTGTCCGGGCGGGAGGTCGTCGTCGTCGCCAACGACGCGACGGTCAAGGGCGGCACGTACCTCCCGATGACGGTCAAGAAGCACCTGCGGGCGCAGGAGATCGCGTTGCGCAACCGGCTGCCGTGCATCTACCTCGTCGACTCGGGCGGGGCGTACCTGCCGCTCCAGGACGAGATCTTCCCCGACCGCGAGCACTTCGGCCGGATCTTCTTCAACCAGGCGCAGATGTCGGCCGCGGGGATCGCGCAGGTCGCGGCCGTCATGGGATCGTGCACGGCCGGCGGCGCCTACGTCCCCGCGATGAGCGACGAGACGGTCATCGTCCGCGAGCAGGGGACGATCTTCCTCGGTGGCCCGCCGCTCGTGAAGGCGGCCACGGGGGAGGAGGTCACGGCCGAGGAGCTCGGCGGCGGTGACCTGCACAGCCGCCGCTCGGGCGTCACCGACCACCTCGCGGGCGACGACCTCGAGGCGCTGCAGATCGTGCGCTCGATCATCGCGACGCTCGGCCCGCCGGCGCCCGCGCCGTGGAAGCGCCTGCCGGTCGTCGATCCCGCCGTCGATCCCGCCGGCCTCTACGGCGCGGTGCCGGTCGACCCTCGCTCGGCCTACGACCCGCGCGAGATCATCGCCCGGATCGTCGACGGCTCGCTGCTGCACGAGTTCAAGGCGCTCTACGCGACGACGATCGTCTGCGGCTTCGCCCACGTCCACGGGCACCCGATCGGGATCCTCGCCAACAACGGCGTCCTGTTCTCCGAGAGCGCGCTGAAGGCCACGCACTTCATCGAGCTCTGCGACCAGCGCGGCATCCCGCTGCTGTTCCTGCAGAACATCACGGGCTTCATGGTCGGCCGCGAGGCGGAGGCCGGCGGCATCGCACGCGACGGCGCCAAGATGGTCGCGGCAGTCTCGTGTGCACGCGTGCCGAAGCTCACGGTCATCGTCGGCGGCTCCTACGGCGCCGGCAACTACGGCATGTGCGGCCGCGCGTACGACCCGCGCCTGCTCTGGACGTGGCCGAACGCCCGCATCTCGGTCATGGGCGGCGAGCAGGCCGCGACGGTCCTCAGCGCGGTGGCCTCCGGCCGTGAGCCGGCGGAGATCGAGGCCCTGCGCGAGCGCACCCGCGCGCAGTACGAGACCCAGGGCCATCCGTACTACGCGACCGCTCGCCTGTGGGACGACGGCGTCATCGACCCGCTCGCCACCCGCGACACCGTCGGCCTCGCGCTCTCGGCCTGCGCCAACGCGCCGCTCGGCCCGCTGACGCGGCCGGTGTTCAGGATGTAGGCGCGGCATGGGGGCGACTCGGGTGCGGGCCGGCTGGCACGCCGGAGGTGGACAGCCGCACGTCTGCGGGAGCGCGCGTGACGTGCATCATTCGTGACGCTTGGACAACGTTCTGTGCTCGATGTGTCACATCTGAGGCGGGGTCCCGCGGCGGCGTGCGATCCTCAGCGTTTACGGGCGTTCGCACGGCTCTGGCCCGCTGCGAACCGGCTGGGTTGGCTGCCGAACTGGCGCAATTGGCGCGCACGAGGCGAAGCAGCTCAGCGTGCCCGTCAGCCAGTCGGACAAACCAGCACGACCTGCAACCGCGCTACAGCACGTGATGCCGGGGCGCGCTTCTACTGCGCGAGATGGCATGCGCGACTGTCCAGGCAGCCAATGCCATGCTGGTATGGTCGCTTTGAGATCGCGGGCCGCCGCTCAAGCGCGAATGGGCGGCAGGCGATGAGGTTCTCGCTATGGCTTCCGATCCCCCACAGTCCATCGATCTTCCCCTCGCCTGGATCGGCTACGACGACGTGCCGATACTGTTCGCGAATCAGCTTCTAGTCCAACACCAGCAGGACGGAAGCTTCGTCATCGGTCTCGGGCAGGCGACCGCCCAGCTCTGATTGGCAGGCCGGAGGAGTTGGCGGAGCAGGCTGCACAGATCGAGTTCGTCCCGGTCCGGACACTCGCACGGGTAGTGGTAACGGAGGCGAAGTTGCGAGAGTTCATCTTGGCGCTTGAGGTCAACCTGGACAGGTTCGAGCAAACGCGAGAGCGCCTTGATCCACGAGGGGGCGAGTCATGACGTACAGAGCAGAGATCCTTCCGAGCGAGGGACGCATTGCCATCCATCCACGTGCGGTCGAGTCCACGACCGCGCCAACCGCGGGGCGACGGCACGTCCCTCTGACGCTTCCGAGTGCTCAGGAGTACTACTGGCACTTCACATGGCAGGAAGGTGAGCGCGAATCACTCGCCGAACTCGAAGCTGGGATCCGCATTCGTTTCGATAGCGACGATCCAGAGGACATCATTCGCTGGCTGCACGCACCGGATGACACTGATCCCGGTTGAGGTGGCGCCGAGGTTCCGGCGGGCCTACAAAAAGAAGCCGATCGAGATGCGGGCCGCCGTCGACCGGACGGTGCTGCAACTACGAACGGACCCACGTTATCCGGAGCTGCATACCCACAAGGTCCTGGGCAGTCCGGGCGTATGGGAGGCGTATATGGACCAGGCAAACCGGCTCACCTTCTGCTGGCGGGAGGACACGATCGTGCTGCTTAATCACTGCAATCACGACATCCTCAAGCGGGCGTGATCCAGACTGGGACGCGACCACTGGTCCTTTCAGCGAGTTGAGGCCCGCGTTAAGGTCTGGAGGGCGGCGTGGATGGCGTTCAGGTGGCCGTCGACGCTGGGATCCTGCTTGAACGGAGCGAGGCGCCGCGCGACTCCGCGAAGTCCGTGCGTGACGCGGCCGGAGTCCAGGCCGGCCGCTGCTGTGGCGGCATGAAATGCGACGGCGGCGCTCTCGTCGCTCTTGCGCCGCTGCGTGAGGACGTCGCCGAGCTGGATCAGATCGAGCGCGCGGGCGTCAACACGAAAGCGCTCAGCACCTACATGGGGCACGCGAGCACTCGATCACGCTCGACCGCTACGGGCACCTGATGCCCGGCAATGAGGCCGAGGCGGCGGGGATGCTGGACTCGTATCTCGACGCTGCAGCGTCCGGGTAGCGACCTATGATGTTGCGGTGCCATTTGTGGAGACAGCGGCCGCAACGGTTCTCGGCGGGGTGCTGTCGATCGGCAGTGCGACCTACCTTGAGCAACGAAGGGCGGCGCGCGAAGAACAGCGTGATGAGAATGTCCGTCGGCGCGCTGTAGAGCGCTCCGCGCGCCTGGTCGCTGACGAACTCCTGCGATGCCGATCTGTCTTGGCGACACAGCTCGAAGCTCCCGGTCGCTTGGTGGTGGCGGAGACCTGGCGGCCCCCGATGACCGCATGGGAGCTACATCGAGACGAGTTGACCAGCAGCGCCGAAGCGTGGTCAGCGTGCTGTTCCGCTTACGCGTCCCTCTACTTCCTGAGCGTGCAGCGGGACCCGCGGATAGGCGACGCGGCGGAGCCGGGCGCTGTCGACTTCCTCCGAGCGGCACTCTCGGAAATCGACGCTGCGAGTGCCAAGTTGCAGGCGCTCACTGGCGCGCATGAAGGCGCGCAGACACCCGAGAGTCCGTAGCGCCGGGGCCGAGGGCTCGATGTGTCACGTAGGCATGCATGAGGCGTGATGCAGCATGAGGCGCGCGTCCGCCGGGCCGCCGAGGACAACCGCCGCGTCGGTCCACCCTCCTTCATCGATCCTGTTCCTATCCAGATGACCCGCGGACGCCCGCGACCAACCCGGCTCGCGCCAGAACCTTCAGCAGCCAGCCGCCAACCGCGTCGTCCACGCCGACGAGGTCGGACTTCAGCCCGTGGTCGCCCTTGACGACCACGACGGACCGCGTGCCGGACGGCTCTGGCATCCCGAAGCGATCGCTCGCGCCCTGTACGACGAGCACGGGCACGCCGGCGCCGTCGAGCTCCTCCTGACGGCTCGTCCCCGAGGGTGCGACGAGCGGGAACGCGAGGCAGAGGACGCCGATAGCGCCGGTCGCCGTCGCGGTGCGGCAGGCAACGCGCGCCCCGGACGAGCGCCCGCCGATGATGAGCGGAAGGCCGTGCAGCGGTGGACCCGCGGTGAGCTGCCCGACGACTGCGGTCCAGGCGGCATCGAGCACCGGTGCGCGGGGCGGCGAGCGCCGCCCGGCGACGATGTAGGGCTGCTCGACGAGCACGACGCTGGCGCCGGCGCCGTGTGCGGCTCGCATCGCGGCGACGAGGTCGCGCGCCGCAACGCCACCGCCCGCCCCGTGACCGAGCACGAGCGCGGCGAGCGGCGCGTCGACCGGGTGCAGGTGCGCGCGCGCCGGGCCGTGCGGGGTGTCGAGCTCGACGACGGTCACGCAGTGGACCGTACAGTCGCGCACACCCGCGGTGGCGCAGCCGAGCGTGTCGCGTTTTCCTCCACATAGGGCGAAAAGTCGACACGGTTGCCGCGGAGGCCACGGCGCGGCTTCTCCCGCGGGCAGCCGGTCAGCCCCAGTCGCCGCGCGCCGCGTAGGGCGCCATGTCGACGCTCGACTGGGGGCACTCCTCACAGCGCATCTCGAGCCAGCGGACGGTCGTGACGGCCTCGTCGGGGGACACGTGCTCGGCGTGCAGCGCGACCTCGAGGAAGCGGTCGCAGACGGTCACCGACGGGCGGCCGAGGCGCGCCGACAGCGGACCGGGCTCGTGCTCGACGACGAGCTTCGCGCCCAGCCCGGCCAGCTCCTCGCCGCGCTGCTCGTACGGCGCGGGGTCGTCGAGGCAGACGACGACGGCCGGGTGGTGGCCCCGCAACGGGCGCAGCGCGGGGATGCCGCGCAGGTGCTCGACCGTTTTCACCTCGTCTGGTCTTCCCGGATTGCCACGCGGCGTCACGGCGAACTAGTCTGGCGGCATGGCCTACACGGTCGCCGAGGGGCGCCAGCAGCTGCTCGACACGGTCGCCGACGCGACCGACGAGCTGGGCCTTGCGCTCGCCGCGCTCGGCGAGGCCTACGAGCAGCTCGACGAGCACAACGCCAATGTGCTCGAGGAGCGGCTCTTCCGGCCGGTCCAGCTCGCCTACGGGCGGGCGAGCCGCACGCACGGCCAGTTCGCCGCCCGCCACGGACTGGAGGCACGCATGTTCGAAGCTCGATCCGCGGGCCTGCCGTCCCTCGGGGCGAAGGGCTTCATCGAAAGCGCGGTCGAGGCGGTTCGTGAGGCCGACGGCACGCTCGCCACGCTCCAGGACTCGCTGCTGCCCGTCGAGGTCGGCGACCCGCAGCTGCGCGGCGAGCTCTCCGACCTGCGCGAGATCGTCGGGCACCTGCCGCAGCACGCCCGCGAGCTCCTGCGGACGCTCGGCCGCTGACGCGCCGATGGACGCCGACCGGCGGGTGCTGTTCTTCGGCGACTCGTTCGTCGCCGGCGTGGGCGATCCCACCGGCCGGGGCTGGGTCGGCCACGTCGTCGCGGCGTCGTTCGAGGCCGGGCTCCCGCTCGTCGCATACAACCTCGGCGTCCGCAGGGAGACCTCGGTCGACGTCGCGGCACGCTGGCTCGACGAGGCCCGCCCGCGCATGGCCGAGGACGCCTGCTACGGCGTCGTCTTCGGCTTCGGCGCCAACGACATGACCGCGGAGGACGGGCGCGTGCGCGTCGAGCCGCGCCGCGCCGTGGAGGTCCTCGGCCGCGTGCTCGACGGCGCCGCGCAGCTCGGGCTGCCCGCGTTCGTCGTCGGCCCTGGGCCCGTGGGCGAGCAGGTCCAGGATGGCCGGATCAGGACGCTGTCGGCGGCGTTCGCGCGCGTCGCGGCCGAGCGTGACGTGGCGTTCGTCGACGTCGTCGACCGCCTCTGCGCGAATGCCGACTGGACGACCGAGGCTGCCGCCGGCGACGGCGCGCACCCCGGCGCCGGCGGCTACGAGGCACTCGCGCGGCTCGTGCTCGCAGCCGGGTGGCTGGACTGGCTCGGCGCTGTGCACGTCGCATCCCGCCGCCGCCCCTGACCGGTCCGATCGCGAGGCTGCGCACGGGCGGCCAAGGCGAAAAACCCACAAAGCTGATCCCTCGACTTTCGTGACCTTAGGCGGCGGCGAGCGCTGGTGGTGATTGGGCGGGCGTGATTTGTGGTGCGCTGGTCGTGGTGGGTGCTTGTGGTAGCGCCGGGATAAACCGGCATGGAGAAGGAGATGAGA
>JBPCJA010000070.1:0-7290 GCA_051005755.1 Solirubrobacteraceae bacterium
CGCAAGGCCGTCGACCCGCACGACGAGGTCGAGATGGGCGAGGAGGTCGACGCGCTCGTCCTCACCAAGGAGGACCAGGACGGCCGCCTGATCATGTCCAAGAAGCGCGCCCGCTTCGAGAAGGCGTGGCGGCGCATCGAGGCGGCGGCCGAGTCCGGCGAGCCCGTCGAGGGCACGGTCATCGAGGTCGTCAAGGGCGGCCTCATCATCGATCTCGGCGTGCGCGGGTTCCTGCCCGCGTCGCTCGTCGACATCCGCCGCGTCCCGAACCTCGACGAGTACCTCCACACGAAGATCGAGTGCAAGGTCATCGAGCTCAACCGCTCGCGCAACAACGTCGTCCTGTCCCGGCGCGCCGTGCTCGAGGAGGAGCGCAAGGAGCAGCGCCAGGAGATCCTCGACCGCCTGCAGCCCGGCCTCATCGTCGAGGGCCAGATCTCGAACATCGTGGACTTCGGCGCGTTCGTCGACCTCAACGGCATCGACGGCCTCATCCACATCTCCGAGCTGTCGTGGTCGCACGTCAACCACCCGAGCGAGATCCTCTCGATCGGCGACACCGTCGCCGTGAAGGTGCTCGACATCGACCGCGAACGCCAGCGCATCTCGCTGGGTCTCAAGCAGACGCAGGAGGACCCGTGGCAGCGCGTCGTCGACACGTACAACGTCGGTGACGAGCTCGAAGGGACGGTCACGAAGGTCGTGACGTTCGGCGCCTTCGTCGAGATCCTCGACGGCGTCGAGGGCCTCGTGCACATCTCCGAGCTCGCGCCCCATCACGTGGAGAACCCGCGCGAGATCGTCGCGCCCGGCGACGACGTGAAGGTCAAGATCCTCGAGATCGACTCCGAGCGCCGGCGACTGTCGCTGAGCGTCAAGCGCGTCGAGGGCCAGGTGCTCGAGCCGAAGATCCTGCCGCCCGAGGAGCTCGGCTCCCCCGACGCCGACGCCGATGCCGACGTCGATGCCGGCGGTGGGGCCGGGGACCTCGACGACCTGCCGGAGCTCGGCCTGAGCGAGGAGGTCTTCGCCGAGGATGCAGCGCCCGCGGAGCCGGCGGAGCCGGCGGAGCTGGCCGAGCCCGAGGCCACGGCCACCGCCGCGCCGGAGGTCACCGCCGAGCCGGAGGCCGCCCCCGAGCCCGAGGCCACCGCTGCGCCGGAGGCCGCCCCCGAGCCGGTGGCCCCTCCCGAGCCAGAGGCCGCCGAGCTCGACGCGAACGCGTCGGCAGACGAGCCCGCGCCGTCCTGAGCGCGAGCGCCGGTCGTTGGCGCGAGTCCCGTCTCTCGGCCTGACCGGAGGGCTGGGAGCAGGCAAGTCGACCGCGCTTGCGGCGCTCGAGCGGCTCGGCGCCGCGACCCTCTCGACCGACGCGGTCGTCCACGAGCTCTATGGCACGCCCGAGGTCCGCGACGCCGTCGTCGCCCGCTGGGGAGCCAGCGTGGCGCCGGACGGCGTCGTCGACCGCGCAGCGGTCGCCGCGCGCGCCTTTGCCGCGCCGGAGGAGCGGGCGTGGCTCGAGGGCGAGCTGTGGCCGCGCGTCGCCAGACAGGTCGCCGCGTGGCTGCAGGAGGTCGGCGAACGCCGTCCGGCGCCGACCGCGGCGGTCGTCGAGACGCCGCTGCTGTTCGAGGCCGGGATGGACGGCGCGTACGACGCGACCGTCGCCGTGATCGCAGACGAGGAGGTGCGCGCGGTCCGGGCGGCCGCGCGCGGGCACGTCGCAGCCGACGAGCGCGCCGCGCGCCAGCTTCCGCAGGACGAGAAGGCGCGCCGCGCCACCTTCGTCGTCGACAACAGCGGCACAAAAGCTGAGCTCGAGGACCAGCTGTCTGCGATCCTCGGCAGACTGAGGCCATCGTGAGCACGCGCACCGTGTCAGGGCCGCAGGCGGCGGCGAGGAGCAGGACACGTTCCGTCGTCCTCCGACGGCGACGCCGGCGACGCCGCCGCCGGCGCGTCGCGCTCGTCCTCGGTGTGGGGGCGCTCGCCGCGCTCCTGGCGACCGTCGTGCTGCCGCGCCTGCCCGACGCGGTGCGCGAGCTGACGCTGCCGCTGCGCCACGAGGACATCATCCGCCAGCAGGCGTCGGCAAAGCAGTTGGATCCGTCGCTCGTCGCTGCCGTCATCTACGCCGAGTCGCGCTTCCGCGACCAGACCTCGCACGCCGGTGCACGCGGGCTCATGCAGATCACGCCGGACACGGCGCGCTATATCGCCCGCCTGTCCGGAGGTACGAGCTTCGAGCAGGGCGACCTCGCGACGCCGCAGATCAACATCTCCTACGGCACGTACTACCTGCGCTACCTGCTCAATCGCTACGACCACAACGAGGTGCTCGCGCTGGCGGCCTACAACGGTGGCGAGGGCAACGTCGACCGCTGGGTCGCGCGGGCGCAGACGTCCGAGCGCTCGCTGACGACCGATGAGATCCCGTTCGCGGAGACGCGCGAGTACGTGCAGCAGGTGCTCGACGCGCGCGGGCGCTACCGCAACAAGTACGCCTCAGAGCTCGGTCTCTGACGCCCCGGCGCGGGGCGGATCCGGCGCCGCCGGATGGTCTTCGCCGCCCGGGCGCGCACGACATTTTATCCGGGAATGATGCAGAAGCACCGGATCGTCAGCATAATCCACCGGTCAGCCGTCGGAGGGGAAGGTCCGACGTCCATGGCACGGTTGCCATATCTGTCAGGAGAGACAATGCCGCGTTCGTTCTGGAAGCTGGCCACCGTAGCGCTGGGCATGCTCGTCCTCGCTCCGACATCCGCGGGCGCGGACACGTACTCCGTGTTCTCGTGCCGTGACCCACTCGGCGCCGCGAACCCCGCGTCCGGTTGGGCCGGGTCCCACACCGGCGAGGGCGTTGTCACCAACAACTGCATGTCGGGGGGCGGGCTGGCAGCTGTGCTGCCCTCCCCGACCCCCGCCGGCGACGCGAGCGGGACCTGGCAGTTCGAGGCGCCCGCCGGCACGCGAATCGTCCGCGTGACCGCCAAGCGCACGACGGTGGGCCTGAAGAAGAGCACGCAGACGTTCGACCTCGCGTACGCGCTGGAGACGAACTTCGGGCTGCCGGGCACCTCCACGCTGGAGACCTGCGCCCCGTCGACGGACTCCAGTTGCGTGACGGACCTCACCGGCTTGGTCGACAAGCAGGGCCTCAACGGCGGCACGCTGAGCTTCCGCGCCCTGTGCACGAACTCCGGCGGCGTCTGCTCGGGTTCCCTGGCCGTCAACGTGGCGCAGGTCAACGTCGGCCTGCTGGACCCGCAGGCGCCGAGCATCGCCAACACGCGCCTGCTCGATGACGGCGACACCTCGGGCACGCTCGCCGTCGGCTTCGACGCCGCCGACATCGGGTCCGGCGTGTACCGCAGCATCGTGAAGGTCGACGGCAAGCCGGCGCAGACGTCGCCGTTCGCGCCGGCGCCATGCGCCGACCTGTCGCCGGCGGACTCCGATCCGTACCAGTTCAACGTGCCGGCGCCCTGCCCGCGCATCGCGACGATGGCGCGGGCCGCGGTGGAAGCCGGCTCGCTGCCGCCCGGCCCACACGGCGTCGAGATCGCCGTCGAGGACGCGGCCGGCAACGAGACCACGGTGTACGGCCCGGTCGAGTTCCCGCGCCTGAACGCCATCGCCGGATCGTCGGCCGCGGACGCACTCACCGGACGCCTGCGGATGTGGTTCGTCAAGGCGCGCAACCGCGGCCGGAGCTACACGAACCGGTATGGCACGCGCGTCGTGACCCGTGGCATCCTGCGCACGCGCCGCGGGCGCGGCATCCAGGGCGCGCGGATCGACGTCTACCACATCCGCAACGGCAAGCGGCGCCTGCTGAAGACCGGCCTGAAGTCCCGTGCGGGCGGCAAGGTCACGCTCATCCTGCCGCTGGACGTCGACACGCGGACGATCGAGTACGCCTATCGCGCGGTGCGCCCGGGCAAGATCACGAGCCGCCAGCGGCTGCATCTGAAGGTCCTTCGCAAGGGGAAGGTCTTCCGCCGCAGGTAGCACGCGACGGGCACGCCTCGCCGCCCAGTCGCGGCGGCGAGGCGGCCGGGCGCCGCCCGGCCGGGTTGCGCCCGCGGCGCCGGGGGTAGGCGTGGCCCATGGCGAGCGTGGGCGGCGTTCTCGGACCGCGCAAGACGATCGAGGAGACGCTCGAGTCGACCGAGACCGAGACGCACCGGCTGCGCAGGGGACCTCGGCGCGCTGGACATCCTCGTGCTGGGGGTCGGCGTCACCATCGGCGCCGGGATCTTCGTCCTCGCGGGCGTGGCCGCGGCCACGAAGGCCCGCCCGGCGATCTCGCTCTCCTTCGTCCTCGCGGCGGTCGTCTGCGGGCTCGCGGCGCTGTGCTACGCGGAGTTCGCCGCGCTCGTGCCGGCCGCCGGCAGCGCCTACACGTACTCCTTCGCCACGCTGGGCCAGCTCATCGCGTTCATCATCGGCTGGGACCTCGTCCTCGAGTTCACGCTCGGCGCGTCGGCGGTGGCGGTCGGCTTCGCCGGCTACCTGAACTCGCTGCTGGACCAGCTCTTCGGCGTGACGATTCCCGACTCGGTGGCCGCCCCGCCGGGGGACGGCGGGACCGTCAACGTCTTCGGGATCGCGATTGTGCTGCTCGTCGGGTTCATCCTCGTCCGGGGCATCCGCATCACCGCCCGCACGACGACGCTGCTCGTCGGGCTCACGCTCGCCGTCCTGCTGCTCGTCGTCGCGGTGGGCTCGACCGAGGTCGACACGGCGAACTGGCACCCGTTCGCGCCGTTTGGCTTCGACGGGATCGTCGGCGGCGCGTCGCTCGTCTTCTTCGCCTACATCGGCTTCGACGTGGTCGCCACGACCGCCGAGGAGGCGCGCGACCCCCAGCGCGCGATGCCGATCGGGATCATCGGCTCGCTGGCGATCGTCACCGTCGTGTACGTCGCCGTCGCGCTCGTGCTGACCGGGATGGTCCCCTACACGAAGCTCAACAGCGACGCGCCGGTGGCCGAGGCGTTCAAGGGGGGTGGGCAAGGACTGGGCGGCGGCGATCATCTATGCCGGGGCGCTCGTCGCGACCCTGAAGACCGTCATGATCCTCATGCTCGGGCAGTCGCGCGTGGCCTTCGCGATGGCGCGCGACCGGCTGCTGCCCGAGGGGCTGGGCCGCACGCACCGCCGCTTTGGCACCCCGCACAAGATCACGTTCATCACGATGGTGGTCGTGGCCGGGTTGGCGGGCTTCGTGCCCTTGACGACGCTGGCTGAGCTCGTGAACATCGGGACGCTGTTCGCGTTCATGCTGGTGTCTGCCGGCGTGCTGATCCTTCGCCGGATCGATCCCGATCGCGAGCGGCCGTTTCGCACGCCGCTCGTGCCGCTCGTGCCGCTCCTGGCGATCGCGGGCTGCGCCTACCTCGCGATCACGCTGCCCGCCGACACGTGGATCCGCTTCGTCGTGTGGATGGCCGTCGGTCTCGTGGTGTACGCGCTCTACTCGCGGCGGATGAGCGTCGTCAAGGGCTAGTACACCCGTCCGCAGGTTCTGCGGGTTTTCCGGGCGCCTGATCCGTGCCTGACGGCCGCCGGCGCCCGCCCCGTGCCACCAGCACGAAGGCGGGCGCCGTCGACCGTCAGATCCCGGCCGGGCATCCGGAAAACTCCCCAGAACTTCCGGCCGGGTGTACTAGAGCCGCCGACGCAGCTCGGCGATCGTGTCGGCGCCGCGCTCGAACACGTCGCCGTAGGTGTAGGCGAGGTGGTTCGAGCGCCGTCGGCGCGCCACGTCCTGCTCGAACGCGCGCCGCGTGGCATGGAAGCGGTACGAGAGCAGCTCGACCGTCAGGTCGTGGTCGGGCCAGCGGCAGTCGACCTTGTCGCCCTGGTGGTCGACGTTGGTCCTGGGGATCGGCAGGCAGTGGCTGCGCAGCAGCGTGACGAACCGGTCCTCCAGAACACTGAGGGTGACGTCGGCGCCGAGCGCACGGCGGAGCTTCGCGGCGCCAGGCTTGCGCGGGTTGCGGGCGATGCACGCCTCGACCTGACGTGGCGTCGTGCGGTGGCGGATCCAGGCCTCGTGACAGGCGCGTGTGAGCTCTGCGGGCGGCAGTCGCGGCGCGAGATCGAGCAGCACGCGTGGGACGATCGTGATCGGGATGTCGTCGAGGGTTGAGGCATCGAGGACGTGGAGTGCGGCAACCCGATGGATGACGATGCCTGGGCGCCCGCGTCCCGCGGTCGTGGGGACGGTGACCTCGAGGGTGTCCGGTACCGCTCGGACGACTCCGAGCAGGTGCGCGGCGGATCGATGGCTCACGGCGGCGCCGTCACCGCACGCGAGCACCGCCGCCATGAGATCGCCGTGCAGCGACGGCGCCAGGTGGCCGACCGCGTAGACCCCATGGTGCACGCGCCGCAGCCGCGCGTCGGCGACCCAACGCTTGATCTGCTCGCCGTCGATCCCCGCAGCGACGAGCTGCCCCCAAGCCACCCGGCCGTGCTGGCGCTCCGCGATCCTCATGAGCGTGTCGAATTTGGGGCGCATAGAGCCCCATAGGCGACATCGACCTCTTTTCGCCCCCGATCGCGGTCAATCAATGGCCGGAATCGTCGCTATCGTGGCCCGGTGCCGAAGTTCAAGCTCGACGACATCTTCACTCCGGCGGCCGACCAGCCCAAGGCGATCGCGCAGATTGCGGAGGCGGTTCGTGACGGCGACCGGTTCACGACCCTGCTGGGGGCCACGGGCACCGGCAAGACGATGACGATGGCGGGCGTCATCCAGGAGCTCCAGCGCCCGACGCTCGTGCTCGCGCACAACAAGACGCTCGCCGCGCAGCTCTGCAACGAGTTCCGGACGTTCTTCCCAGACAACGCGGTCGAGTACTTCGTGTCGTACTACGACTACTACCAGCCTGAGGCGTACGTCCCCAGCCGCGACCTCTACATCGAGAAGGACTCGGCGATCAACGAGGAGGTTGACCGCCTGCGCCACGCGGCCACGGCCGCGCTGTTCGCCCGCCGCGACGTCATCATCGTCGCCTCGGTCAGCGCGATCTTCGGCCTCGGCTCGCCCGAGACGTACGAGATGAACATGCAGGTGCTGCGCAAGGGCGATCTCATCGACCGCGACGAGCTCCTGCGCAAGCTCGTCTCGATCCAGTACACGCGCAACGACACGGCGCTCGGCCGCGGCAGCTTCCGCGTCCGTGGGGAGACGCTCGAGGTCTTCCCGGCGTACGAGGAGACGGCCTTCCGCGTCACCCTCTTCGGCGACGAGGTCGAGCGCCTGCAGCACTTCGA
>JBPCJA010000071.1:0-8115 GCA_051005755.1 Solirubrobacteraceae bacterium
CCGGACGGTCGTCTTGAACTCCTGCACCTGCTCCACGCGCCCGCCCTCGCCGGGAACGCGAACGCAAGCGGTGGTCTGCGCCTTGTGGACATCAAGCGCCGCGGGACGCTCGACGATCACCTCCATCACGACCTCCTCGGTTGCAACGATCAACACGATCGCCGCCTACCAAGAGGCCTCCGAAACAGACGAGTCTGAAAAGCGTGCTCAAGGCAACAGTCCCGGGATCCGGGGGAGGCCCCCACACCAAACTAACCTCGGGCTCTGAGGCACCATAGAGAGCGGGGCGTCAGGCAGGCGACCCCGCAATCATCCCCATTTTCACCCGCCCCGAGCGGCAAAGCCGCCAGGAGAACTAACCGGTCTCGCGCCGCGGATTGGTCTGCTCGACGATGCCGGCGACGTCCTCGTGCTTGCGGACGACGACGTAACCGCAACCGCCGCCGCCGTCGTCGTCGACGACCTCGGCCTCGAGCAACTGATGACCCGGCACGAGGACGAAGAGCTGCGCGTCCTGGCGGACCGACTGGTACGTCGCCAGGTCGAGCCGGACGATCGCCTCGCATTGTGGGTCGCCGCACTCGCACACGAAGCCGGCGAGCTCCACTCCCGGGCGACCGCGGTGGACGCTGGCCTCGAGGCTCTCGTTCAGCGCCCGGAAGGCGCTTTCGTTGCGGGCGATGCGCTCTTTGCGAAGGCTGACCATCTGACGGTTCTATCGCACCGGGGGCTGCAAGACATTGACGCCACAGCGTCGAGCGGGTAGGAAGCGCCGGATGAAGCTACCCGGGTCGCGCAGCGCCAACGTTCCCGTCGCCGCCGCGCCCATCCCGCCGGGTCCCGAGGACGGCACCCTGCGCCGGGCGATCACGCCCGGGCTGCTGCTGTTCTTCATCGTCGGCGACATCCTCGGCGGCGGCATCTATGCGCTCGTCGGCGAGGTCGGCCGCGAGACCGGCGGCGCGATCTGGGCGGCGTTCGCGCTCGCGCTCCTCATGGCCGCGTTCACGGCGGGTTCGTACGCGGAGCTCGTCAGCAAGTATCCGCGTGCAGGCGGCGCGGGGCTGTACGTGCATCGCGCGTTCCACCGATCGTTCGTGAGCTTCCTCGTCGCGTTCGCCGTCGTCGTGTCGGGCATCACGTCGGCGAGTGCGCTGTCACGCGGCTTCGGCGGCAACTACCTCAGCGTGTTCGTCGACGTGCCGGTCGTCATCACGGCGCTCGCCCTGCTCGCGCTCATCGCGGCCGTCAATCTGCGCGGCATCGCGGAGTCCGTGAAGCTCAACGTCGGCTTCACGCTCGTGGAGATCGGCGGGCTCGTGCTCATCGTCGTCATCGCTGCGGTCGCGCTCGCCCAGGGCGACGCGGAGCCGGCGCGGGCCTTCGAGTTCAAGCAGGACAGCTCGGTGTTCGCCGCCACGCTCGCCGGCGCCACGCTCGCGTTCTACGCGCTGATCGGCTTCGAGGACTCCGTCAACGTCGCCGAGGAGACGCGTGAGCCGAGCCGCACGTACCCGAAGACGCTCTTCCGCGGACTCGCGATCGCCGGCACGCTGTACCTGTTCGTCACGATCGGCGCGTCGATGGTCGTGCCGACCGGCGACCTCGTCGGCTCGAGTGGGCCACTGCTCGAGGTCGTCCGGCACGGCCCGCTCGACATCCCGGAGAAGCTGTTCGCCGCGATCGGCCTGCTCGCGCTCTCCAACGGTGCGCTCATCAACATGATCATGGCGTCGCGCCTGCTGTACGGCATGGCGCAGGAGGGCGTCGTGCCGCGGCCGTTCGCCCAGGTGCTGCCGGGCCGGCGCACGCCGTGGTTCGCGATCCTCTTCACGTCGTCGCTCGCTGCGGTGCTCGTCGCCACCGGCGACCTCGGCTCGCTCGCCGACACGACGGTTGCGCTGCTCGTCGTCGTCTTCGGGATCGTCAACGTCTGCGTGCTCGTCCTGCGCCGAGAGCGCGTCGACTACGAGCACTTCAGGGTGCCATCGGTCGTGCCCGTCGTCGGTGTCGCGATCTCGATCGCGCTGCTGACGCAGATCGAGGCCGCGACCTACGCGCGCGCGGCGATCCTCGTCTCGCTCGGGGCGGCGCTGTGGGTCGTCAACTGGCTGATCCTGCGCCGCCAGGGCGTCGCTACGGCGCGGCGGTCCATCTGATCTCACCCGACTTGCATGACTTGACGACGTTGCCGGTGGCCTTGTCGATCGTGCGGTCGCTGAGGGAGAACGTGCCGCGTGCGCCGGTGGCGCCGAGCTGCGCGGTGAAGCGGTCGTCGACCTTGACGAGCGTCCCGCCGCTGCGAACCGTGAAGCGCTCGCGGTCGTTCACGCGACCCTTGGAGTCGATCGCGGCATTCGTCCGCGGCGCCTCGATGCCGAGCGCGCGCGTATGGTCGCTGCAGCGCACGGACTCGCCGAAGAGCGCGCGGCTGATGACGAGGCCGTCGCCGGAGATGCGCAGCACGATCGCGCGGCGCGGCCCCACGCCGCGCTGGGAGGTCGTGCCGTAGTAGCGCGCGCGGGGCGGGGGGCCCGGCTCGCCAATGGCGCCATCCGGACGGCGGACGCCGAACGTCACGCTGCCCGAGCGGCAGCGGCGCGTGCGGCCGTCGGCCCTCCGCTCGATCGTCGCCGAGAGCTTCCCGTCGGCGGCGGTGGCGCTCGAGAACGTGCCCGCGATCGTGTACTTCGTCGTGACCTTCACCTTGCGCTCGGGCTCCGTGCGCTCCGTTCCCGTGGCGCTGAAGCTGCCGTCGGCGGCGATCTTCGCGTCGGCGGCGATCTCCCCGCCGGCGCACGAGCCGCGCACCGTGGCCTCGATCTGGAGCTTGCGCTCGGGCAGCGCGCGCAGGGCGATGACGGCGTTGCCGGGCCCGAAGTGCGCGCGCGGCGGCGCGACGAGCGCACCGCCCCCGAAGTTGCCCGCCGGCGCCGGCGCCTGTGCGACGGCCGTCGCGGTCAGCGCGACGGCGGCGACGGCGCCACAGAGGGCCATGCGAGCTCGCATCCGGCGCAACATTAGCCGGATCCAGGCTTGGACTCTGACCCGTAAGCCTCCGGAGCCCCTCCGCCGATCCTCGACGATGATCGGGCGATGGCCCGAGTCACCCGCTACGCGCGCAACGGCGACGTCAACCTCGCCTACCAGGTCCACGGCGACGGCCCGATGGACCTCCTGTTCGTCAACGCCTTCGTCTCGCACGTCGAGCACGTCATGGAGGACCCGGGGCTCGCGCGGTTCTTCGCGCGTCTCACGCATTTCGCACGGCTCATCGTCATGGACCGGCGCGGGCCCGGGCTCTCCGACGACGGCCCGCTCGACGTGCACGAGCTCGCCGACATCGACGCCGTGCTCGACGCCGCCGGCAGCGAGCGCGCGGCGCTGCTGTCATACGCCGCCGGCGGACCGCTCGCCGCGCTCTACGCCGCCCGCTCTCCCGAGCGCGTCAGCGCCCTCGCACTCTACGGCTGCATGCTGCGAGCCGTCCGCGACGACGACCTGCCGTGGGCGCGGAGCGCCGCCGAACGCGACCTGTGGGTCGAAAGGATCCTCGAGCAGTGGGGCCAGGGGAGGAACCTCAACAGGCTCGCCCCGAGCTGCGCCGACGACCCGCAGATGCGGGTGTGGCTCGCGCGTCTGGAGCGCCTCGCCGCCAGTCCCGGCCGGATGCGGAGGCTCATGGCGGCAGCCGCCGAGCTCGACGTGCGCCCGGCGTTGCCGACAATCCGCGTGCCGACGCTCGTCCTGCACCGTGCCGCCGACGCGTACATGGACATCCGCCATTCACGCGAGTACGCCAAGCGGATCCCGGGGGCGCGGCTCGTCGAGCTGCCCGGCGTCGACTCGCTGCCGAGTGCCGGCGACACCGACGCCGGCCTGGACTTCGACTACCGCGGCGAGCACCGCCTCAGGGGCGTGTCGGGCCGCTGGCCGATCTTCGCGCTGAACCGCTGACGCACGGGCCGGCGCCGACTGACCGCGCGGGCCGGCGCTGACGGACCGAGCGGGCCGGCGCTGACTGACCGAGCGGGCCGGCGCCGTGCTACCCGCGGGGGCGGCAGACGAACTGGACCTGCTGGGCGGGCGTGCGGTAGCGCCGGTGCATGTAGGCGTCGAGATCGGCCTTCTGGTGGGCGAAGAGCGCGTCCGCCTGGCGCCGGCTCATCGCGCCGATGCGGACGGCCTGGTCGTTGCGCCGCATGAGGATCGATCGCAGCGCCTCGCGCGACTCCTTCAGCGTCTTGCCGCCCTCGGCCGCGATCCGCTGAGGCGAGTAGCCGCTGTCGCGCAGGACGCGGTAGCCCTGCGGGCTCATCCCGAAGATCCTTCGCGCGTGGCGCGGGATCGCCGGCGTGTGGAAGATGTGGAACATGACGTGGCGCGCCAGGTGCGCCTGCGTGAGCATGTCGAGCGCGCGCGAGCGCAGGCGTCGCTTCATGGTCGGGGAGGCCGTGCGTAGTCGCGGCGCGATCAGCGTGTCGGCGAGCTTGCGCTGCGAGCGGTGTCCGCGCTTGGCGGCGAGCTGGCCGAGCGTGCGCTTGTCGTTCAGCCACGTCGCGAGCTGGGCACGGTCGGTGTCGAGGACGTCGTAGAGCCGCGCCTCGTCGAACGGCACCCAGCTCGACATGATCCACTCCGACCGGGGCAGCCAGTCGCCGCGCGCGCCCTTGGGCGCATGGCTGTCGGCGGCCATGACGGCGCTGGGAGTGAGGGCGAGGACGAGCAGTGTCGTGAGCAGCAGGCGGCGGGGCATCGTGGCTCCTTGGCGGCGGGGTCACGACGTGGAACGCGAGCCGCGGCGGTGGTGGCGCGCCACCTGGGTGGTGTCGCGGGACACCTGGCGCGTGGCGCACCCGCGTGTCGCGTCGGTGGCCCACGAACTGCATCTTTGAGGGAAGGAGACCGAGCCCCGCGGCCATCTGTCGCGCACCCGGTGCACGTGGCGATCGCGGCTCAGCGAGCTACCGCGCGGAAACAGCCGGTGGCCGCAGCCAGGCACTGGTCGTGGCGAATTTGCTGCCCTATGCGCTTCATAGGCGCCACGACCTCCAGGTTCGTGCTCTCAATCGAAGGTCTCTGTCGAATCAGGTGCGCTATGCACCCCATAGGCGACACGACCGCGGTTTGCTCGTGACGTTCCGGCTCCTCACTCCTTCAGTGATGCAGTTCGGGCACCAGTTGCCCTACATCCGCTCCCAGCGCCCGCGTGCGCGCACGTAGCGGACGAGCACCCCGAGCCAGTCGGCGATGCCCGCGTACAGGTGGCCCAGCGGGCCAGTGACGACCCATGCGGCGACGACCTCCAGCGGCGGGCGGGAGCGGCGCATCGCGTGACGATAAGGTGCGCCCATGGCCACCGCAGTCAACACCACCGTCACCGAGCTTCCGCAGTCGCGCGTCAACGTCGACGTCGAGGTCGCTGCCGACGAGGTTCAGCGCACGCTCGAGAACCAGGCCCGCAAGCTCGGTCAGGAGATGAAGGTTCCCGGATTTCGTACCGGCAAGATCCCGCCCGCCGTCGTCATCCAGCGCATCGGTCGCGATCCGATCCTCGACGAGGCCGTCCGGGCACGGCTGACGGACTGGTACCTCAAGGCTGTCCACGATTCCGGCATCGCGCCCGTCGGGGATCCGCAGGTCGACCTCGGCGACCTGCCCGAGGAGGGCAAGGCGCTGAAGTTCTCCTTCGAGGTCGGCGTTCGCCCGACCGCCAAGCTCGGCACGTACCGCGGCGTCGAGGTCGGCCGCCGCGAGCCCGTCGCCGACCCCGAGACCGTCGACGCCCAGATCGAGGAGATGCGCGAGCGGTTCGCGCGCCTGGAGGTCGTCAAGCGCCCGGCCGAGGAGGGCGACTTCGTGACGATCGACTTCGTCGGCACGATCGACGGCGAGCCGTTCTCCGGCGGCGAGGGCCGCGACCAGCTCGTCGATCTCGGCGCCGGCCAGCTCATCCCCGGCTTCGAGGAGGGGATCGTCGGCGCGGGCGCCGGCGAGGAGCGCATCGTCGACGCGGCGTTCCCCGACGACTACGCCGCCAAGCACGTCGCCGGCAAGGCGGCGCAGTTCCACATCACCGTCAAGGAGGTCAAGCACAAGGATCTCCCCGCGTTCGACGACGACTTCGCCTCCGACGCCGCCGGCTACGACACGCTGGAGGAGCTGCGCGAGAGCATCCGCGAGGAGCTGCTCGAGCACGACACCAAGCAGGTCGAGGTCGAGTTCCGCGCGGGCGCGCTGGATGCCGTCGTCGCCGAGGCGGAGGTCGACGTCCCCGACTCGCTCGTCGAGGCGCGGGCGCAGGAGCTGCTGGACCGGATGCTGCACGCGCTCGGCCACCAGGGCATCACCAAGGAGCACTACCTGAAGATCTCCGGCAAGAGCGAGGCCGAGCTCATCGAGGAATCGATGCCCGACGCCGAGCAGGCGCTGCGCCGCGAGGCGGTGCTCGCCGCGATCATCACGGCCGAGGCGATCGAGCCGACCGAGCAGCAGCTGCTCGACGCGCTGGAGCCGGCCGCCGAGCGCGAGCAGATGTCCCGCCAGAAGCTCCTGGATCGCCTCCGCAACGCCGGCCGCGTCGACTCTCTCGCGCAGGAGGTCGCCGCCGAGCAGGCGATCGATCTCGTCATCACCGAGGCCAAGCCGATCAGCGTCGAGGAGGCCGAGAAGAAGCGGGCCGCCGCCCAGAAGAAGGATGCGGCGGCGCCGAAGAAGAAGGCGCCCGCCAGGAACAAGGCAGCGGCGAAGAAGGCCGCGCCGGCCGACGAGCTGTGGACGCCTGGCGCGGACAAGCCGGCAGGAGAGGCCGACAAGCTCTGGACCCCCGGGTCCTGACAGAGGAACAGGCCTGCCGTGCGCCGGCAGTCGGTTGGTACGCTGCCCGGCAGGAGTTCGAGAGACGACGCCTAACTGAAGCGAGGACCATGAGCCCCCTTGTCCCCATGGTGGTCGAGCAGACGTCGCGAGGCGAACGCGCCTTCGACATCTACAGCCGGCTGCTCAACGAGCGAATCGTGTTCTTGGGGACGCCCGTGGACGACCAGATCGCGAACCTCGTCGTGGCGCAGCTTCTGCACCTCGAGTCCGAGGATCCCGACAAGGACATCTCGCTCTACATCAACTCACCGGGCGGCTCGGTCTACGCCGGCCTCGCGATCTACGACACGATGCAGTTCATCAAGCCCGACGTGCAGACGATCTGCGTCGGCATCGCGATGTCGATGGGCGCGCTCCTGCTCGCCGGCGGCGCGGAGGGCAAGCGCATGGCGCTGCCCAATGCGAAGATCCTCATCCATCAGGTCTCGAGCGGATTTCAGGGACAAGCGACGGATATCGAGATCCACGCTAAAGAGATCATTGACATCCGTCGAAGACTGGATGAGATCATCGCAAAACACACGAAGCAACCTTACGAGAAGGTTCGCACCGATACCGAGCGCGATTACTTTCTCAGTAGCGACGAGGCGAAGGACTACGGCATCATTGACCGGGTGATCCACCAGCACTGAGCCCCATGGCGCGACCGACCGACTCCAACGAACAGCTCCTCTGCTCCTTCTGCGGCAAGTCCCAACGCCAAGTCAAGAAGCTCATCGCCGGGACCGGCGTCTACATCTGCGACGAGTGCACCGATCTCTGCAACGAGATCATCGACGAGGAGCTGACCGCTCCGCCGTCGTTCGACATCGAGAGCCTCCCCAAGCCGCGCGAGATCTACGACGTCCTCGACGAGTACGTCGTGGGCCAGGACGAGTCCAAGCGCACGCTGTCGGTAGCGGTCTACAACCACTACAAGCGCGTGCAGATGATGCAGGTCGACGACTCCGACATCGAGTTGCAGAAGTCCAACATCCTGCTGCTCGGTCCGACCGGCTGCGGCAAGACGCTGCTCGCCCAGACGCTCGCCCGCATCCTCAACGTCCCCTTCGCGATCGCCGACGCCACGGCGCTGACGGAGGCCGGCTACGTCGGCGAGGACGTCGAGAACATCCTCCTCAAGCTCATCCAGGCCGCCGACTACGACGTCAAGAAGGCGGAGACGGGGATCATCTACATCGACGAGGTCGACAAGATCGCGCGCAAGGCCGACAACCCGTCGATCACGCGCGACGT
>JBPCJA010000072.1:0-7011 GCA_051005755.1 Solirubrobacteraceae bacterium
CCCTGCCACTACGGCATCGACATGTCCACGCGCGAGGAGATGATCGCCCACGAGCGGACCGTCGAGGAGGTCGCCGCCGAACTGGGCTGCGACTCGCTCGCCTACCTCTCGCTCGACGGCGTCTACGAGGCCGTCCGCGGATCGCGCGAGCGCCACTGCGACGCGTGCTTCAGCGGCCGCTACCCGCTCGAGGGCACCGACGAGGCCAACGGCAAGTACGCGCTCGAGCTCCCGCTCGTGCAGGCGTAGCTACTTGACCTGAGGGCCGAAGCCCCACTTCGGCATCCCGGAGAGGGCCCCGACGGCCGCGGCCTTGTCCATGTCGTCGTTGCGAACGCTCGTGGGATAGGGCGGCCGCTTCCAGGGGTGCCAGCCGACCGTGCCGTAGTGCTCTCTCAGGTAGGCGGTCAGATCGCCGCGGTGGTTCGGACAGGCGTAGCGCGCCGGCCCGTAGAGCCCGCGCCCGTGCCACACGAGCCAGCGCTCCGGCATCGCGTCGAGGTACTGACCCCACACGATCTCCCGCACGGTGGACTCCAGGCTGACCTGCGTCAGGGGATCGGGCTGCTCATCACAGAACTGGCAACGGAAGATGAGCCGAACGGACATCCCAAACCTCAGAGTACCCCGCGCGGCGCCCGCGGAACAGCTCTTGATCCCGGCCTGAAGCTTTAGAACCCACTCCAGCGCTGACGGCGTGTCGAAACCTCCCACGCGTGGTCGGTGTCGTCCGAAGCCAGGCTGTTGGGATACGGGGGCCGCTTCCAGGGGTGAAAGCCGATCGTGCCGTAGTGCTCGCGGAGGTAGGCGACGAGGTCCCCGCGATGCTCGGGGCAGGCGTAGCGCGCCGGGCCGTAGAGCCCGCGCCCGTGCCACACGAGCCAGCGCCCGGGCAGGGCGTTCTGGTACGCGCCCCAGACGAACTGCCGCATCGCCTCCTGCAGGCTCAGCTGCGTCAGCGGGTCAGGCTGTGCATCGCAGAACTGACAACGGAAGATGAAGCGGACTGACACGGTGTCAGCAGAGTAGCCCCCCTGCCCGGCAATGCAACGAATCTGCGGACGCGGGCGTGCTCGCCGGGACGGCCGCTAAGGTCGGACGCCCCATGGATCCCGCCGCCGCGCTGCACGAGTACTTCGGCTTCGACGCCTTCCGTCCCGGCCAGGAGCAGGCCGTCCGGGCGGCCATCGGGCCGCCCGCCCGGGACGTGCTCGTCGTCATGCCCACGGGGGCCGGCAAGTCGCTGTGCTACCAGCTGCCCGCCCTCATGCGCGACGACCTCACCCTCGTCGTCTCGCCGCTCGTCTCGCTCATGCAGGACCAGGTCGACGCGCTCGCCACCTCGGCCCCTGGCCGCGCGGCACTCGTCAACGCCCAGCGTGACGCCGCCGCCAACCGCGTGGCGCTCGAGCGCGCCGCCGCGGGCGAGCTGCGGCTGCTCTACGTCGCGCCGGAGCGCTTCTCCTCCGCGCCGTTCCTCGAGGCGATGCGGGCGACGAGGATCGGGCTCTTCGTCGTCGACGAGGCGCACTGCGTCTCGCAGTGGGGTCACGACTTCCGCCCCGACTACTTCCGCCTCGCCGACGCGGCGCGCTGGCTGCAGGCCGACGCGATCATCGCCTCGACGGCGACCGCGACGCCGCAGGTCGCAAGCGACATCGCGGTGCGGCTCGGTCTCCGCGATCCGGTGCGGGTATCGACGGGCTTCGACCGGCCGAACCTCTCCTTCGCGGTCCTGCCATGCGCGTCGACGCAGGCCAAGCACCGCCACATCGCGGCTGCGCTGTCCTCGCCGGGGGCGACGCCGGCGATCGTCTACGCGGGCACGCGCGCGGGGGCGGAGAAGCTCGCCGACCGGCTCGCGGGCGGGCTCGAGGGCGCCGTCGGCGTCTACCACGCCGGGCTGGGCCGCGAGCAGCGCACCGAGGTCCAGCGACGCTTCATGGACGGCCGCCTCGACGTCGTCGTTGCGACGAACGCCTTCGGGATGGGCATCGACAAGGCCGACGTGCGGACGGTCTGCCACGAGAGCGTGCCGGGCTCGGTCGAGGCCTACTACCAGGAGGCCGGCCGTGCCGGCCGCGACGGCCGCCCAGCGCGGGCGCTGCTCTTCGCCGAGGGGCGCGACAAGGGCCTGCACGTCTTCTTCATCCAGCGCGGGGAGCTGACCGACGATGCGATCGCGACGGTCGCGCGGCGCCTGGAGGCCCG
Source organism: Solirubrobacteraceae bacterium (assembly GCA_051005755.1). Classification (GTDB taxonomy): domain Bacteria; phylum Actinomycetota; class Thermoleophilia; order Solirubrobacterales; family Solirubrobacteraceae; genus CADCVQ01. Next base: position 2,212 of record JBPCJA010000072.1, read on the forward strand.
CGCGAGCGGCGGGCGCTACGACCTCGGCGCCGACGAGCTCGCGTCGGTCCTCGACGGCCGCGGCGAGGGCTCAGAGCAGGTGCGCGCGGTCATCGGGCATCTCGTGCGCGCCGGGGTCGTGCGGCCCGCGCCCTCCTCGCCCGACCGCATCCGCGGCCGCATCGAGGCGCCGTTCGACGGCCGCGCCCGCGCCGCCTGCCGCTCGTCGGCCGGGGAGGCGCAGCGCGCGCGCTGGCGCCAGTACCGCGCCGTCTGGGCGTTCGTCGAGGGCTCGGCCTGCCGCCGCGAGACGATCCTGCGCCACTTCGGCGACCGCAGCGCGCCGGTGCCCGCGCCGGGCGTGCCGTGCTGCGACGTCTGCGACGGCGCCTGGGTCCCGGCGGCGCCGGCCGGGACCCCGCGGCGCCGCGCAGCGGCCGCACACGCACCCGGCGACCTCGACGAGGCGATCGTGTCGGTCGTCGAGTCCGCGAATCCTGCGGTCGGCCGCACGCGCACGGTCGAGATCCTGCGCGGCGGGCGCTCGAAGGCGCTCGTCAAGAGCGGTCACGACGGGTTGCCGGCCTACGGCACGTTCGATCACCTGACGGCGCAGCAGGTCCTCGGGCGCGTCGACGAGCTCATCGGGGCCGGACGCCTGCGCTCGACGGGCGGCGCGTACCCGAAGCTGCAGGTCGTGCCGGCTGCCCACGCGGCGTGATGGCCGCGCCGCTGCGCGTCGGCGTCCTCGCGTCCGGCGGCGGCACGAACCTCCAGGCGCTGCTGGACACCGTCCACGGCCGGGAGGCGCTCGTCGTCGGCGTCGCCTCCGACCGCGCCGATGCGCACGCGCTCCGGCGCGCCCGCGACGCAGGGGTGCAGACCGCCGTCTTCGCGCTCTCCGACTACGACGATCGCCCCGCCCGCGACGGCGCGATCGCCGGCTGGCTCGCCGAGCGCGACGTGGAGCTCGTCGTGCTCGCCGGCTACATGGCGCTGCTGACGAGCCCGCTCCTCCGCCGCTTCGCGGGCCGCGTCGTCAACGTCCATCCCTCCCTGCTGCCCGCCTTCCCGGGCATCCGCGCGATCGAGCAGGCGCTCGCCTACGGCGTCAAGGTCTTCGGCGTGACGGTGCACTTCGTCGAGGACGACGGCGGCGTCGACAGCGGACCGGTCCTGCTGCAGCGCGCGATCGAGCTGCCCGACGCCGGCGATCCCGATGAGGTCCTCGCGCGCCTGCGCCCGCTCGAGCACGCGCTGCTGCCCGAGGCCGTGCGCCTCGTCGCGCGCGGCGCGGTCAGCCGCGATCCGGTCAACCCGCGCAGGCTGGTCGTGGCGGAGTAGTACACCTGACAGCCGAGCGCGTGGGCTGAGATCGGCCGCCCGATATCCTCGCCCCATCGCCGGTCCGAGCGAGATACCCCAGGCACTGACCGCTCCCGGAGGCGTGCAGGTCCGGCGCGCCCTGTTGTCGGTCTCCGACAAGCGCGGGATCGTCGAGTTCGCCCGCGGCCTCGCCGACCTCGGGGTCGAGCTCGTCTCGACCGGCGGCACGGCGACCGAGCTTCAGTCCGCGGGGCTGCGCATCCGCTCGGTCGAGGACTTCACGGGCTTCCCCGAGATCATGGACGGGCGCATCAAGACGCTGCACCCGCGCCTGTACGCCGGGCTGCTCGCGGTGCGCTCCGACCAGGCGCACGTCGACGCCGCCGAGGAGCACGACATCGAGTACGTGGACCTCGTCTGCGTGAACCTCTATCCGTTCGAGCGCAGCGTGGCGCGCCGCCTCGCCGATGACGAGATCATCGAGAACATCGACATCGGCGGGCCGACGATGATCCGCGCGGCAGCGAAGAACCACGCCTTCGCGGCCGTCGTTACGGGCCCCGAGTCCTATGACGCGGTGCTAGAGGAGCTGCGCTCCTCCGGCGGGCGCCTGTCGAGCCCCACACGCGAGTCGCTCGCCGCCGAGGCGTTCGCCTACACCGCCCGCTACGACACGGCCGTCGCCCGCTGGTTCGCCGAGAAGTCCGAGGACTTCCCGCCGCTGCACGTCCGCGCCTACGAGAAGGTCGCCGACCTGCCCTACGGCGAGAACCCGCACCAGCGCGGCGCCTACTACCAGCAGGTCGGGGCGCGCACGCACGTCCTGTCGATGGTCCAGCAGCACCACGGCAAGCAGCTGTCGTTCAACAACCTCCTCGACCTCGACGCCGCCCGCAGCCTCGTGCGCGAGTTCGACGAGCCGGCGTGCGTCATCGTCAAGCACAACAACCCCTGCGGCGTCGCGCTCGCCGGCGACGCGCTGGCGGCCTACGAGCGCGCCTACGCGACCGACCCGCTCAGCGCCTTCGGCGGCGTCATCGCCTTCAACCGGCCGATCGACGTCGATACGGCGCAGGCCCTGTCCCAGCAGTTCGTCGAGGTGCTGTTCGCCCCCGCCTACGAGGACGGAGCCCTGGAGGTGCTCACGGCCAAGCCGTCGATCCGCATCCTCGAGGACAACGAGCGCCGCTCGCCGCTCGTCGCCGAGCCGGACATCAAGCAGGTCATGGGCGGGCTGCTCATCCAGGACCGAGACATCGAGGAGTACAGCGATCGCACGGAGATGGAGGTCGCGACGAAGCGCGAGCCGACCGACGCCGAGTGGCGCGACCTCATGTTCGCCTGGCGCGTGTGCAAGCACGTGCGCTCCAACGCGATCGTCCTCGCCTCAGACAAGGCGACCGCCGGCATCGGCGCGGGCCAGATGAGCCGGGTGGACTCCGTCCGGCTGGCGATCGACAAGTCGCGCGTGGAGTCGCTGCAGGGCGCGGTCCTGGCCTCGGACGCCTTCTTTCCGTTCAGCGACGGGCCCGAGATCGCGATCGGCGCCGGGATCACGGCGATCATCCAGCCCGGCGGGTCGCGCAACGATCCCGACGTGCTCGAGGCCGCCGACGCCGCCGACGTGGCGATGGTCTTCACGAGTCGGCGACACTTCCGCCACTAGCGCCGTGACCGACGTGGAGCGCTTCGGCTCCGGCTCACCGTGGGAGCGCAGCTTCGGCTACAGCCGCGCCGTGCGGGCAGGCGACTTCGTGCTCGTCGCCGGCACGACTGCGGTCGACGAGGACGGCGTCGTGGGCGCTCCCGGCGATCCGGCGGGCCAGGTCGAGATCGCGCTCGACGCGATCGAGGCGGCGCTCGGGCGCGCGGGGGCGCGGATGGAGCAGGTCGTCCAGACGCGGATGTACGTCACCGACATCAGCCGTGCGGACGAGATCGGCCGCGCGCACGGCGACCGCTTCGGCGCGATCGCGCCGGTGACGTCGATGGTGCAGGTCGCGGCGCTCGTCGATCCGCGGATGCTCGTCGAGATCGAGGCGGTCGCCTACGTGGGCAAGACGGACGCCTGACGGCCAGGCGCCGCGTTGGGGTCAGGCCCGGGCCCGGGGCCGGGGTCGGGGTCCGTCCGGTCCGTCGCGCACACTCCGCCGCCGTGCCCGTCCGCGCCGTCGCCTCCACCACCGCCCCGTCGATCGCCCTGCGGGCCTGGCAGGAGCGCGCTCTGGAGCGCATGTCGGCGTGGCACGACGGCTCGTTTTTGCTGTCGGCCGCTCCCGGTGCCGGCAAGACTATTCCGAGCCTCGTGTTCGCGCGCGGGCTGCTGCGGGCCGGCGTCGTGCGCCGCGTCCACGTGCTCTGTCCGACGACGCCGCTGACGCGTCAGTGGGCCGAGGCGGCGGGGCGCCTCGGCGTCCAGCTCGCGCCCGACGCCGCCGAGCTGCGCCCGCCGCGGGACTTCGACGGCGTGGTGGCGACCTACGCCCGGGCAGCCTCGTCGGCCGGCCGGTGGGCGCCGCAGTGCGGTCGCGACACGCTCGTCATCGCCGACGAGGCCCACCATCTCGGCGAGGAGCTCGCCTGGGGAGAGGGCTTCGCGCGCGCGTTCGGCGCGACGCGGCGGTGGCTGCTGCTGTCGGGCACGCCGTTTCGCTCCGACCAGAGCCCGATCGCGGGCGTGCGCTACGACGACGGCGTCGCCGTGCCCGACGTGAGCTACACGTACGCCGACGCGGTCCGCGACGGGATCTGCCGGCCGGTCGTCTTCATCCCCTACGACGGGACGCTCTCGTGGCAGTCGGGCGACGACGTCATCGAGTCGTCCTTCGACACCGTGCTCAGCGGCCGCGAGGCCAGCCGCCGCTACCGCACGGCGATCTCGACCGAGCTCGCGGACGGGCTGCCGCGCATCCTGCGCGCCGCCGACGAGCGCCTGGGCGAGGTGCGCGCGCAGGGCCATCGCGACGCCGGCGGGCTCGTCGTGACCGCCGACGGCGAGCACGCGCGGCGCGTCGCCGCCGTGCTGCAGGCGGTCACCGGGCGAGCGCCGACCGTCGTCCTGCACACCGACGCCCGCGCGGCCGCGAAGCTCCGCGCGTTCGGTCGCGGGCGCGATCGCTGGCTCGTGGCGGTGAACATGGTCTCCGAGGGGGTCGACATCCCGCGCCTGCGCGTCGGCGTCTACGCGTCGGCCGCCAAGACGCCGCTCGTCTTCCGCCAGATCGTCGGGCGCTTCGTGCGCACGCTTGCGGGCGGTCCGGTGCAGCACAGCTACCTCTTCCTGCCCGCCGACCGGCTGCTGCGCGCGCATGCCGCCGAGGTCGAGCAGGAGCTGCGCCACGTCCTCGCGCCGCCGGCCGAGGAGCCGCCGGACGCCTTCGACGAGCGCGCGGAGCGGCGCCGCACCGAGCCCACGCAGCCCGACGCGTTCGTCCCGCTCGACGCCGACGTCGCGCCGCAGCTCGCGCTCTTCGGCGGTGGCGCGCCGGCACTTGC
>JBPCJA010000073.1:0-20513 GCA_051005755.1 Solirubrobacteraceae bacterium
CTTCCAGTCCGTACCCGACCTGATCGCCGCGATCGACGCCTACCTGAACGCCAACAACGCCGACCCCACCCCATTCGTATGGACTGCGACCGCCGACTCGATCCTCGAGAAGGTCCGCCGCGGACGCCTCGCCCTCGACGCAATCACCAACTAAAACCGAGACACTGCACTAGATTTCATCGACCCAAACCAGCAATCACGGTCTCCGTCGATCCCAGCCCGCCTCAGCGTGCGTTCAGATGGTCACCGGGGTTCCGTCGAACTTGTTGAACGTGCAACCCGCGAAATCCTCGTTGACGGTCGCGCGGAAGTCCATCAGCGTGCGCAGCGCCACCTCTTCGCCAAGTCGCAGCGACTCGGCATAGTCCGAGCGCCAGTGGACGCCTGAGATGTTGCGGCTGATGCCGATGTTCGAAGCGAGCTTGTTGAGCTCGCCCTCGACGGTCAGCGTGTCCTTGTCGCTGCCCTCGTAGGGGACCAGCGTCGTGCCGTCCACGTCCGGGTGGGCGGGGTCGTGGTTGGGCATCATCGGGTCCTTGAGCACGAACGATCCGTCGAAGAACCACTTGAGGATCGTGACGCATGCGCCGGCCACGGTCGCGTGACCTGAGCCATACGACGGGTGCAGCGGCGATCCTTCCGTGAACGCCATCGGCAGCAGATACGTGTTGTTGGCGGCGAAGACCTGCTTCAGCGCCTCGGAGTTCAACACGTCCTTGTGGATCGGATAGCTGGCCTTGCCCGTCTTGTGGTTGTGGACCCGGCCGGCGAACACCTCTGGGCGCAGGCGGCGATGCACGGACCACTTCTGAAACCAGACCGCCTTGAGCGCATGCACGGCGGCCTCGCCGATGAGGCCCTTGATGTGCGGTGGGCCGAACGTGGCAAACCCGTCCTGGTTGTCTGACGCGACGTAGGGGTTTCCCGGATTCAACGGCACGCCGAAGCCGTCTGTGACCAGGGGATCGGGATCGACCGGCGCCGCGATGATCAGGCATGCGTCGAAGTACGCCTGGAACAGGACGTCGATGTGGACGTACTGCCCCCCATCGCGACCGTTGCGGATGTAGCGAGTGATCGGGTCGAAGGTGTTGGGGGGCGGGTTCGTGCCGCGCTGCACCGCCAGCCACTCGTCGTACTTCGTCATGAAGTCCTTGCCGGGCGTGGTGGTCTGAATGCGCTGTTCGATGATGTCTGCGCCGAACTTCGCCGCCTTGAGCAAAAACTGCGACACGTAAGGTCCGTCCAGGTCACCGGGGGCGAACCCGCGAAAGAGGGTCCGTGTGGTGACCTTGCCGTTGATCTTGGGACCACGGAAGTCGCTCAGCTTGTTGAGATCGTCGATCGCCTTCTTGATCAGCGGTGGCGTCGACGCGCCCTCGTAGGTGCTGTAGGCGATGTCGCGCGTCAGGGCCATCCAGTAGTTCTCCACCATCTCGCCGGCCGTCTCCGCACTGTCGAAGCGCGGCGGCGGACAGAGGAAGAGGTGATGGGAGTCTGCGCCCGCCAGATCGAAGGCGAGACCGGCTTGAGGATTGACGAGCTTGCGTCGCTTCGAGATATTCGGCTCGCCCATCGGGATCGCCTCGAAGTCGTCGGGATCCTGGCTGTTGAGAGCGAGGACCATCGCATCGTAGGCGTCGTCGTCCACCTCCCCCAGGTCGTTATGCGGGAGGCCCTTGGAGTAGCTCCCGACCCGGTTGGGCTGATCGTCCTCGTCGTGATTGTTGGGGTGACCGGGCAGGGGCAGGCTTCGCTGAACCTTCGCTTGCGTGATGCGAAGCTGCTCCGCCTTCGCTGCGCGCTCGACGTTCGTGCTGCTCATCGGACAACTCCTCGCTGACGTGGACTGGCAGGCACCGAGAAACAGTGTCGGCCAGGGGCCGCTACAATACGGTGAATGACCCCTCGCAACGTGTGAACGTCGTCACACGGCGGTCGTCTACGCCGGCTATCTGCCAGTATCAGCGAGGGCACGGGTCAATCGCTGTATCGGGGGGACGATGCACGTCTCATTTTGCTTGGTTCTCCGCAAGCACACGGCGCGGCTCCCCGACCACCACGAAGATGACCCACGCCTCCACCGCATCATCGGTCAACTCCCGCGAGCAGCCGCTGGGCCCTCGGCGCAGCCGCTGCGCCCATGCCGGGTCGCTCAATGCGGAGCACGTCCCACCTTCCGACATCGGCGGCGACCGGCGCCACGCCCGGTGTTTCGCCATTCGTAATGAAGCATCGTGCATGATTTCAGGCCGTGCCTGACGTCGTCCTTCCCGTGCTTGACGAGGCTGCCGCCCTCCCGGCGGTGCTTGGTGCGATGCCCGCCGGTTACCACGCGATCGTCGTCGACAACGGCTCGAGCGACGGCTCGGCCGACGTGGCGCGTGCCTTCGGCGCGCAGGTCGTCGACGAGCCGCGCCGCGGCTTTGGGGCCGCCTGCTACGCGGGCCTGCTGGCGGCCACCGACCCGATCGTCTGCTTCATGGACGCCGACGGGTCGCTTGACCCGCGCGAGCTGCCGCTGGTGGCCGGGCCGGTCGCCGCGGGCGACGCCGACCTCGTGCTGGGGGCGCGGCGTGCGCGGCGCGGCGCGTGGCCGTGGCACGCGCGTGCCTCCAACCGCCTGCTCGCGCTCGAGCTGCGCCGCCGGACCGGCGTGCGGCTCGTGGACCTGGGACCGATGCGGGCTGCGCGCCGGGAGGCGCTGCTCGAGCTCGGCCTCGTCGATCGAGGCTTCGGCTGGCCGCTGGAGATGGTGTTGCGCGCCGCGTCCGCGGGCTGGTGCGTGGCCGAGGTCGAGGTGGTCTACCAGGCTCGGACCGGTCGCTCGAAGGTGACGGGGACGGTGCGCGGCACGCTGCGCACCGTCCGCGACATGGCGGTGGTGCTGTCGTGATGGGCCCCGTGCTGCTCGTCATCGCCAAGGCACCGGTGCCGGGGCGCAGCAAGACGCGGTTGTGTCCGCCGTGTACGGCCGCGCAGGCGGCGGCGCTGGCGGAGGCCGCGCTGTGCGACACGCTCGCTGCGGTCGCGGCGACGCCGGCGGCACGCCGCGTGCTCGTGCTGGACGGTGAGCCCGGTGCCTGGCTGCCGCCGGGCATCGACGTGGTCGCCCAGCGCGGCGGCGGGCTGGCCGAGCGCCTGGCCTTCGCGTTCGCCGATGCCGCCGACGGCGCCCCGGCGCTGCTCGTCGGCATGGACACGCCGCAGCTGACGCCGCGCCTTCTGGAACTGGGCCTGGACGCTCTGCGCGACGGGGCACGCAGCGTCCTCGGGCTCGCAGCCGACGGCGGCTATTGGGCGATCGGCCTGCAGCGTCCCGATCCTGCCGTCTTCGCAGGCGTGCCGATGAGCTCGTCGCGCACCGGTGCCGCACAGTACGAACGCCTGCGCCGGCTGGGCCTGGACCCGGCGGCGCTGCCGATCCTGCGCGATGTCGACCGCATCGCCGACGCGATGCAGGTCGCCGCGCTGGCACCGGACGGGCGCTTCGCCCTGGCGCTGGACGCCATGACCTCGGAGCTGGCCGCCGTATGAGTCCGCCCGCCGCGCTCGATCTCTACGGCAGCGGGTTGGAGGACGTCGACACGCCGCTGCTGGCTCACGACGAGCACGGCCGCTCGTGGTCGCTGCCGCTCGCCGCGTGGCTCGGCCCGCTGACCGCTGCCGACGACGACGTCCTGGACCGCGCCGTCGCGCCGGTGCTCGACGTCGGCTGCGGCCCCGGGCGCCACGTGCTCGCGCTGGCGCGCCGCGGCCAACTCGCGCTCGGCGTCGATGTCTCGCCGGCGGCCGTGCGGGTCGCCCGGGGTCGCGGCGCCGCGGCCATCGAGGCGTCCGTCTTCGCCGATGTGCCCGGCGCCGGCACGTGGGGCAGCGCGCTGCTGCTCGACGGCAACATCGGGATCGGCGGGCGCCCGTCGGTGCTGCTGGCCCGCGTCGCCTCGCTGCTGGCTCCCGGCGGCCGGCTGATCGTCGAGCTCGCGCCTCCGGGCGCGACCAGCGGCGCTCAGCGTCTGCGGCTGGAGTCCGGCGGCACGGTGAGCGGCTGGTTTGACTGGGCGACGGTGACGCCGGACGGGCTGCCGCGCGCGGCGGCCGCGGTCGGCCTGCGGATCGACGAGCGCTGGGAGGTGTATGGCCGGTGGTTCGCCTGCCTGTCCGCATGCTAGGCGCGCGGCTGCGCGCCGCCGGTCCGCCGCCGGGCCCCACCCGACGAAGCTTCTGGCGCAGCCCGATCCGCGGCCCCTGGCTGGCAGCGGTGCTCGGCTCGGCGCTGCTGGTCGCGATCCCGATCGTGAGCATCACCGGGCTGCTGTCCTACGTCGCCTACAGCCCGCAGCTCGGCGACAACGGCCGGTTCTGGGGCGATCCCGGTCTGCTGGACGCGTTCGTGTTCACGTGGCCCACGAGCCCCTCGTGGCTGTACGCGGCGACGCAGGGCCTGCACGTGACGATCGGGATCGCAACGGTCCCGATCGTCCTGGCGAAGCTGTGGGCGGTGATCCCTAAGCTGTTCGAGTGGCCGCCGCTGCGCTCACCGGCCCACGCTCTGGAGCGGTTGAGCCTCACGCTGCTCGTCGGCGGCGTGCTCTTCGAGTTCGCGACCGGGATCCTCAACGTCCAGATCTACTACCCGTGGCGATTCTCCTTCCTGGAAGCGCACTACTACGGGGCGTGGGTCTTCCTCGGGGCGTTCGTCCTGCACGTCGCGATCAAGCTCCCGCTCATGCGCGCGCAGCTGCGCGAGCGGCGCATCATCGACGAGCTGCGCGTGGGCCTGGAGGCAACGCGCCCCGAGCACGAGCTGCACGTCGAGACCCGCGCGCTGACGACCGAGCCGCCGACGGCGATCGCGACGCAGCCGGCGCCGCCCACCGTCTCGCGCCGCGGCCTGCTCGCCATGGTCGGCGGAAGCTCGCTGGCGTTGCTCCTGCTCACGGCGGGTCAGTCGATCGGCGGGCCGCTTCGCCGGCTCGCGCTGCTGGCGCCGCACGGCGGCGACCGCGGCCCGGGACCGAACGACTTCGAGATCAACAAGACCGCCGCGTCGGTCGGCATCGACGCCCGTGCGCTGGCCGCCTGGAGGCTGGAGCTCGTCGGCGCGCGCACGCTGAAGCTCAGCCGCGACGCGCTGCTCGCCATGCCGCAGCACACCTACGACCTTCCGATCGCCTGCGTCGAGGGCTGGACGACGACCCAGAGCTGGACCGGGGTGCGGCTGCGCGACCTCGCACGCCTGTCCGGGCGCGCGGGCGGCCAGGTCGACGTGCGGTCGCTGCAGCGCGCGGGCTCGTTCGCCCGCGCCACCCTCAGCCGCGAGGCCGTCGACGACGAGCGCTCGCTGCTGGCCCTGCGCGTCAACGGCGCCGACCTCTCGCTCGACCACGGGTTCCCGGCGCGCATCATCGTGCCCGCGCTGCCCGGCGTGCACTGCACGAAATGGGTTGGCTCGCTGACCTTCACGGAGGTCTGAGATGGCGGCCTTCCGGCGCATCTACGGCGCGCGCCCGATGCATCTCGTGGGCGTCGTCCTCGCGCTGGGGCTCGCCGTCATCGCGCTGCCCAAGCTGCTGGACGCCGGACCGGTGATGAACCTGGCGATCTGGCTCGTGGGCGCGATCGTCCTGCACGACCTGGTCGCCGTCCCGGCCTACGGCGCCATCGACCGCGTCGCGACCCGCGCCGTCGGCGTCCGCGCGATCAACCACCTGCGCGTCCCGACGGTCATCGCCGCGACGCTGTTCGTCGTGTACTTCCCGCTCATCACCGGCCTGGCCCACGGCTTCCAGGACGCCACCGGACGCGGCACCGGCGCCTACATCTGGCGGTGGCTGGCGATCACCGCCGCGCTCTACGCGGTGTCCGCCGGCCTGTACGCGCTGCGGGCCGTTCGCAACCGCCGGCGGGTCGGCTGACCTGCTCGCTGCCCGCACGAGGGCCGGCGAGATGCGGGCGCGGTCGCCGGCGAGCGGCACGTACCGTGTGTCGGAGGTGCGTACCGCCGCCGTCCCTCGCCCGCGCGTAAACGCGCGCTTCGCCGCACGCGACCTGTGGCCGCTCGCCGGCTGGGCCGGCCTGGTCATCGCCGGTCACGTGATCGGTGCCGCGCTCGTCGGCGACGATCCGCGCGTCCACCTCTCGGCGCCCCCGCTCGTCGGCGGCTTCGACGTGCGCCTCAGTCCGCGGGTGCTGCCGGTCCTGGCCCTCGCCGCTGCCGCCGTGGCCTGGTCGCCGCGCCTGGCGCAGCGCCTGTCGTGGCGCGCGCTGCTGGCGGCGTGCCTGGCGGCGGCGATCGCCTGGCCCGTGCTGCTCGCGGCGACCGATGGTCCGAGCCACCTGCCGGCGCCCCTGGAGACCCGCTACGAATATCTGGCCGACGTGCCGCGCGTCGGTGATCCCGCGGCCTTCCTGGCGCACTTCGTCGAGGATCTCCCCGACTACCGCACGCACGTCAAGGGTCACCCCCCGGGGCTGCTGCTGGCGCTGGCGCAGCTGGACCGCATCGGGATCGGCGGCGGGGTCGCGGCGCTGGTGCTCGTGCTCGCGTCCGCGGCGCTCGCCCCCGCCGGCGCGCTCGTCGCCACCCGCGAGCTCGCCTCCGAGGCGCACGCGCGGCGGGCGGCGCCGTTTCTCGTCTTCGCCCCCGCGGCGGTATGGATCGCGACGTCGGCCGATGCGCTGTTCGCGGGCGTCGCCGCAACCGGCATCGCGCTGTTCGCCGTCGCCACGAGCCGGTCCCCGCCCGCCATGCACGCCCTCGCGTTCGGGTCCGGCGTCCTGCTGGGGACCGCGCTGCACCTCTCCTACGGCATCGCCGCGCTCGCCCCGCTCGTGCTGCTGATCGCCGCATATCGCAGCGCGCTCGTGGCGCTGCTCGTCATGGCGGCCGGTGTGGCGGCGGTGATGCTCGCGTTCGGAGCCGCCGGCTTCTGGTGGTGGGAGGGCCTGCATGCGACGCAGCAGGTGTACGTCTCCGGCGTCGCCGCCGTCCGGCCGCGCGCTCCGTTCGCGATCATCAGCCTGGCCGCGTTCGCGCTCGCCCTCGGGCCCGCCGTCGCCGTCGGCCTCGCCCGCCTGCGCGGTCGGGCGTGGGTTCTGCCCGCGGGCGCGCTGCTGGCGGTGGCCGCCGCGACGGCGAGCGGCCTCTCGCGCGGGGAGACCGAGCGCATCTGGCTGCCGTTCGCGCCGTGGCTGCTCGTCAGCGCGGCGGCGCTGCCGCGACCACGACTGTGGCTGACCCTGCAGATCGCGGTCGCGCTCGCCGTCCAGCTGGGAGTGCGCTCGCCATGGTGAGAATCGCAGCGGGCGCCGCGGTCGCGCTCGTGCTGGTGGGCTGCGGCTCACCCGCGCTCGAGCGGCCCGAGCCCGCCCGGTCGGGCCGGCTGCTCACGCGGGCCACCGGTGCGGCGGCGCTCGTGGCGCTGCCCCGCGGCGGTCTGCGCTTCGGCGAGCTGGACGGCCGCATCCGCGACGTGACGGCCGCGGGGAGCGTTCGCGACGTCGTTCGGCTGCGGGTCGCCGCGGGCGGCCAGCGCGGACTGCTCGGGCTCGCCGTCGACGCGCGCGGCCGCACGTTCGCCGCCTACGTCACGCCCGGCGGCCGGCGACGGCTCGTGGTCGCGCGGGTGGCCCCGGGCCCGCGACGCGAGGTCTGGCGCGGGCCCCCGTCCACCGACCTGGCCAACGGCGGTCACCTGGCCTTCGCGCCCGACGGCCGCCTGACGATCGGCGTCGGCGACCTGCAGGATCCGGCCGCGGCCCGTCGTGCGAACACCGTCAACGGCAAGCTGCTCGCCCTGGATCCGGGAGGACGGTCCGGTCAGCGGCCGCGGCGGCTGTCGGGCGGCTGGAACAATCCCTTCGCGTTCGCGTGGACGCCGAGGCGGGAGCTGTGGGTGGCCGACAACGCCCCCGGCGGCCGCCGCGAGCGCGTTGCCCGCGCGGACCCGCGCGGGCGCGGCGCACCACGGCTGGAGCTGAGCCGGCACACCGCGCCGTCCGGACTGGCGGCGCTCGGCGGCGCGCAGCTCGCGCTGTGCGGCTACGTCTCGCACCGGCTGGAGCGGGTCGTCCTGGAGCCCGGCGCCGCCCCGCGCGTCGTCACCCCGCCGCTTGCCACCGATTGCGCCCTGGGCGTCGCCCGCCTGACCGACGGGCGCATCGCCTACGCGACGCGGCGTGCGATCCTCGTGCTGCGACCATGAGGATCCTCGTCACCGGCGCGGCAGGATTCATCGGCTCGCACGTCGTCGACGCGCTGCTCGACGCGGGCCACGACGTGGTCGGGCTCGACGCGCTGCTGCCCGGCGCCCACGCGGTGCGCCCCACCTATCTCGACCCGCGCGCGACGTGGCTCGAAGGCGACGTGCGCGACGCTGCGCTCCTCCGGCACTGCCTGCAGGGCGTCGACCACGTCTGCCACCAGGCCGCGATGGTCGGGCTCGGCGTCGATCTCGGCGACATCGTCGACTACGTCGGCCACAACGACGTGGGAACCGCAGTCCTGTTGCGCGAGCTCGCCGCCGCCCGCTTCGGCGGGCGTCTCGTGCTCGCCAGCAGCATGGTCGTCTACGGTGAGGGACGCTACGCGTGCCCGGAGCACGGCGACGTGCGGCCGGGCCCGCGGCCGCTCGCCGACCTCCAGGCCGGCCGCTTCGAGCCCCCGTGCCCGCACTGCGGGGCGCAGCTCAGCGCCCGTGCGATCGACGAGGACGCCCCGGCGGACCCCCGCAACGTCTACGGCGCGACGAAGCTCCACCAGGAGCATCTGTGCGGGGCCTTTGCGCGCGAGACGGGCGTCACCGTGACCGCCCTGCGCTACCACAACGTCTACGGCCCGCGCATGCCGCGCGACACGCCGTACGCCGGCGTGGCCAGCATCTTCCGCAGCGCCGTCGCCGCGGGGCGCGCCCCCCGCGTCTTCGAGGACGGCGCCCAGCGGCGCGACTTCGTCCATGTCCGCGATGTCGCCGCCGCCAACGTCCTGGCACTGACGACGGACGCGCCCGGACCGTTCAACGTGGCCAGCGGCGTTCCCCGGACCGTCGGCGAACTCGCCGCCGAGCTGTGCGCTGCGGCCGGCGCAGCCCTGCAGCCGCAGGTCACCGGCCAGTTCCGCGCCGGCGACGTGCGCCACGTCTTCGCCTGTCCGCAACGCGCCGAGAAGATCCTCGGGTTCCGCGCCGGCGTGCCGTTCGCGCAGGGCGTGGCCGAGTTCGCGACCGCCGAGCTGCGCGAGAGCTCCGTCTAGTCCTACGGACAGACGATCCACGCCAACGGCGGCGTCGGCTGAGACCGACCGACGCCGGCGGCCGCGGTCGCAGCGACGGCCGGTAGGCTGCGTCCGCAGCGTGCCATCCAAGGCGGCAGGGTCATGACCGTCGACGTCGTGTCCGAGATCGAGATCGCGCTCCCGCGCGCCCACGTCGCGCACTACGCCTGCGACCCCGACAACGCGACCGCCTGGTATCAGAAGATCAAGAGCGTCGAGTGGCAAACCCTGCCGCCGCTGGCGGTCGGCTCACGGGTCGCGTCCGTCGCCGAGTTTCTCGGGCGCAGGCTTGCGTACACGTACGAGGTCAGAGAGCACGTGCCGGGCGAGCGCCTCGTGATGAGCACCGCCGAGGGACCGTTTCCGATGCAGACGACCTACGCCTGGGAGGACGCCCCAAACGGAGCGACCCGGATGACGCTGCGCAACCACGGCGAGCCGACCGGCTTCGCGAACCTCGCCGCGCCGCTGCTGGCGCGCGCGATCGCGCGCGCCAACCGCAACGACCTGCGCCGCCTCGAGGCGATCCTCACACGGCGACCGCGGTGACGCCCCTCCCCCTCGGCCTGCAAGTGCGAGATCTGCCTCCCGCCTGCACGGCTGCGCGCTGTCGCGGCGAGCCGCACAGCGAGGCGGTGACGCCGGCCGAGCGCCACCGCCTGTTTCAGGCGACTCGATCACACGAACTGCACGACGCAGCCGCGCGCAGCGGTCAGGTGGTGCGGGCGCAGGGGGCCTCGTCAACGAACGGCAGCAGCTTCATCAGGCCGCAGACCTCGAACACGCGCTGAACCCCGTGCTCGCCCTTGACCACAGCCAGACGCCCGGGCTGGCGGCGGTGGGCCAGCACGACGACCCGCAACCCGCTGTTGTCGATGAACCCGAGCATGCGGAGATCGAGCACGACCATCCGAGCGTCGCCGCCCTCCACGCGCCGCAGCTCACGCTCCACCGCAGGCACACCGGCAATGTCGAACTCCCCCGCCAGCGCGATGACGTGGGTATCGCCCTCGCGAAGGCTGTGCACCCTCAACATCCCGCGCTCGCGCAACTCATGCCTGGGGTCGTCCCACGGGCATCGATCCCGGCCGTGCGCCGCCAGCGTCACCTGTCGACGACGACGCCGGTCTTGCAGCGTGCGCGGTGCCCGACGATCAGCTTGTCGATGAACACCGCGGAGTCATAGATCCGGTCGCCCTGATCGAAGATCGACAGGTACAAGTGTCGCAATCCCGGCCGGATGCGTGTCGATGCGCGCAGGATCCGCGTGCCGGCGTCGTATGTCGTGCCCGCGCTGCGCGACGGGCTCACGCTCAGATCACCGACGGCGTTGACGCGAATCGGGTTGCCGCGCGAGTCGCGCGCGAAGTTGCTGGGTGCGGTGATCGTGGGGTCTGCCTTGCTGGAGGCATCCCAGTCGGAGTGGCCAAGCTCGGCGATGAACGCATCGTTGAAGAGGTCGTTGACGAACTCCGGGAACTCCTCGGAGAGGAACCGGTACCGGAACGACAGGCAGTTTGCGCCCCTGGGCACGCGCAGGTCGATGCGCATGATCGTGACGTCGCGGGCACCACGGATCGACGGGCCACCCGACTCGGCACCGCGATCGGGCTCGCGGTTGGGAAGCCGTGCGTAGCGGGCGTTGCCTGTGCTCAGGATCGCGTAGCTGCTCCCGCTGCGGGGAAAGCCCGCCAGACGCGTCGTTGACACTGCGGCGGGCTTGGAGCCCGGCGGCACGGCCGAGAAGACCGCGCGCCGCACGACCGCCGGGTTGGCATCCGCCATCGCGCGCGCCAGCGGCGTCGCCGAGGAGTCCAGCGGGTACTCGACGATCGCCGCGCCGGCCGTCGCCGCTGCGCCGAGCGCTCCTCCGGCGACCGCCATAGCCACCGCCGCCGTCGTCTGCCGCCACGTGCGTGTCATGCTTGCCCTCCCTGCCGCTGTCTTTCGGTCGTCCGACCCTTGAGCGCTGATAACCGCCACGACGAGCGGCGGCCCGGCAACTGTCAGCGTGCTGACCCACGGCGACCGTGGTTGGCGTGCACCCGCGCTGACGCTCACCACCAGGGGCATGCCAGAGTCGGCTTTGCCCGCCGCCGCGAATGGTGGCTGGCACCCAGCATGCGCAACACGCCCGCCGGGCAAATATCGAGAGCGTCCGAGCCAGGAGTGACCACCATGCCGACACCTCTCGTCGATCCCGCCTCCCGACCAAGCTTGCTGAGGCCGATCTCGCCGATCCCAACGTCGGCCGACGCGCGTCTCGGCCATGCCCTCGTCCCGGTCCTGGAGCATCTGCCCGAGTGCCTCGAAGACCTCGACCCGCGAGCGGCGAGCGCCGCGGCACGACGCTGCGTCGCGCCGAAGATCGTCCTCCCCCGCGGCCCATGGGAGCCGCCCACCGACGAGTCGCGATGCCGCAACTGGCTCGGGCTGCTGATCGTCGACGGGCTCCTCACTCGCAAGGTCGAGATCGAGGGCCTCTGTGCGCAGGAGTTGCTGGGACCCGGCGACCTGCTGCGCCCGTGGGACGACGAGGGTCCCACCCAGGCGATCGCCGCGCACACAACGTGGCAGGTGCGTGACCGCGCGAGCGTGGCACTGCTGGACGAGCGCTTCGCGGCCGCCGCCGCGCCATGGCCGGCCATCGGCTGCTGCCTGCTTCGCGTGGCGGTGCGGCGCAGCCACGCGAAGTCCGTGCTGCTCGCGGTGGCGCGCGCCAGGCGTGCGGAGCATCGGCTGATGCTGCTGTTCTGGCAGATCGCGGAGCGCTGGGGCCGCGTGACGGTGCGCGGCGTGCACATACCGATGCGGCTCACGCACTCGGTGCTCGCGGAGCTCGTCTGCCTGCGCCGGCCGACGGTCTCGACGGCGCTCGGCGAGTTGCAGGCCGCTCACCGCGTCGCACGCAGCGCAGATGGAAGCTGGACGCTGCTCGCCTCGCACACTCCCGGCGGCCAGCTTCAGGAGCAGGCGGCATGACGGCGTCGACGCCGGTGGCCACCGAGGACGCGCTGCTGCGCCGCTACCGCGCGCACGGCGATCGGGCCGCGCGCGAGCAGCTCGTCGAGATCATGATGCCCCTGATCGACGCGGTCGTCAGACGCTACCGCGGCGCGGGTGAGGCCGAGGATCTGCGGCAGGCGGCGTGCCTCGGGCTTGCCAAGGCCATCGAACGATACGACCCGGAGTTCGGCGTCTCGCTGCGCGCGTACGCGATGCCCACGATGAACGGCGAGGTGCTGCGGCACCTGCGCGACACGAGCTGGGCGGTACGGCCGCCGCGTCCGCTCCAGGAACGCGCGCTGGCGGTGCTGAAGGCCTCCGACAAACTCACGCATCGCCGCGGCAGCGCGGCCGCCGCCGACGAGCTCGCGGAGAAGCTCGAACTCTCGGTCGACGAGGTGCTCGAGGCGCTTGTGGCCGCAGACGCGCACTACTCGATCTCGCTCGACGCGCCCCGCGAGGCGCAGGATGCAGACGCCGGCACGCTCGCCGACGTACTCGGCCGCGACGATCCGCGGCTGGCGCGCGCCGAGCAGATCGCCGACCTGCGCGGCCTGCGCGGGATGCTGACGGAGATGGAGCGCCTGCTGCTGCACCTGCGCTTCGTCCAGGAGCGCAGCCAGCGCGACATCGCACACGCGGTCGCGATGTCCGAGACAGAGGTCGCGCGGACCATCGCCGGCTCGCTCTGTCACCTGCACGACGCGGTCGAGCACGTGCCGGCCTGACGGCCGCACCCGTCAACCTCCCCGCTGCGGACCGGTCCCGACGAAGCGCCCGCGAAACAGGCGCAGCGCGGTGAGCGCCTGGTCGTTGGCGCGCGGGCAGCGCAGGACGCGGCCGTACGCGGCGACGACGAGCGCGTCGGCGCGGGGCGATCCCAGCGGGGCGACGATCGTGCCGCGCGGCACCGCACGCTGAAGGACGACGAGCTGTCCGACGAAGCGGTCGGAAACCCGCGGGTGGTACTGGATCACGATGATGCCGCGGCGCAGCGCCGCACCGAGCACCGACGCCGGCAGCGACGTCCGGTAGCTGCCGGGCCCCGCCGGGTCGGTGCGGGGGCCGGCCTTGGCAAGGGCGGAGCCGCGGTGCAGGCGCCGCAGGCGACAGTCGGAGTCCCGGACCGCGTCGAGCAGCCCGATCTCGCGGACCGGCGGCAGGGCAGCGGGAGCAGGCGGGCGCGGCTCGTTGCCGCCCTGCAGCAGCGCGAGGGCGGCGGCCGTGACCGCCGCGCCCGCCGCCAGCCACCGCAGCGCGTACGTCAGCGCGCGGGCGACCGAGGCCACCGGCCGTGGCTCGCCGGGTCCCACCGCGCTGCTGCCGGGCATCACGGGGCTAAGGTGCCCCCGTGCGCGAACGGGTACCCCGGTCTTGTCCTACCGCTGACGCCCGAAGCAGCGACGCGCACTCGATTCCCGCCGTGCGAACCTCCCGCTCCCTCTTCTGGCACCTCTTCGTGCCCAACGCCACGGTGCTCACCGTGGCCTGCGTCGTGCTGATCGTCGAACCCGCCAACGGCCGGGTCGCAGCGCTGCTGGGAGGGCTCATCGTCATGGTGACGGCGAACCTCGTGCTCATCCGCCGCGCCGTGTGGCCGCTCGTGCGGCTGGCAGAGCACATGGATCGTGTCGATCCGCTCCTCCCGGGCAGCCGGCTCCCGGTTCCGGGTGAGGTCTCCGAGGTCCAGCTCCTCACGGAGTCGTTCAACGAGATGCTCGGCCGGCTCGAGCTCGAGCGGCGCGAGAGCGGGCGGCGGGCGCTGCGCGAGCGCGAGGCGGAGCGCAAGCGCGTCGCCGGCGAGCTGCACGACGAGATCGGGCAGACGCTCACGGCCCTCGGCCTCCAGCTCGACCGGCTGACGCGGCGGGCGCCGCCCGAGCTGCGCAGCGAATGCGAGGACGTGCGCGACGCCGTCCTCGCCAGCGTCGACCAGGTTCGCCGGCTCGCCCGCGAGCTGCGGCCCGAGGCGCTCGATGCACTCGGCCTCGTCCCCGCGCTCACGAACCTCGCTGAGCGGATGTCGCAGCGCACGGGCATCCCGATCAGCAGGCGGCTGCGCCGCGACCTGCCACCGCTCGAAGACGACGAGCAGCTCGCGCTGTTTCGCACCGCGCAGGAGGGGCTGACGAATGCCGTGCGACACGCCGACCCGCACCACATCGAGCTGGCGCTCGGCGGGAGCGGGTGCGAGGTGGTCCTCACCGTCGTCGACGACGGCAAGGGCATCGATGGCGCCGATCAGGACGGCGGCATCCTCGCCATGCGCGAGCGAGCGCTGTCACTGGGGGGCCGGCTCACGGTCGCCGCGTGTCCCGGCGGCGGGACGGAGTTGCGGCTGGGGCTCGACGCTCGCCGCGAGACGGACACGCCATGACGCGCGTGCTGCTCGCCGACGATCACGCGGTGGTCCGCCATGGCATCCGGATGATCCTCGACGCCGAGCCGGACTTCGAGGTGGTCGCAGAGGCTGCGGACGGTGCCGCGGCGGTCGAGGCCGCGCTGGCTCAGGACATCGACCTCGCGATCCTCGACGTGGCGATGCCGCGCCTCACCGGCATCCAGGCCGCTCGCGAGCTCGCGGCCCACCGCCCCGACGTGCGGGTGCTCATCCTCTCGATGCACGACAACGAGCAGTTCTTCTTCGAGGCGCTGCGCGCCGGCGCGTCGGGCTACGTGCTGAAGTCGGTCGCGCACGAGGATCTCATCGCGGCCTGCCGGACGACGATGCGCGGCGAGCCGTTCCTCTACCCGCGCGGCGTCGCAGCGCTCGTGCGTGAGTACCTCGAGCGTCCCGACGGGCCGGCACCCGAGGATCCGCTCTCTCACCGCGAGTCCGAGGTCGTCAAGCTCATCGCCGAGGGCCTGACGAGCCGCGAGATCGGCGCGATCCTGCACATCAGCGACAAGACCGTCGAGCGCCACCGCAGCAACATCCTCGAGAAGCTCGGGCTGAGGGACCGCGTGGCGCTGACGCGCTACGCGATCCGCCGGGGGCTCGTCGAGCCCTGAGCGGCGCTCGCCGTCGACTCAGCCGACGGTACGCGGCGCCGGGATCTCGACCTTCAGGCGCTTGATCATCCGGTCCACGCGGTGTGTGACCTCGGCCGGTTGGAGCCCGAGCGTCTCGGCCATCTCGGCGGGCGGCGTGTCCTCCAGCATCATCCCGAGGATCGGCAGCTCCTCTGGCTGGAGCCGTGCGGCGGCCGCGTCGAGCAGCTCGCGAGAGATGGGCGGCAGCACGCGCTCGCCGCGCGCGACGCGGCGGATGGCGTCATACAGCTCGCCTGCCGGCGCCGACTTGCTGACGAGCCCGTCCACGCCGGCCAGGAGCGCCGGGATCGTCAGCGATGCGTCGGCGTAGGCCGAGTACAGCAGCACCGCCGGCGCGGGCACGGCACGCTTGACCCGACGGCAGACGACCAGTCCGTCGTCTGCGGGGAGGTGATAGTCGAGCACGATCACGTCGGGCTTGGTGCGGTTCAACGCGGGCCACAGGTCCTCGACCGACGCGGCCGTGGCCAGCGGCACGAGCCCGGGCTCTGCACGTAGCACGGCCGTCAGCCCCGCGCGCAGCGCCGGGTGATCGTCGACGATGAGGATGCGGATCATGGCTTGGTGCTCCTTTCGGCGAAATCGGTCGAGACGACGAGCTTCACGCGCGTGCCGCGCTCGCCGGCCCCCCGGCCCGATCGACAGCGCGGCGCCGATCGTCTCGGCCCGGGCGCGCATCGATCGCAGCCCGTTGGAGCCCGGGCGGCGGATCGCGGGGAGTCCCCGCCCGTCGTCGCAGACCTCGATCGTCGCGACCGACCCGTTGCGCGAGAGCATCACGTCGATGTGCGCCGCGCCACCGTGGCGAACGGCGTTCGTCAGCGCCTCCGCGCCGATCCTGTACGCGTGCGCGGCGACGTGTGCGGGCAGCTCACCGACCGAGCCGCGGACGGAGATCTCGGCCTCGCTCGCCGGCGCGAGCTCGGTCGCGCGCTCGTCGAGCAGGCGCTCCACCGAACGGCCTTCGAGCGGCATGCGCAGCTCGGCGACGCTCGTGTCCATGTCGGCACCGGCTGCCCGAAGCTCGCCGAGGGCGTGACCGACGAGCTCGGCCTGCGGGCCCGCCAGCTGCCCGTGGAGGGCGCTGAGGACGAGATGGGCTGCGTGGACGCGCTGCTTGGCCGAGTCGTGCAGCTCCCAGGCGATCCGCTGACGCTCGCTCTCGACCGCGAGCTGCTCGGAGCGCACGCGCTCGCCGCGAAGGCGCTCGAGCACGTCCGTCGCGTACGCGAGCGCGAGCACGACGACCAGCGGGACCATCAGGTGCGTCGTGATCGTCTCCAGGCGGATCGTGCTCTCCAGCGTGTTCGCGTCGAGCTCCGTATACACGGCGACGCCGAGATACCCGAGCGTGAACGCGACGCCCCACGCCAGGGCCCGCCGGAACGGCAGTGCGGTCGACGGCAGGATGAGCGCCGTCAACATCAGGATGTAGAACGGGCTGCGCCAGTCCTCCGAGGCAGCCACGAGCGCGAGCACCCCGACCCCGTCGACGAGCCACACGACCGGCGATCGCTGCAAGCGCGGCACCCAGGCCAGCGCCGCAAGCGTCACCGCGGTGAAGGCGATCGTGACGACCACGAGCGTGGAGTCATGCGCCGTCACGCGATGGACGACGAGCAGCAGCACGGCCACGCCCGCGGCCAGCAGCCGGGTCATCAGCAGCAGCGTCAGCCACCGGGAGGTCACGCCCACCTGCCACCGACGAGATCCCGGCCAGCGCCGGCGCGAACGGCACGATGGGTCCAGGGGCGAACGCTCGACGTCCCCAACGCGCTCGTGACGCACGCTCCTCGGACGTGGCGGATCGCGATGAGGACCATCACGCTGACGTTATCGAGCGCGTGGCGCCCCGACGCCGGCCGGCCGGGGGGCCATCCCGCTGGGGCCGTCGCGCGGCCGTCGCGCTCACGGTTCGGGTCCCCGGACGGAGATTTCGCCGCCGACACTCGGGTAAGCGGACTGGAAAGCGAGGACGACGACGTGCCACCTCTGCCCTGCGCTGCTCTGGCGACGCTGTCCTGCGCCGTCTGCCTGCTCGGAGCCCCCGCCAACGCCGACGCGCGCTTCGTGCGCTTCGGCGACCGGCCGCTCGAGCGTGGCGATCGCGGCCGTGACGTCCGGGTCCTGCAGCGCTGGATGACCCGTGTCGGCGTCGAGACCGGGGTCGACGGCGTGTTCGGCCCTCACACGATCAGCAGCGTGCGCCGCTACGAACGCAGGTTCAGCATGAAGGTCGACGGCCGGGTCTCGCGCGATCAGGCGCGGGGGCTGCGCGAGCGAGCGATGGCGGTCCCGGTGCTGCGCGAGCAGGCTGCCGCCCTGCCGCCCGCGGCGCTCGCCGCCGACGGCCGCACGGCGGTGGCTCCCGCACCGGCGCCTGCGCCGGTCCAGCTTGTGATCGCTGCGGCGAACGCCCTCGCCGACAAGCCCTACCGCTATGGCGGCGGCCACGGCGATTTCGAAGACAGCGCGTATGACTGCTCAGGCGCAGTCTCCTACGTCCTGCACGCCGCGGGACTGCTCCCGTCCCCGCTGGATTCCAGCGGCCTGATGCAGTTCGGGGAGGCCGGCCAGGGTACCTGGATGACCGTCTACGCCCGCGGCGACCACGCCTACGTCGTCATCGCCGGACTGCGCTTCGACACGTCAGGGCGAGGCGAGGAGGGCCCGCGCTGGCGCTCGGAGCCGGGCTCGCGCCGCCGCTACGAAGCACGCCATCCGGCAGGGCTCTGATACAAGCCGCACGGGCTGGCCGTGATGCACGCGTGTTCGGTCGCCGCGGGGGGGGGGGGAGGGCGAGCCCACACCCCCCGCCGTTTTTTCCGGTGCTCCCTCTTTTTTCCTCCCTTGTGTGTTCTCCCCCCCCCCCCCCCCCCCCCCCAGCGCGCCGAGTCCGATCATGCCATCAGCAGGCGGCCGCGAGATGGAACCCGTGGTCGGCGGCGGTGCCGTCCGCGTCGAACGTGCGAACGTCGACGGTCGTCGTCTTCTTGTCCGCGGCGAGCGCCGGCGTGACCGTCACGATGCCGGGATCGGTTCCGGTCACGGTCGCCCGCAGCGGGCACGAGGCGATGTCGCCGGCGAAGACGACGTCGTAGTTGCCGGCCGCGCTGCGGGAGACGCCGTTGGTGGGGACGCCGCGCGTCTGCGCCGCCGTACCGGCCGCCGCGACGAGCGCGAACGGGTTGAGCACCTGCGCGGCCGCCAGCGTGTCCTTGGCGATCTCGTCGGCGCTCTTGCCGTCCACCCGGTCGGCGTTCAGCCCCGTGGCGACGCCGGTCGCGTTGGTCGTGAACGGCTTGGAGGCGTCACCGGGCTTGGCGACGTTGATGGTGCCCCCCAGCGCGCCGTTGGTCTCGAATTCGAAGGCCAGGCCGTCGGCAAGGTTGTTCGCGCGGATGCACGGCTCGTTGTTGGCCGGGGTTCCTCCCGCCTTGGAGCGGCAGCCGTAGATCGCACCGCCGCCACTGTCGGACTTGTTGGACTGACGCGTGCCGTACGTGCCGTTGTTTGCGATGATCTCGGTCTCGCGGGCGTATTCCTGCGACGCGTTGCTCGACGGATTGCGGGCGCCGCCCTGGAGCGTCGCGCCGCCTCCGGCGCCGAGCGCGATCGGCGTGGACAGCAAGGCCACCAGTACGGCGCTGATCGCGATGAACTTCCCATGCTTGCGCAACGGGTCTTACCTCCCGGTCGGGTGTCGATCCGCCGCCGTGTGCCCCGCATGGACGGCCATCGCCGCTGTCCGTCAGCCGGCTGACCGGTGCGCGGCCTCGCCGGCCGCGCTCACCGCAGCGGTCCACCCCCTGACGGCCGCAGGCAGCGGAGTGTCGATCGCGGGTGGCCTGCCCGGCGTGCACGACCGACCGGGACGCCTGCGGGCGCAGGTCTCCTCAACCCTCGCTTCGGCGGCGGGCCCGTACGGCTACACGATCAGCCTGGGCGGCGCGACGGTGCTCGCATCCGGTCAGCTCGGCAGCCCGCGGCTGCTGGGGGCGCTGCTGCTCGTGGTGGGCGCGGTCGCGGCGTTCATCGGCCTCGACATCGCGGCGCAGGGCTCGCTCGTCCCGCGTGACATGCCCCAGGACCGCGCACCGTCAGTCTGGGGCAACGCCCATGTGCCGTCGGCCGGTGCGGCGGTGTCCGCGGTCTGGGGGCTGCTGCATGTCCTGGGAGGCTCGGCGGCCTGGCTCGCGACCGGCTTCACGGCGACCCTCGTCTACTTCCTCGTCACAGCCCTGCAGCGGATGGCGATCGACAGACTCATCGAGCGCCGGTCACGGGCGCGGCGGCTTGCGTCGAGAGACGCGACGCCCGGCTGACCGTCCGCGACCGCGAACCGCCGCCGTCTCCGCGTCCAGGGGGGCTGGCGCCACGCGCCGGCGGGTGAGAAGCGTCATCGCGTTGACCAATCCCGGCGGGCGCGGCGCACGGCCGGGGAGTCGCGAGTACCACCGCACGACGAACGGAGGACCTCCGTGGGACAGCACGAGCAGCAGCGCCAGGTCGAGCGGGCCGTCCGCGCCGAGCACCCCGGACTCAGCCCCACGGCGAACCGACTGCTCACCCGCGAGCTGCGCGACGCGCTCGGCTCCGGGTCGGTGCGGGCGGCGCCCGTCCGCGCGCGACAGCGCGGACGCGTGAGCCGCGCGGCCGGGTCCGCCTGCCGCCGCTTCCTGCTCCTCGCGCTGAGCGCCGGCGCCGTCCTGGCGCTCCTGACGCACAGCTGGTGGGCGCTGGTCGGCGCATGCGGCGTGCACGCGGCCGGCACGCTGCTCGCCGCCGGAGGCGCGTTCGAGCTCATGAAGCGGCGCGAACACGTCTCGCTCGAGCTGGCCGCACGACTCGAGCAGGAGGGTGTCGCCGATCCCGACCGCGTGCTCACCGATCTGCTGCGCACGCCCGCGGTGAGCGCAGCTGCGCGCGGGACGACGGCATACGCGCGCGGCTCGCGCGCCCGCCGGCGCTCGTCGTCGCGCCGGCCCGCGGCGTCGCGTTCGACGGCTACCGCGGGCACGCGCTGATCGCTCCCGGCCGCGCGGTGGTCGCCTAGGAGGCTGGTGTTTTTCTCGCGGGGCCGCGGTTCCGTCCGACCCTGAAGTCATGATTGAGGGTATGAGTTTGGGTCTATCGTCGCGCCAGCCGGACATGTTCGCCACGACGACGAGCTTCTGCG
>JBPCJA010000074.1:0-6170 GCA_051005755.1 Solirubrobacteraceae bacterium
CGCACCCAGCCAACGTGGCCGGTGAAGTTCAGCAGCTCGTCGCCGCTCGCAGCGTCCCAGACACGCACCGACGCACCGGCCCCAGCGCTGGCGAGAAGCGTGCCGTCGGGCGAAAGCGCGACCGTGCTCACCCAGCCGACTTGGCCGGTGAAGGTCGTCAGTCGCGCCCGTTCGCGGGCGGGCGACCGAGCAGGCGGTGTGCCGCCGCGGGGCGCTGCGACGAGGTGCCCGTCGCCAGCGTCCGGCCAACGCGCGCCGTGGAGGTCACACCGCAGCCATTGCGTTCGGTGGGCCCGTACGTCGCGCAGGTCTATCTCGCGGGCACGGCTATCACGGACGATCGTGCCGGTGAGGTCTGCCCCGTCGAGCTGGCAGCGCTCCAGCACGCAGTCGTGCAGCTCGGCGCGCGTGAGGTCCGCACCGCGCAGATCACAGCGCTCGAGGCGGACACGTTCGAAGCGCGCCGCACGCAGGTCCACGCCTGCGAGCGCCGACCCAGCGAGGCTGAGCGGCGGGCCGTCCTCAGCCCCAACGACCTGGACTCCGCTGAGCCGCGCGCTGTCGAGCTGGAAACCCGCCAACGGGACGGCTGGCGCGCCGCGCCCGAGCGCCCGCAGGCAATACGCGAACGCGAGCTCGGACGCCTGTGGACGATAGGACGCGCGCAGGGCGCGCAGGCCGCGCAAGCACGCCTGGGTGTCGCCCGCGGCAATGATCTCGCCGAGGAAGTCGAGCGTCTCGGGGCTCGGCTGCGGCAGCTCCCAGGCGGCGGTGTCACCCTCGACCAGCGCCCGCGCGAGCCGCCGCGCGAGGAAGTACTCGAGCAGCGAGGTGTGGGCGAACCGGAACTCGTCCGCGCCTGGGCGCACGACGAACGTCGCCGTGCGCAGGTCCTCGGCGAGCACGGCGACGTCCGGGCGTTGGAGCGCGAACCACCGCCCGAGATCGTCGTCGGTTCCGAGGCGCCGCAGCAGCCAGGCCTCGAGCCCCTCGACCGGCAGCGATCGTCGCCCGGCGCGCCACAGCTCGGCGGCGAGCTCCTCCATGAGACGCAGCTTGTCGTGCTTGCGCAGCTCGTGCTTGCCCTCGTCGCGTGCCAGCCAGCTCGCGACGAGCTCGTCGTACAGCGCGGCCGTATCGACGGACTCGCCGGACGCGATCCGCCGCTCGAGCGCGCCGAGTTGGTCGGCGACGAGGCGCAGGTTGTACGGGCGCGCGACGAGCTCGGAGAGGTTGTGGACCGCCCGTATGACCTCCAGCGCACGGTCGACGCCGGCGACGGCGAGATCGCGATCCTCGCGCCGCTCGAGGTACGCCCGCACCTGATCCTCGCTGAACGGCAGCAGGTGCAGGGCCGCGTACGCGTCGGTGCCGACGGGCTCGCGGTCCTCGCCGCGAAAGTACGTGTGCTGCTCGCGCAGCGTGCGGAAGAAGTGCGTACGGCAGGTCATGAGCACGCGGCCCGCGCGCGGTCGCGTCGCGTCGTCGGTGTGCAGCTGCGGCGGCAGGATGCTCCACAGCTGGCGCAGCAGCGCCTGGCCCTCGCGCTCGGACAGATGGACCAGGACCTCGTCGAGACCGTCGAAGACCACGACGGCGCGCCGGCGCTGCACGTGATCGATGACCTCACGCGCAGTGGGCCGGGCGCCGAGCCCGCTCTGCCAGGCGCGGTCGAGCAGGTGATCGAGGATCGGCTCGAGCGTCGGCGCGCGCAGCTTCGCGTCGCCGAGGTTGCGCAGGTCGAGGTAGATCGGCAGCCGGCCCGAGCCGTCGCCGCCGCGGCGGCGCTCGATCAGCGCGCGGGTGAAGACCTGGCAGGCTGTCGTCTTGCCCATCCCGTACTCGCCGAAGACGACGAGATACGGACGTCCGGCGGGATCGTCGGCCCACGTCTGCAGGTGCCGCTGAACGTCGACGGTATCGTCGGGGGCACGCGCTGTCGCCGGCCGGTGGTCGAGCGTCGCGCGCAGCGCGCGGGCGTCCACGACGTCTGGCGTGATATCGCCCGGAAGAAGGCACTCCCACGCTGGTCCCTCCTTGGCGGGTCGCGTCACGCGCGCCGCGATCTGGGCGTGCAGCGCGTTGACGAACTGCTTCCTGCGTCCGCAGTCCTCGTACGACTTGCCGTCGTGCGCAAACGCAGACCCGAAGCGGCCGAGATCGGCGCGCCCGAGCGGCTCGATCGCGACCGGCATCACGGCGGCCCCCGCCGCGGCCGCGCTATCGCCGTGCTCGCGCAGATACTCGTGGCTGAGTAAGCACACGACGAGGTCGGCAGCCGCCAGCCGGCGGTCGCGCACCTCGCCGGGGCGCTCGCCGGCCAGCGCGCGCGTGTCAGACACTTCAACGTCGAGCTCGCGATCGACGCTCAGTGCGCTGGTGAGCCGCTCGGTGAGGTTCCGGGCAAGCGCGGTCGACGGCCCGTCGATGCACACGCGCAGGATCGCCCGCCGCGCGCGAGCCTTCACCTCGACGGTGCCCGGCGGCGACTGACTGGCGTCGAGCGACAGCTGCTCGATGCGCTCCACCTCATCGTCCGCGCCCTCAAACCAGCAGCGCCGCTGGTGCGCTGCAGCGTGCTTCTGACCGTCGACCTCGCAAGCCAGCTCGACGCCCTGCTCGCTGGCCAATCTGCGCAGCGCGCTGCGTAACTCGCGGAAACGCTCGACCCCCCCGTCGTCATGTGGAAACAGCTCGGCGACGACGTCTCCGATGTTGAGCTCACGGCCGTCGGGGTCCACCTCGGCGAGCGCGCCCAAGCGCTCGATCCGCGCGCGCGTGGTCGCGCCGCGTGTGCCGGCGGCGAGCCGGCGCAGCGAACGAGCCGCCGCCCCCAGCGTCAGCTGAGCGCTCACGCCAACCGCCCGGCCGCGCGCAGTCGCTGCACGATCTCGCCGACGAGCTCGTCGCAGAAGCGCTTGACGTTCACCCCGCGGCACTCGTCGAACGAACGCCCACGCGACTCTCCGTGCCGGCGCAGTTGGAAGACCTGCAGCGCCTCGAGGCCCTTGAGGTCAAGCCCGTCGTTGAGCGGTTCGAGCGCAAACGGGATCGCGAGCCGCTCCTCGCGCAGAAGCTCAGGCAGCTCGACCCTCGTGATGAACGAGCTGGCGAGCAAGCTCGGTGACACGCACAGCAGCCCAAAGTCGGCATCAGCCAGCGTGGCCGCGATCTCCTGTGACCACCGCTCCCCGGCGACGATCGTTCGATCCGACCACAGCCGAAGCTCGACGTCGCGCTGCGTCGAGCAGCGCGGGCGCATGACTTCGACGAAGCGATCTACGAGCGCCGCATCATTGCGCGCATAGGAAACGAAGCCTGTCCCGGCCTTGCCACAGAGTCAGGATTTCACGTTTGCCACGTTTGGGCAACGATACTGACGCTCATCGAAAATCGCACAGCCGTCTCGCCATGCGCGATGACGTGGTGCCGGCGGGCGCGCAGTGCGCAGCCGTCTCGCCATGCGCGATGACGTGGTGCCAGCGGGCGCGCACTGCGCCGTGAGCTGATCGGCATGCACAATTGACCCCGCTCGTCGTGACGCCGCCAGTGTGTCACTGCTGTACGACATACGTGACCCGGTTGTAGTGCAGCCGCCGGCGAGGTCACGCGTGCATGCGATTCGACTACATGAGTGATGCCTATCCGGTTGAGTCCTTCCGACCGCGCTGATCGCGCTCCGCAGCCCGGCCGTGGAATCACTCATTCAGCTCGGCGGCGGATTGCGGCCAGCGCCTCCCGGCGTATCCGCGAGGCTCGCCTTCCGATCCTGCTCAACAGCGATACGCCCAAATGACGCATTGCGCCTCGTGGCTAGCGCGATCCCGGGCAGCGGTCGCGGCGCCCGGCGTTCGCCCTAGCTCAGGTCGAGCTCGCCCGCCTTGACGCCCGCGATGAAGGCGCGCCACTCGGCCGGCGTGTAGAGCAGGACCGCGCCGTCGGGGTGCTTGCTGTGGCGAAGGGCGATTCGGCGGTCGGGCAGGCGGGCCGTCTCGACGCATTCCCCGCCACTGTCGGAGTAGCTGCTCTTGCGCCAAGCCAGGCCCATTGGCTCAATCCCTTCGGTCATGCCATCTCCTTTGCCATGGCGGCGATCATAGCGACGGATTCCCGCTGGGACAGCGCCACGCGCTTGATGCGGCGCAGCGCCTGCGCGAACGGCTCGGGGTCTTCGAGGTAGATGTCTCCAGCGCGCGTGATGACATGGGCGAGATCGCGGTCATCGCGGAAGCGCAGGATCGTGAACGGACCCGCGAAGCCTGAATGCGCACCCGCCGCGAACGGCACGATGCGCAACTCGACGGCCGGCAGGGCCGCACAGTCGAGCAGATGCCGAAGCTGGGCGCGCATGGTCTCCGACCCGCCGACGACCGGACGCAAGGCGCCCTCGCCGAGGACCGCACAGAGCTCGACAGCGTCCTCGCCGGTAAGGCGCTCTTGGCGGGCCATACGGGCGGCGACCGTGCGTTCGAGCCGCTCCTTGCTGGCCGCAGGATCCCACGCCTTCAGGACTTCGCGAGCGTAGTCGGGTGTCTGCAGCAGGCCGGGCAGCGCCAGGTCCCAGAAGTACTCCAGCCTGTAGGCGCGACGCTGGAGCCAGTCGAAATCGACCACGGCTGCCGAGATTACGTCGGGAGCCTCCGGCCGCTGGTGGGCCTCCTCGGCGAGGCTCATGAGCGCGTCGCGCTCGCGGCCCCGGACGCCGTAGACCTCCAGCGCGTAGAACAGGTCGGCCGGACGGGGAATCCGGTCGCCCGTCTCCCACCGGCTCAGCGATGACGGGCGGCGCTTCATGCGCTTGGAGGCCTCGACGAGCTTCATGCCCGTGGCCTCGCGCCTCTCCCGCAGCCGTGCGCCCAGCAGGCGGCCCCGCAGTGTCGTGTCGCCGGGCCCGACCCTGATGACCGTTTGCTTGTTGCTCATCTGCCCCTTCCAGGTTCACCGCGTGGCAAACATACCGAAGGCACCGGCGGAAGTTCTGGCTTGCGCAAACCCTTCCATCCATGGAAGCCTCGCGCTCGTGGCTCCTCCCAAGCCCCGCACCCAGACCCGGCCGCGGTACCAGCGGGCCCGTGCCTTCCGTCACGGCCAGCTGGTCTGCGGCCGGGTCGATCTGCAGGTGCGCGACAGCGGGCAGATCGGCCTGACGGCGCACGAGCGCCGGGAGATCGTCGTCCGGTTCCTCGGGCGCATCGCCCCGGGGATGCAGGCAATCGAGCTCGTCGCCGACGATCCGCAGGCCGGCCACGTGCTGATCGTCGGCCACGTCCAACCACCGCAGCACCGCCATTGCGAGATGAGCAAGACCGAGTTC
This sequence comes from Solirubrobacteraceae bacterium, assembly GCA_051005755.1. Lineage (GTDB taxonomy): Bacteria > Actinomycetota > Thermoleophilia > Solirubrobacterales > Solirubrobacteraceae > CADCVQ01. The sequence continues at coordinate 5,315 of JBPCJA010000074.1, forward strand.
GGCGTGCGGCTGGTCCCGGAGCGGGGTCGCTGCCCACCACAAGTCGGGCGGGCGTTGGATCCACGGATCGCAGGAGCCCAGCCGGTGGGCGCTCGCGACGATGCCTGAGCCCGAGCCGGTGCATCGCCTCTCCTCAGCCGAGCTCAAGGCGCTCAAGATGGCGGCGCACGGCAGCTTCGCCGGTGGAACAACGTGGACCTGCGCGGTCAGCTCCAGCGCCCGGAGCGCCGCGACCGCCTGCGCCGGGCCGTGCGGATCCTGGACGAGTTCCCGACGGCGCCGAGCTGCGGCCGAGCGACCCCGAGTAGTGGTCAGCAGTGGCGATTGAAGATTGCCATTTCAGTGGGCGTGGTGGACCTGTGGCAGGGACGTGGCGGGGACGCGCGAGATCAGCAACGCTGCGAGCAACGTCGTGAACGGAACGGCAGCGATGAGGCCGGCGCAGCCGATGACGGTCGCGACGATCGGCTCGGCGGTGTCCTGGTAGTTCAGCGAGTCCGTCACGGTGCTGTGGGTTGCGTTGAGGACCAGCAGCAGCGGCAGTGACGCGCCGGCGTAGGCGAGCACGAGCGTGTGGATCGTTGCCGAAAGGTGATCGCGGCCGACGGTGAGCGCGCTGCGGTACAGCTCGCGTGCGTGGAGGAGGGGGTTTGCTCGTCGCAGCGCCATGACCGCGGACGCTTGGGTCACTGCGGTGTCGGCGAGGACGCCGAGCGCTCCGATCACCATCTAGGAGGCTGGTGTTTTTCTCGCGGGGCCGCGGTTCCGTCCGACCCTGAAGTCATGATTGAGGGTATGAGTTTGGGTCTATCGTCGCGCCAGCCGGACATGTTCGCCACGACGACGAGCTTCTGCG
>JBPCJA010000075.1:0-6557 GCA_051005755.1 Solirubrobacteraceae bacterium
CTTCTCCTGGCGGCCTTTGTCGGCTTCCAGGTCATCTCGAAGGTGCCCAACACGCTGCACACGCCGCTGATGTCGGGCACGAACGCGATCCACGGCATCGTCCTGCTCGGTGGCCTCGTGGCGATCGCACACGCCCAGGGCCCGCTGGAGAAGGTGATCCTCGTGATCGCGATCACGTTCGGCACGATCAACGTCGTCGGCGGATTCCTCGTGACCGACCGCATGCTGAGCATGTTCAAGAAAAAGCCCGATCCGCCCAAGGAAGAGGTCGAGGAGGCCAAGCCGCCGGCCGAGGCCGAGCCGCCGGCCGATGCCGAGCCCAGCGCTGAGTCCAAGCCCCCGCAGGAGCCGGCATGAGCGCGCCGGCGCCACCGCCGACGCCGTTGAAGAGCGCGACCATCTGCGGCATCGCGGTCATCTTCACGTTGCGCGCCGCGGGGACGCCGACCGCGGTGCCGAGCGCCAAGCCGAGCGCGATGAGCAGGAAGTCGCTGCCGCCGAGGGCCGGGTTCAGGAGCGTCGCGACGACCGCGATGAGCATGCCGACCGCGGCGATCTTGTTGCCCTGGACCGCTGTCGTCGGGCTCGTGAGCTTCGCCAGGCCGGTGATGAAGAGCGAGAACGCGACGATGTAGCAGGCGTTGATGAAGTCCGGGTCCTGGATGAAGGCGGTCCCGATCACGAGTCGCTCTGCTCCGCGGGCGCCTGCTCGGGCTTGCGCTTGAACATGCTCAGCATCCGGTCGGTCACGAGGAAGCCGCCGACGACGTTGATCGTGCCGAACGTGATCGCGATGACGATGAGGAGCTTGTCGAGGAAGCCGTCGGCGTGGGCGATCGCGACGAGGCCTCCGAGCAGGACGATCCCGTGGATCGCGTTCGTGCCCGACATGAGCGGCGTGTGCAGCGTGTTGGGCACCTTCGAGATGACCTGAAAGCCGACGAAGGCGGCCAGGATGAGGATCGCGATCGCTGTGAGCAGGTCCATCAGGAGGTCTTCCCGGCGGCGGCCTCGACCGTCTTGCGGGCCGCGTCGTGGACGATCTCGCCGCCGCGGGTGATGCAGGCGCCCGCGATGATCTCGTCGTCGAAGTTCAGGTTCAGCTCGCCCTCGTCGTCGACGAGCAGCTCCAGCAGCGACTGGACGTTGCGGGCGTAGAGCGCCGACGAGTGCTCGGCCATCGACGCCGGCAGGTTCAGCGGCGAGACGATCGTGACGTCGTGCTTGACGACGACCTTGCCGGGCTCGGTGAGCTCGACGTTGCCGCCGGTCTCCCCTGCGAGGTCGACGATGACGCTGCCGGGCTTCATCTTCTCGACGCTCTCGGCGCTCACGAGGCGCGGCGCCGGGCGGCCGGGCACGAGCGCGGTCGTGATGACGACGTCGAACGTCGCGATCTTGTCGGCGAGCTCCTGCTGCTGGGCCTTCTTCTCCTCGTCGGTGAGCTCACGGGCGTAGCCGCCCTCGCCCTCGGCCCCCTTGCCGGCCTCGAGCTCGAGGAACATCGCGCCGAGCGACCTGACCTGCTCGGCGACGGCGGCGCGCACGTCGTAGCCGGTGACCTGAGCCCCGAGGCGGCGCGCGGTGGCGATCGCCTGCAGCCCGGCGACGCCGGCGCCGAGCACGAGCACCTTCGCCGGCGGGACGGTCCCCGCGGCGGTCATCATCATCGGCATGAAGCGGCCGAGGTGCTCAGTCGCGAGCAGGACGGACTTGTAGCCGGCGACGTTGGACTGCGAGGAGAGCGCGTCCATCGACTGCGCGCGCGAGATCCGCGGGATAGCCTCCATGGCGAAGGCCGTCACCCCGGCCTTGGCGAGCGCGCTCGTCGAATGCGGGCTGGAGAGCGGACCGAGGAAGCCGATGAGGACGGTGTCGTCCCCGAGCTTGGCGATCTCCTCGTCGGTCGGCGCGGCGACCTTCACGACGACGTCGGCGCCCCAGACGTCCTCGCTGACCGTCGCGCCGGCCTCCTCATAGGCCTCGTCGGAGAGCATCGCGTCGTCGCCGGCGCCCGGCTCGACGATGATCTCGAGGTCCTTTGCGGCGAGCTTGCGGACGACCTCGGGCACGAGCGCGACACGGCGTTCGCCATCGACGGTCTCCGTGGGAACTCCAACCTGCATGCGGCGAGGGAACCTATCCGATCCTCAATCCGACCATCGGGGAGTGCGGGTGGGGATCTGGCCTGCAAGCGCTCAGCATTGTCCCGCCACCGCTCGGATGGGGCATGCGCGTCGCCGGTATCGCGATCCTCGTCGCCGGCATCCTCCTGGGGCTCGGGCTCCTGCTGTGATCTGACGGTGCGGTCGCGGTCGCGGAGTTGCGCTGATCAGCGCTCTGACAGGTCACCTCGTGCGGCGGAGGCCAGCTGCGAGCGGTTGATGCTCAGGACCGCCCAGGTCAAGCTCGCTGCTGGATACGCTGGGCGTCGGCTGTGCGACCTGCGGCCTGGTTCACTCGCCGGTTGGCACGACGGACTCGGCGACCGTGCGAGCGATCTGCTCGGCCGATGCGGTGCTGCCGCCACCGGCGAGCACCCCGAATCCGCCGCCGCCTGCGGGGTCGTTGATGATGTAGTCCACGCAGGTGGAGCGCTGGCACTCCGCCAGACGCCCGCCTTGGAAGACGTATTTGGTGGCGCTACCGAAAGCGGTCTGACCAACTCGCGTGCGCGAGCGATAGCTGCCGCCAAACATCGCGACCTCATACGGGGTGTAGTCGATGATCACAAACATTCCGCCGGGACCACGCACGCTCGTGCGAAACAGCTCCCCCGGGGTGGGTTGAGACTGCGCGGGAACCGCCCAACCTGCGCCGCTGGGCAGCTTCGCTTGGAAGGCCGGGCCGGTGTAATCGACGTAGGCTGGACCGGCTGACGCCGTGGTGCTCGTGGCGTCGTCGGACCCCACCGGGACGCTGGCCCCGTCGCGCGTCCTGGCCGGTGCGTGGAAGCGACGCGAGCGGCGCAGCGACGCGATCAGGCGGTCGGTGTCGATGCTCGGTAGCGCCATTGCGGAGTCTCGCGAGGCTTGTCCGGCTCGCTCTGCGGCCAGCTCGAGGTCGGCGATCAAGATCGACCGGGAGGACAGCACGTCGGTTAGCGCCTGGAGGTCCTGCAGCGCATCAGACACCTGTCGGGCCGGCGAGCGGAGACCCACCCGCGCGGGACTCGCGATGAGCTGCAGATCCTGCTGCGCGACGCGCAGCGCATCACCGGCGCGGTCGGCAGCAGCACGCAGCGTGACCATCGATGAGCGGTCGGACATCCGGGCGTCGCCAACAGCCTCCCGCAGGCGTTCTGTCGGCTGGTCGAGACTGCTTGACACCAGGCGCACTTGCTCAGCTTCAGACGGACGGTCGGTCTCGCCGCTGCCGCCGCAGCCCGCGAGAAGCACGGAGCCAGCGATCAGCGTCGCGGAAACAGCACGATGCATGTCGCCTCCTCACACGTCGGAGACATACGGCAAGCGAACGCGACGCTCACGGGGCAAGCGAACGCGACGCTCACGGCGACGGTCACCGCGCGGGCCGCCGATGCCGTTGACGAGCACGGTGGAGAGAATCCGTGGTGCATTAGATTAGACGCGCGGGCTTCATGTGATTAGACGGTCTGCCGCTCAACCGCGTAGCGTCGCGGAGCGTCCCGCGCTGCAGATGGTCTGTGCCTGCCTACGAGCGACCACGACCACGTAGATGCGACCCCGGAGCCGCCGTGTGCGCTGGAAGGTGAACGTGCCGTCGTTGCGCGTTAACGTCCGTCCAAACGATCTGGTCCCGCTACCGACCCGCCGCAGCACCACGGTGCGCCGCCTGAGGCAGTCGCTACGCGTGTTGAGTCTCCCGCTGTAGCGGCTGCCGCGCCGGCGCAGGGACGAGCTCGCAGCAACCCGGGTTGGTGGGACGGCGGCTGGTTGGGGTGGTGCGGGCGGCGGCCCCACGACGTTGAACAGCTGCGGCTGAGGGCCAGCGATCGGCGCGGGGTCCGTGGAGGACGTCGCCAGCCAGAGACACAGCAGGTATCGATAACTGCCCGCCGTCCGCTGCGTCGTCGTGACCGGAAGCGAGAAGGCGCCGTCGACGCCCTTGCCGAAGATCAAGCCGTCACCCGAGTCTGCAGAGAAGGTCGGGGCACAGCCGACCCCGCCACCTGGTCGGATCTTCGCGAAGACCGAGGCCGCCATCTCGCTGGCACCGGTCACAGTGACCGTGGCCGCCTCGTCGACCTGGGGGGTGATCGGATTCACGCTCGCCGTGATGGTTCCGGTCGGTGCCCGAAAGGTGATCGCCTGCATGAAGGGTGTGGCGACGGATGTTGCCTGGGAGCTCAGCCAGATGCAGAAGACGAACGTTCCGGGAGTGCGCCATGTATCCGCACCCGACAGGGTGACGCTGCATACCTCTGTCCAACCTCAAAGATGTATCGTGTCTCCGGCTGTTCACGAGCACTCGGGACAACCAACAACCAACATATTGGCGTGCTTGGCACACGACAACGCTTAGCGCTGTACGTCCGTATAGGTGTAAGCACGCGATGTCGAGGAACGGATGTTATGCCCGTTCGCGCTCTGGGCGCTCGATAACGAAAACCTCACTGCACCGTAGAGTAGAGTGACAGACTGGTGCGGTTGGTTTCGGCCGCCTACCTCCGCGGGCCACAGTCAAGTCATCAAGGCTCGCAAGCGCGACCGCATGCGCAGGTCGGGGCTGTTCCTCCGCGCGTTCACGCCGCTCTCTGCCGCCTCACGAGTGACCGGGGAACGCCACGAGCGACGACGAACGTGGCGCGGACATCGATGAGCTCATTCCACGTCGCGCGTCACCGGCCGGCGCCCTCCAGCGGGACGCTCACCGGCAGGTCGTCGGAGATCGCGAGCGCGAAGCGTTCGTTCAGGGTCGACTCGTCCAACGCCCGCGCGGCGCTCGCCACCCCGGCGTCGTCGGTGCCGGTCACGAACCACACCGGCTGGCGGTCCTTCGCGCGCGTGGCGGCGATGAGCCCGGTCCCCGGCCCGAGCGTGCGAGCCGCGCGCCCGCGTGCGTCGAGGACGATCAGGTGCGCCGCGGACGCGTCGAAGCGCGCGAACACACCGCTGGCGCGGGGGCCGCTGTCGATGCTCGCGGACTCGACGTCGCCGTCGCGCAGCCGGCTCCAGGGACCGACGAGGATCCGCAGCGACTCGTCGGCGGCACTGCGACTGATGCTGCTGCGCCCAGCCGGCACGCCGAGCGCGATGAGCTTCTTGGCGACCGCGTCGCAGGCGCCCGCCCGCGGGTCGTCGCACTCGACGCGCACCGGCAGCCGCTTGCCGCCGCTGCCGTGCACGAAGGGCTCGGGAAACGATCCGACCACCGCCGGGATGTCCGGTGTGAGGCCCCAGTCGTGGTGGTCCCACCAGACGCGGTCGCCGCCGTGGACCTCGACCGCCCCCGCGCCCTTGTCGGACTGGATCCCGTTGACGTAGAAGAACCAGTCGACCGGACGCCCGGCGCGGCGGCCACCCGCGACGCCGTCGATCGCGTGGACGAAGTCGCCGCCGAAACGCGTGCGGACGTTCGCGTTGCGCTGCAGCACGCGCATGGCGGTGCTCGCATCCGCGACCCGGGCGCGCTCGACGTCCAGCAGCGGCCGGCGACCGAAGTCGCGGGTCACGGTCAGCCGGACACCGCCCTCTGGGCTCGTGCCCGGCCCGAGGCCACAGCCGCCGACCGCGGCGGCAGCGCACAGGACGGCGAGCAGGCGCCGGCTCCTACCGGACATGGAGCACGATGCGGTTCGCCGCGAAGAGGAGAGCCGGGAGACGATGCGGCAAACCGCGCCAGTGTAGCGTTGGCGCTGCGATGACCGTCAACCTGACACGCATCTACACAAAGCTCGGCGACGCTGGCGAGACGCACCTCGGCGACATGAGCCGGGTCCCCAAGACGCACCCGCGGATCGAGGCCTACGGCGACGTCGACGAGCTCAACGCCCACATCGGCGTCACGCTGACGCTGGCGGACCTGCCCGAGCAGTACGCGTCGTGGCTGCGCCGCGTCCAGAACGACCTCTTCGACGTCGGCGCCGACCTGGCGGTCCCGCACGGTGGCGACCGCGAGCGCCTGCGCGTCAACGCCAACCAGGTGACCTGGCTGGAGGGCGCCTGCGACGAGGTCAACGCCACGCTGCAGCCGCTGAAGTCCTTCATCCTGCCGGGCGGGAAGCCGGCGGCCGCGCAGCTGCACGTCTGCCGCACGGTCTGCCGCCGCGCCGAGCGTCGGGCGCTGCTCGTCGAGGCCTCCAACCCTGAGGTCGTGCGCTACCTCAACCGCCTCTCGGACCTGCTCTTCATCCTCGCCCGCTACGAGGAATCCCAAAGCGGCCGCCAGAGCCGTGGGACGAGGGCTGAGGGCTGAGGGCTGGGGTTCGAGGTTCGCATCTCATACCTCGAACCTCTACCCTTGATCCGTGGATGGAATCACCGATGCGTACCGGCGGCTGTTCTTTCGCTATGACCGCGCCCTGCCGCTCGATGTGCAGGAGGATGCGCCGGTTATCTTCGAGGGGCTGCGCTATC
>JBPCJA010000076.1:0-3774 GCA_051005755.1 Solirubrobacteraceae bacterium
TCTTACGAGCGGCGGTTTGTAAGACCGCCCGCCTATGCAATTTGGCTACCCGGGCCCGCGCCTCATCCCCCGCCGCGCCCCCGGGTCGGTGACGTCTAGCGCCGCATCTTCTTCAGGCCGTTCTTGAAGGCGGCGAGCGCCGGGCGGGACGTGCCGTTGCGGTTGACGAGACCGGCGTCGAAGCCGTCGCAGTCGGCGCCGAACCAGTTGTAGACGTAGAGGCGCTCCACGTTCTTGTCGTACTTCTTGCTCAGGTCGAACATGAACTTCGTGCGGCTCGCCTGGCGGTCCTTGTCGCATGGGAAGTTCGAGCCGAACTGCGCCACGCCGCCGGTCTCCGTGTACCAGAACTTCGCCACCCTGTTCTTCTTGCGGACGGCCTTGATGATCCGCGCGGTGCCCGGGTAGCGGTTCGACGCCTTCTTCTCGGTGATGCGGCGATTGACCTGGGAGTAGTTGTGGATCCCGACGATCTTGACGCTCTTGGCGGAGGAGCCCGCGGCCTTCAGCCACCGCGCGATGTACGACTCGACGCCCGCCTGGTCAAGCACGTCGAGCGCCACGATCCTGCAGCCCGAGCACATGCCCTTGAACGTCGTGTAGAACTGCGCCGCGCGCTTGGGGTTCTTCGTGGTCGGCTGCGACTTGTGGTTGGCCTCGTTCCAGACACCCCACTCTGCGACGCCCCGCGGCTTGTAGCGCTTGACCAGGGCCCCGACCTTCGTCTTGTACCGGGCGACGCTCGGGAGCGGCGCTCGCGGAACCGAGTTGATGTTGTCGGTCGAGATGTGCATGAGCACCTTGACGCCGTGCGCGCGTGCGGCGTCGACGAACTTGTCGGCATCCGCCAGCTCGCCCGGCTGGTCGATCGCGTTCCATTCGATGAAGTAGCGCGTCTTCTTCAGGGCTAGCGGCTTGTAGGCGGGGCTCGAGAACATCGCGGGGCTCTGATCGCCGATTCCGACGGCGATGTTCGTTGCCGCCGGTGCGGCGGTGGGCACGGCGAGTAGTCCGAGGATGGGCAGCAGGAGCGTCAGACGACGAATCACGGCGCGGCTTCCTTTCGCGGGGGTCAGACCGGTCGGGATCCTCATCGGCATCCCACGGCGCAGGCTGAAGCCTAATTCGATCGGGCGATGTCACGCGCGGCCCTCGGGTGCCGCGTCATGCGGCGCGTACGGCGCGCGCGGCGCTCGCGCTGACGCCGTCGAGCACGACCGTCGCGAGACGCTCGTCGCCCTTCATGCTCAGCGCATCGCGATCTGCGGCGGGGCCGAGCGCGTCGATCCAGTCCTGCTCGGTGCCGGAGATGTGCGCATCCGCGTCCGGCGCGGGCTGCTCGCTGATCTCGACCGTGCCGCGCGCGACGGTCAGCGCGTACTGGCATGTCGTGCCGTCCGGTCGCGTGACGGCGAGCTCGGCCGTGCCGGAGATGCCGGCGGGCGGGGTGGCGAGGCCGGGCACGATGCGCAGGATCGCCCCGATGTCGATCGCCTCGCCGTCGCGCGGCGCGGACCAGGCCCAGTCATAGCCCCAGCGCGCGAGCGCTCCGAGGACCGGCAGCAGCGCGCGCGAGCGCGTCGTGAGCTCGTAGTCCACGCGCGGCGGCACCTCGCGGTAGCGCTGGCGCGTGAGCAGCGCGTCGGCGACCATCCGGTTCAGGCGCGAGCGCAGCTGCTCGGTCGAGATGCCGGGCAGGACGCGCTGGAGCTCGACGAAGCGACGCGGCCCGGAGGCGAGGTCGCGGACGATGAGCAGCGTCCACTTGTCGCCGACAAGGTCGAGAGCGCGGGCATCGGGTGCCCACTGGTCGTAGGGATGGCGCTTCGGGGGTGGGGTGGCGGCCATGTGCGATTCTCCGCCGGAGCAGTACGGTCCCGGCTGCGGGGCATTTGTGACCCGTGTGCACGATAGCCGCACGTATGCACCGGTTGACCGATACGCCGGATGTTGGACGCTTGTGGGAGAAAAACCGGCAAGAAGGTTCCCGACAGTTTCCATCGCCGCGCTCGTTATGGCGTGCATGGGCACCGTCACGTCACTGGAGCGTCACCGCTACGCGCGCTCGCGGCCTCTCACCGGCGCTCGCCAGATGCTCCCGCGGGCGGCGCTCTTCTTCGATCTCTGCTCGCCCTACACGTATCTCGCCGCAGAGCGCGCGGACCGGATGTTCGTGGGCCTCGAGTGGCTCCCGGCCTCGGCCGACGTCCTGCGCTGCGGCGAGCTCGGCGCCGACGACCCGTGCGTGGCGGCCGAGCGCGCGCAACTGCTGGGCCTGCCGCTCGTGTGGCCCGAAGACCGCCCCTATCGCGTGCTCGGGGCGATGCGGGTCGCATCGCTCGCAGCCGAGCGCGGCTGTGGCGCCGCGTTCGTGCTGGCCGCCAGCCGGCTTGCCTTCTGCGGCGGCTTCGACATCGACGATCCGGAGATCCTCGCCGAGGCGGCGGCTGCCGCCGGGATCGGACTCTACGAGGCGCTGCAGGCAGCCGGCGACATCGCGCGCGACGGGGCGATCGAGGAGGCCGGACGCCTGCTGCTCGCCGCCGGGGCGCAGCGGCTGCCGGCGCTGCGGGTCGGGCAGACGCTGTTCTGCGGCGAGGACCGGCTCACGGAGGCCGCCCTCGCCCGCGCTGCCGTCTGACCCGTCGTAAAAACGTGGCCGTTCACTGATAGGGTCAGCACAGCATGGGGAGCGGGTGCAGCGAGCGGGGGGTCGTCGGCGGGCATCTCGTCGCCCGGCGGCTGCGGGCGCACGGCGTCACGAAGCTCTTCACGCTCTCCGGCGGGCATCTCTTCTCGATCTACGACGGCTGCCGCGCAGAGGGCATCGAGGTCGTCGACGTGCGCCATGAGCAGGCGGCCGCGTTCGCCGCGGAGGGCTGGGCGAAGGTCACGCGGACGCCGGGTGTGGCGGCGTTGACGGCCGGGCCCGGGGTGACGAATGGGATGAGCGCCATCGCGTCGGCGCAACAGAACCATTCGCCGATGCTCGTGCTCGGCGGTCGAGCGCCCGCCATGCGCTGGGGCCAGGGGTCGTTGCAGGAGCTCGACCACGTGCCGCTCGTCGCGCCGCTGACGAGATTCGCAGCAACCGCGACGGGGACCGCCGAGATTCCCGGGCTCGTCGACGAGGCGCTCGCCGCGGCCCTCGCGCCGCATGGAGGCCCCGCGTTCGTGGACATCCCGCTCGACTACGTCTACAGCGAGGGTCCCGAGGCGCCCGCGCCGGCCGCGCTGCCCGATCCCGCGGCGGGCTCTGCGCCCGACGGTGGCGCGCTCGAGCGCGCGGTAGCGCTCCTGCGAGGCGCCGAGCGGCCGGTCGTCATGGCCGGCACCGACCTCTACTGGGGACATGGCGAGGACGCGCTGCGTGGGCTCGTCGACGAGCTGCGAGTTCCCGTCTTCCTCAACGGCCTGGCCCGCGGCTGCGTTCCCGCCGACCACGAGCTCTTCTTCTCGCGCTCGCGCGGCGTGGCGCTCGCGGGCGCCGACGTCGCGCTTGTGGTGGGTGTGCCGATGGACTTCCGCCTCGGCTTCGGCGGCGCCTTCGGAGACGACACGCAGATCGTGATCATCGACCGCGTGCGGCCGGCGCGCGAGCACCCGCGGGCCGTCGCCGCCGAGCTCTACGGCGCCATCGGCGCGATCCTCGACGCGCTGCGCGGCGGCGCCGGCGGCGCCGGCGGCGCTGGGGGCGCTGGGGGCGCTGGGGGCGCTGGGGGCGACGAGGACGTTCTGCGGCAGGGCGTCGTTGTGCAGCAGGCGCACCGGCCG
>JBPCJA010000077.1:0-6702 GCA_051005755.1 Solirubrobacteraceae bacterium
CCGCCCGGCAAGCGCGTGCGTCCCGACAGCCTCACCGGCCCGCCGCTCGACCGTCCCTGGCGCCGCTGACCGCGTGATCTGCCCGATGAACCCTGATCTACTGCACCGAGATGGAAAGCCATTTCGATCTATATCGGCCAGGAGCTGCTCGAGGGCCTGTTTACCACCGGGCACCCACAGGGCCTGACGGGGATCCTCGGAGATGGTGGTCTGTGGGCGCTGCCGGCGTCGATCGCCGTCGGAGGCTTGCTCGCGTTGGTGGTCCGCGGCAGCTGCGTGCTGGTCGCGCGCATCGCGCGCCTGGGCCGCCGGCGGCCACGGACCGCGGGTCCGCGGGCGCCGAAGCACGTTGCGCGCCCGGATTCGGTGGCGCTGCCGCGTCTGGCGCCGCTGGCCGGCGCGTCGGCTGGTCGCGCGCCGCCGTGGTGTTGAGCGCGTAGCACTCATCAGCTCAGCTCGGGGCGCCCGGGTCCTGCGAGGGACCCGGCGTTTGCGCCCCGCTCCACACTGCCGATCGGGAAGGAGGGCGCTCGTGCGCCCCTTGCAGAAATACGCGATGCGCGCACATGGCGCCGGCGTCGCGACGGTCAGGACGTCGGTCAACACCATCGTCGTCGCGATCACGCTGAGCCTGGGCTTGTGTTCGACGGCCCTGGCCGCGGCGCCGGCACCATGCGGCGGGGTCGTCCAGATCTCCGACGACAGCGGCGACGGCCATCACGAGAACACCGACGTGCTGTCGGCATGGTTCTCCGAGCAGGCCGGCCGGCTGCAGGCCGTCATCAAGGTCAACCTCGGCGACTGGCGGCCGATGCACGTGGACTCCGACGCGGCCGGCTGGGCGGTGCTGTTCGAGGTCGCCGGCCAGTCCCGCTTCGTGCGCATCCAGACCCCGAAGAGCGGGCCGATCCGCTACGACTACGGGACCTGGACACTTGCCGGCGGCTTCGTGAGCGCGGGAGCCACGAACGGCGAGGTCACGACAGGCTCCGGCGGGACGGCGACGATCGACGTGCCTGCTGAAAGCGGCGCCGTCCCCGGGGCGCTACTCGCGCGGCCGTTCGTGCTGACCTACGAAGGCGCGTCCGCGTCGGCTCCGCACTGGGTCGATCGCGGACCGGGCGGCGTGACGCCGAGCGAGGCGGCGTTCGGCGCCGATTACGTCGTCGGGTCGTGCCCGGGAAGCGCAGCCGCCGGATCGGGTGCCGGCGCCGGCGAGAGCCCCGTCGGCGGCGGCACGGCGGGTGCCGGCGCGGCGACGACGGCCGCCGTCGTCCTCGACGCCCCCAAGCGGCGTGTCGGTGCGGGCCGGGTACGCGCCAGCGGTCGCGTCGTGCCGGCCCGCGGCGGCGTGACCGTCCTCGTGACCGCCAAGGCACGCCGTTGCACCAAGGCACCGTTCGTACGGTCCGTCAAGACGCTCCCGAACGGAAGTTTCGCGATCTCGATCCCGCTGGCGGAGAGCTCGACCGTCACCGCGGCCGCCGAGGGGATCAACGCGCAGACGCGCACGATCACCGTGCGGTCGAAGGTCCGGATGACGCTGCGCCGCATGGCGAGCGGCAAGACCGTCGCGACCGGCTGGGTGAGCCCGCGCCTCCCGGGCCGCGTGCTGCTGCTGCGCACCAACGCGGCCGTGCCGTCTGCCACCACCAGGGTCAGACGGGGCGGCTTCCGCTTTGCCGCAAGGCGTCTCATCCGCGGCCGCTACCAGGCCGTCTTCATCCCGTCCGGCAATCGCGCCGAGCGGTCCACATCCGCGTCAGGAGCCGTTCGATGATCATTGTCCGCCAGCACGCTCAGCACAGGGCGCGCACGCACCGGTACCGCTTGATGGCGGCGCTCGCGTCGATGCTCGTTCTCGGCAGCGTGGCGATTGCGAACGCGCATACCGAGCTCAAGTCGACGAGCCCCGCGAGCGGCACGACCGTCAGGACCTCGATCACGCGCGTCACGGTGACCTTCACCGGTCCGCTGACACGCGGCACCCTCCGGGTCGTCGGACCGGGCGGGAAGGCCGCGTCGGTGAGCAACGGCGCCCGCGACCCGCGCAACATCAGCCGCGTGCTCGTCGGCCTCAAGGGCTCGCTGAAGGCCGGGTCCTATACGGCGAGCTGGACGATCGTCGCCGCGGATGGACACAGGCAGAAGGGCTCCTTCCGCTTCAAGCTCACCCGATGACGGACCAGAAGGCACAGGCGCGCGCGGAGCGCGAGGCACGCGAGCGCGCGCAGGCGCGCGCAGCGCAGCGACGCAAGCAGTTGCTGCAGCTCGGTTCGGTGGTGGGCCTCGCGGCGATCGTGGTCGCCGTGCTCGTGCTCGTCAGCCAGGGCTCCAAGGACGAGCCCAACGCCAGCAGCGGCGCCACGGTCGCCGGCGTCAGCGACGCCCGCGCGATGCTCCAGGGCGTCCCGCAGAACGGGACCTCGCTCGGCAGCCCGAAGGCACCAGTCGTGCTGACAGAGTTCGCCGACCTGCAGTGCCCGTTCTGTCGCGACTACACGCTGAACGTGCTGCCGCAGATCATCCAGCGCTACGTGCGCACGGGCAAGCTGCGCCTCGAGCTGCGCCTGCAGCGCTTCATCGGCCCGGACTCCGACGTCGCCGCACGGGCGGCGCTGGCGGCCGCGACTCGCGACGGCATGTGGAACTTCGTCGACCTCTTCTACCGAAACCAAGGACAGGAGAACGCGGGCTACGTCACCGACGCGTTCCTCTCGCGACTCGCGACGGCGGCGGGCGTGCCGGCGAAGCTCGTCCTCGACGGCAGCACCGCTGCCGCGCGGAGAAGCCCGTGCTGGACGCGGAGGCCGAGGCGCAGGCGGCCGGACTGACGTCCACGCCATCCTTCCTGATCGGTCCCGACGCCGGCAAGGGCAGGGCACTGAGCGTCCGTAGCCTCGACATCGGCGCGTTCGCCGCGGAGATCGATCCGGAGCTCAAGCGGTGAGCGACCGCCGGCTGCGCGTCGCGGCACTTCTGACAGCCGTGCTCGGCGTCGGTGTCGCCGGGTATCTCACCTACGTGCACTACGCCGGCCTGCAGCCGTTCTGTGCCGGCGGGAGTCATGGCTGCGAACGCGTGCAGTCCTCGTCATACGCGAGCCTGGGCGGGATCCCGGTCGCCGTCCTCGGCCTCGCCGGCTACCTGGCGATCGCCGCAGCGCTCGTCGCCCCGGGCGAGGGCGCGCGGCTGGCGGCCGCGGCGCTCGCCGTCAGCGGCTTCGGCTTCAGCGCGTACCTCACATACCTCGAGCTCTTCGTCATCGACGCGATCTGCCAGTGGTGCGTCGTGAGCGCGGTGCTCCTGACGGTGCTCGCCGCGCTCGCCGTCTGGCGACTGCTGCTCCCGCCCACCGACGACGTCAGCCGGTGAAGGTCTGGTAGAGCAAAAAGACGTTCAGGGCGCTGATCAGCGTCGCGACCGCGGCGGCCACGACGGTCGTCAGGCGGCGGTTGACCAGGGCGCCCATAAGGTCGCGGCGCGCGGTCAGCCAGACCAGCGGCACGAGCGCGAAGGGAATGCCGAAGGAGAGCGCGACCTGCGAGATGACGAGCGCCCGGCTCGGGTCCACGCCGACGGCGAGCACGACGAGCGCCGGCGCCATGGTCACCGCGCGGCGCAGGGCCAGCGGCACCGCGCGGGCGATGAAGCCCTGCATCACGACCTGCCCGGCGAACGTGCCGACGCTGGAGCTGGCGAACCCGGAGGCCAGCAGTGCCAGGGCGAACGCCAGCGCCGCGCCGCCGCCCACGAGGCGCTCGAACCCCGCGTGCGCGCCCTCGATGGAGTCCATGCCGGTCAGTCCCGCGCCATGGAAGAGATGCGCGGCGACGATCAGCATCGACATGTTGACCAGCCCGGCGATCGCCATCGCGATCGTCACGTCGATGCGCTGGAAGCGCAGGAGGCGACGTCGCTCGGCGGCGTCGCGTACGGGGATCCGGCGCTGCGTCAGCGCCGAGTGCAGGTAGATGACGTGCGGCATGACCGTCGCCCCGAGGATCCCGGTGGCCAGCAGCACCGAGTCCGTGTCGGCGAAGCCGGGCACCAGGCCACCGACCACCCCGCCCGCATCGGCGCCGACCGACAGCGTCTCGTAGAGGAAGCCCCCGGCGATGATGGCCAAGAAGCCCACGATCACCTGCTCGAATCGCCGATAGCCCTTGGCCTGCAGCGCGAGGATGGCGAACGCGGCGACCGCCGTGATCAGGCCCGCGGGCAGCAGCGCGACGCCGAACAGCAGATTCAGCGCGATCGCCGCACCCACGAACTCGGCGAGGTCGGTCGCCATCGCGACCAGCTCGGCCTGCACCCACAGACCCCAGGCGGCCGGGCGGGCAGGTGGGCGCGGCACAGCTCAGGCAGGTTGCTGCCGGTGGCCACCCCGACCTTGGCCGACAGGTTCTGGATCAGCATCGCCATGAGGTTGGCCGCCACGATCACCCACAGGAGCAGGTAGCCGTACTTGGCGCCACCCGCGATGTTGGTGGCGAAGTTCCCAGGGTCGACGTAGGCGATCGACGCCACGAACGCCGGTCCCAGAAGCGCGAGGCGCCCCCGCAGCGGGCCGCGCCGGCGCAGGCGCTCTAGTGCGGACTCACCGCCGAGCGCAGCTGGCGGCGTCAGGACTGCAGCGTCGCCAGGCGGCGTCATGCCTCGATGTCGGTTCGGCTGCCTGCCGCGATCCCCCATCCGGCGAGATCGCGCAGCCGCGCGAGATCAGGTTCCGAGCGTCGGCCACGCACCCCGCGCATGCGTCGCTTTCCGGTCGAGCTCAACGTCCGCGATCGGCTCGCCATGCAGATCTTGCGTTGACATCGGCCTTCTGAGTCCTCGTCGGCTGGCCTGCGATCGACTGTGTCGCCATAAGAACATAAGTTTAGACATACCACAATCTAGGTTTGCCGAGTCACGGACGGCGTCCCCCTTACGGACCCCACCGGGCGCGAAGGCGGAAGAGCGCCCGGAGGGGCGTAATCTCCATGGAAGGCCAACCCACCGCCGGATGCGCTGCGCTCCCCGCATCCCTCAGTGGCCACAGACCACGGGAGCGAGCGAGGCAGGCAGCAACGAATGAGCGCCGATGATGCATCCGGACCGGTCAAGGCGGCCCACAAGCTCGCGATCGAGGAGGTCGCCCGGCGCAACGAAGCGGCGCACAAGCGCGCCAAGGAGAAGCGCAAGGCGGCGGACCTCAAGGCAGAGCTGTACCGCCGGGCCGAGCGCGACAAGTAGCCGCGCTCAAGCCCGGTCTCGAGGTCAGAGCTTGTCGCTGAGCTCCTGGACCTTCCTGCGCTCCTCGTCCATGTCGAGCGAGGCGATGTGCTGCTCGGCCTGGCCGACGGGATCGCCGGTGGTGCCCTCCGGCTGGGGGCTCGGGGGGCCGGTGCCGGTGAACTCGCTCGCGCGCTCGTCGACGGTGTCAGCCATCTGGGCGTTGTCGATGTCTACCTGACCCTCGGCCGTCGTGTCATCGGCGGCCGCCTCGGGAGCATCCGTCGCGGCCTCGTCCTGCGGCTGATCATCGCGCTCTGACATGCGCTTTCTCTCCTTGGTCGTGTCACGACGGCCTACCCGGTCGAGCCGAGAACTCACGCGCGCTTGGGCTCACGCGGCGAAGAAGCCTCGGGCGTGCTTGGCGACCAGCTCGGGCTGCTCCTCGGGAGGGAAGTGCCCGCAATCGGGCAGGTACTCGATCCGCACGTCGTCGGCGTGGTCGACGATGTCCGTGAAGAGCCCGGGGGTGATGACGGGGTCACGGCTGCCATGCAGCCACAGGGTGGGGGTCGTCAGTCGCCGGTCGCGAAAGCGCCCGCGCAGCCACGCGGGGTACTCGTAGAGCTGGAACGTGCGGTAGACCTGCTGCACGGCGCGCGCCCGTGCGGGATCGGCGAAGCGGGGCGCGTAGCTCTCGAACTCCTCCAGGACGGCGTCGCTCTGCGTCGAGATGCGGTTGAAGACGCCTCGCAGGACCCGCGGGGACGCGCCGACGCGGCGGCCGACGACCGGGCTGGCGAGCACCATCTGGTAGGCGAAGCCGCCGAGCTGCTTGGGGATCCGGCGCAGCGGCAGCGTCGGCCAGACGTGGCCGGTGTTCATCGGGACGTAGCGCTCGACGCGGTCGGGGTGGTTCAGGCAGACGAGGAAGCCGACGACGCCGCCCCAGTCGTGACCGACGAGCTGCATGCGCTCGATGCCGAACGCGTCGAGCACGCCGACGACGTCCTCGGCGAGCTCCTCCTTGCGGTAGCCGCGGGGCGTCGCCTCGCTCCAGCCGAAGCCGCGCAGGTCGAGCGCGAGCACGCGGAAGCGGTCGGCCAGGAGCGGCATGAGCCGCCGCCACGACCACCAGTGCTGCGGCCAGCCGTGCAGGAGGAGGACCGGCGACCCGCCGCCCAGCTCGGCGACGTGCAGCCGTGCGCCGCGCACGTCGACGAAGCGGTGCTCGACGCCCTCGAGATCCGGCATGCCGGCGAGGTCCACGGGCGATCAGGCTACCGACCGGCGCTGGGCGACGGTCGCCGGACGCGGCGGGAGCGCGAGCCTGTACGACGGCGACGCCCGCGGAATCTAACGGGTGCGGCTCTTCTGGAGGGACTTCAGAATGCCCGGATTTGCTGACGATTCGAGGCACCGGGGTTCTGTTTGCCAGCGAAAGCGCCGCTGTGGAGGCCGGGGAGAAACCCAAACTGCGCGCTG
>JBPCJA010000078.1:0-24666 GCA_051005755.1 Solirubrobacteraceae bacterium
CAGCGGTGCCCTTGACAGGCCGCCACAGCGCAGCTACCCATCCCACCAACACCCCACCGCCCGACCCGCCCAACGCGGACTAATCGCCGGGCCGATCTGTGGCGTTAGCTCAGACACACCTCAGCTCGAGGAGGACGAGCCGGTGATCGGCCATCCGCGCGACCCGTTTCACCGCATCGACGTGAACCGCAGCTCGCGCCACGTGAGGGTCACGCTCGACGGCGAGACGCTGGCTGAGTCCGATCGCCCACTCGCGCTGTTCGAGACCGGGTTGCCGACGCGCTGGTACCTCCCGCGCGAGGACGTGAACATGGACCTGCTGCAGCCGAGCGAGACGCGCACGACCTGCGCCTACAAGGGCCACGCCTCGACATTCTCGGCAGGCGAGCGCGACGACATCGCCTGGACCTACTCCGAGCCGGAACGCGAGGTCGAGCCGATCCGCGACCGGATCGCCTTCTACGACGAGTTCGTGGACATCGAGCTGGACGGCGAGCCGCAGGAACGACCCGTCACTCCCTTCTCGCGGTCCAGCTAGCCCCTACCCCGCCTGCTGGCGCGGGGTCCAGACGAAGAAGCGCATGGCGAGCAGGAGGCCGGCCACCCCCCACCCGGAGAGCAGAGCGAGGTCGCCCCCGGCGATCCCCGCGCCGCCTGTGCGGGGATCGAAGGCGATCGTCAGCGCGTCGACGAACGGCTTGACCGGCAGGAAGCCGGCGATCGTCTGCAGCCTCGCGGGCAGCTCGCTGACCGGCACGAAGACGCCCGAGATGAAGTACAGCGGCAGCACGACGGCGTTCGTCATCGCCGGCGCGGCATCCTCGCTCGGGATCAGCGGCGTGTAGGCGATGCCGAGCGCGCAGAACGCAGCCGACCCGACGGCGAGCGTCGCCAGCAGACCCGGCAGCGTCGTCGTCGGCAGCGTCACGCCGAACGCCAGCGCCCCGATCGCGCAGAGGATCGCCGTGACGATCGCCGTGCTGACGAACGCGGTCCCGATCCGGCCGGCGAAGACGATCCACGGCGGGACCGGCGTGCCGCGAACGCGCTTCAGAACGCCGTCCTCGCGCACGCTCGTCAGCCCGATCGCGAGCCCGACGAACGACGCCGAGATGACCGCGAGCGCGATGAACGCCGGCACCTGCAGCGTCGAGATGCGAACGTTGCCGTATTCCGGGCCGGCGCGCTCGTTGCCGAAGATCGAGACGAAGAGCGTGAGGAAGATGACGGGCAGGATCGCCGTGAAGAACAGCGCTGCCGGGTTGCGCACGAAGACCTTGAGGTCCGCGCGCAACTGGACGAGGAAGCGCCGCGCGTCGCTCATCGCGAGCGCGCACCTTCCGGCTCGACGCAGGCCGTGGTCGAGCAATGACGCGCTGTCATGCGGCGCGCGCCGGTTCGCCGGCCTGGATGAGCTCGAGATAGACGTCCTCGAGCGTCGGGCGCGTGACCTCCAGGCGTTCGAGCTCGATGCCGCGCGCCGCGGCCCAGCCGCAGAGCTCGGCGAGCACGCGTGTGGGCAGCTCGGTTCGCACACGCACAAGGCCGTCGGCGACCTCCATGGCCGGCCCTCCCGGCAGCTCGCGAAGGTCCACGCCCGCAGGCAGCACGAACGCGATCTCCGTCACCGTCGAGCCGGCGCCGAGTGCCTCCGGCGGGCCCTCGGCGACGATCACACCGGCCTTGATGATCGCCACGCGGTCGGCGAGCTCCTGCGCCTCGTCGAGGTAGTGGGTCGTGAGGAACACCGTCTTGCCGAGGTCGCGCAGGCCGGCGATGACGGTCCACGCGCCACGCCGCGCGACGGGATCGAAGCCGGTCGTCGGCTCGTCGAGGAAGACGAGGTCCGGGTCGCCCGCCAGCGCGAGCCCGACATCGAGGCGCCGGCGCTGTCCCCCGGACAGCCGGGCGACGCGCTCGTCGGCCTTCTCGTCCAGCC
The DNA here is from genome assembly GCA_051005755.1 of Solirubrobacteraceae bacterium. Taxonomy (GTDB): domain Bacteria; phylum Actinomycetota; class Thermoleophilia; order Solirubrobacterales; family Solirubrobacteraceae; genus CADCVQ01. Next base: position 1,940 of record JBPCJA010000078.1, read on the forward strand.
CGACGAGCGCGATCGTCTCGGCGACCGGCTTCGGGTGCGGGTAGTACGCCGACCACAGGTCGAGCGTCTCGCGCACCGTCAGGTTCGGCTGTGCCTTGCCCTCCTGCAGGACGATCCCGATCCGCGCGCGCCAGTCGCGACCGCCGCGCGCGGGGTCGACGCCGAGCACGCGCACGTCGCCCGCGTCGCGGCGGCGAAAGCCCTCGAGGATCTCGACGGTCGTCGTCTTGCCCGCGCCGTTGGGCCCGAGGAAGGCGAAGATCTCCCCCCGCTGCACCTGCAGCGACAGACCGCGCACGGCCTCGACGCCGCTGTATGACTTGCGCAGGCCGTCGACCTCGATCGCGGCCTCGTCGGTGGGTAAGGCGGCCACCTGTCGCTCTACGGCGTCGCCACCGGCTCGTTGGCCCCGAGGTCGACGGCCTGCGAGGCGGCCTGCGCCTTGCGGACGGCGTTGGACAGGGCACGCACGTAGGCCCGGCCGGCCGCCTCGATGATGTCGGTCGCGACACCCTGGCCGGAGGCCGACTGGCCCTCGTACTCGAGCACGACGGACGTCTCGCCGAGCGCGTCCTGGCCGCCGGTGACCGCGTCGACGCGGAACGCCCGTAGCTGCGCATCGAGGCCGGTCGCGACGTTGATCGCCTGGAAGACCGAGTCGACCGGGCCGTCGCCGGAGAACTCCCCCCCGACGGTCGCGCCGTCGGGCATCGTGACGACGACCTTCGCCCGCGGCGTCAGCTCCGAGCCGGCCACGACCTCGAAGGACTCCAGCGTGTAGCTCGCCAGCATGTCGCGCAGGTCGTCGGTGACGAGCGCCTCGAGGTCCATCGCCGTGACCTGCTTCTTCTTGTCGGCGATGTCCTTGAAGCGTTTGAAGGCCGCGTTCAGCGCCTGCCCCTCGACGGTGAAGCCGAGCTCGGCGAGCGTCTGCTTCAGCGCGGCGCGGCCGGAGTGCTTGCCGAGGACGAGCGAGTTGGCGTCGAGGCCGACGCTCGTCGCGTCCATGATCTCGTAGGTCGTGCGCTCCTTGATGACGCCGTCCTGGTGGATGCCGGACTCGTGGGCGAACGCGTTGCGTCCCACGATCGCCTTGTTGGGCTGCACGACGTAGCCCGTGAGCCGCGAGACGAGGCGCGACGTGCGAGCGATCTCGGTGGTGACCGTCGTCGTGTGCAGGCCCGACGCGTCGCCGCGCGTGTGCAGGAGCATGACGATCTCCTCGAGCGAGCAGTTGCCGGCGCGCTCACCGATGCCGTTGATCGCGCACTCGACCTGGCGGGCCCCCGCCAGCAGGCCGGCGTAGGAGTTGGCGACCGCGAGGCCGAGGTCGTCGTGGCAGTGCACCGAGACGATGACGTCCGCGAGCTCCGGGATGAGCCGGTAGAGGCCCTTGAGGTAGGCCGTGTACTCCTCGGGCGTCGTGTAGCCGACGGTGTCGGGGATGTTGATCGTCGTCGCGCCCTCCTCGATCGCCACGGCACAGACCTCGGCCGTGTACTCGAGGTCGGCGCGAGTGGCGTCCATCGGCGAGAATTCGACGTCGTCGACGAACGACCTCGCGTGCGCGACGGCGGCGCGCGCCTGCGCCAGGATGTCCTCCCGGGTCGAGCGGAACTGGTGGACGATGTGGATGTCCGACGTCGAGATGAACGTGTGGATCCGCGGGCGCTCGGCATCGCGGACAGCGCGGGCGGCGCTCTCCACGTCGGGGGCTTGAGCGCGCGCGAGCCCGGTGATGATCGGGCCTTGGACCTCGCGGGCGATCGCCTGGACGGCCTCGAAGTCGCCGGGCGAGGAGATCGGGAAGCCGGCCTCGATGACGTCGACGCCGAGGCGCGCGAGCTGGTGGGCGATCTCGAGCTTCTCCCCCGTGTTCAGGGAGATGCCGGGCGACTGCTCGCCGTCGCGCAGGGTCGTGTCGAAGATTCGGACGTGCTGTGGGTCGGTATCGCTGCTCATGACGTGGGTGCTCCTTGGCTGAAGGCTCGAGGTGTGCTGCTTCTCAGTCGGTTTGCGGCAGTGCGGCCGCCACGCAGAACGCTCCCCCTAGCGGGGGAGCAGGAGAAGCACGGACAGGTCGAGCGCGTGCGTCATGCGCGACGCAGTGTAGGTCATGCGGCCGCGCTTGCCCACCCGTGCGTTGTCCTCGCGTGTGAGCCTGGACACATGGCATCGGGACTCGTCGTGTCGGACGTGCTCCCGGCGGGAATGCTCGGCATGGTATGCGAGGACGCGAAGCTGCACCCCGTGCAGGTCGTGGTGTGCGCGTCGCTGACGTAGCGGTCGAATACGAGGAGCGCTACTGGTACCCCGACGACGGCGGGATCGTCTGGGTGGCCGGGTACTCGGTCGTCGACCCGGGCTCGGGCCGCTACCTCGCGCGCGACGCACCGGAGCTGGCGGCGCGCGGCCTCGTCGTCGCCGGTGTCGCCGGCGCGGCGCGCTTCCACGACGACGTGCTGCAGTCCGACGCCGTCTCCCCCGGCTGTGCGCTGACGCTGCGGCGCGACCCGGGCAACGAGCACGATCCGCATGCGATCGCCGTGCTGGCGTCCGGCGGCGCACAGGTCGGCTGGGTGCCGCGCGAGCTTGCGGCCGGCCTCGCGGCCGACCTGGACGCAGGACGGCACTGGTCGGCGGTCGTCCTGCGCGAGCGGCGAGCCTCCCCGCGCGATCGGCGCAGCGGGCTGACGATGCTGCTGGCGCGCGCGGAGGCGATCGAGCTGCGTCAGCGCGGGCAACGCTGAGCATCGAGCGCGACCTCGTGCGTCACCCGCTCCGTGCTGAGCATCACGTCGTCAATTGCGCGAGCACGCCTTCCCCGGGCTGCAACCGTCGCGGTATGGGCGCGCCGGAGGGCAGGCGCGCGGCGTGCGTCGAGCGCACGATCGGTCCCGCCACCGGCGCCGCACGCGGCTCGCCGGCGACGTTCAGCGCGACGAGGTGGTCGGCCCCGCGGCGGTACGCCAGGACGCCGTCGTCGACGTCGTCGAGGAACTCCAGTCCGGCGCCGAGCGTGCGCCGCAGCGCGAGGAGGTCGCAGTAGAGCGCGAGGACCGAATCGGGGTCCTGCGCCTGCGCGGCGACCGCGCCCCCGTCGACCTCGATCGCGGGCAGCCACGGCTCTCCGGTGGTGAAGCCGCCGTGCGGCGCCTCGTCGTCCCAGCGCATCGGGTGACGATGGCGGTCGCGACCGGCGCGGTCGTCGGGCGGCTCGCGGCCCGGGCCGTCGGCCATCCCGATCTCGTCGCCCTGGTAGACGAAGACCGGACCCGGGAGCGTCAGCGCGAGCAGCGCGGCGGCGCGCGCGTTGCGGGCGCCGACGCGGTCGGGAAGCCGCGGGGAGTCGTGGTTGGAGAGCACCCACGCCGCGCGGCCGGCGACCCCTGTGGGATCGAGCGCGGACGCGATCGCAGCGCGCAGCGCGCCCGCGCTCCAGGGCGCGTGCAGCAGCTCGAACGCGAACGCGACGTCGACGTGCTCGAGGTAGGGCATCTGGCCCGCCGACGGGAGATAGACCTCGCCGACGAGCAGCGCCTCCTCCCCCGCGCCGCTGCGCAGCGCCGCCAACGCCGTGCCGACGTCGGGCGCGTTGCGGCTGTGGCGCGGCTCCAGTCGCGCGCATTCGCCGAGCTCCGGCAGCGCGGGCGCGGCGGTCGCGGGCGGGTCGTCTCGCAGTGCGGGGTCCTTGAGCAGGCGGTCGATCGCATCCAGGCGGAAGCCGTCGACGCCGCGATCGACCCAGAAGCGCAGCGCCCCGGCCAGCGCGGCGCGGACGTCCTCGCGGCGCCAGTCGAGGTCCGGCTGCTCGGGATAGAACGAGTGCAGGTACCAGCCGCGGCCGCGGGGGTCCGGCGACCAGGCGGGACCTCCGAAGGCGGCGAGCCAGTTGTTCTGGGGGCCGTCGCGGTCAGACCAGACGTAGCGCTCCGGGTGCTCGGTGAACCACGGGTGCTCGATCGACGTGTGACACGGGACGAGATCCATGAGCACGCGCAGACCGCGCGCGTGGGCGGCGGCGACGACCGCGTCGAGGTCGGCGAGCGAACCGAAGCGCGGGTCGATCCCGGTGTAGTCCGCGACGTCGTAGCCGCCGTCGGCCATCGGCGACGGGTAGACCGGCGACAGCCAGATCGCATCGGCCCCGAGGTCGGCGACGTGATCGAGTCGCTGCGCGATGCCGGCGAGATCCCCCTCGCCGTCGCCGTCGGAATCCTGAAACGAGCGCGGGTAGATCTGGTAGACGACCGCGTCCCGCCACCAGGGGCTGTCCGGCGTCGTGCGCATGGCCCGATGGTGCCCGCTGCGCCCGGCGCTTCAGCGCCGGCGCACGATCCTCAGCCGTGGATACGAGCGGACGTAGGCGCGCGGACGGGTCAGCCGCACGACGAGCGTGACGCGGCGGCTCGAGCGCTTGCGGCGCAGCAGGCGGCGGTTGCGCGGCCCGACGCGGGTCGTGTAGCTCTTCGTGTGCCGGGCGCGCAGCGAGAACGTCTGCTTGCCGAACGCCTTGCGGCGCCCATTCCAGCGCACCTCGAGGCGACCGCGGCAGCGCGGCTTGGAAGCCTTGGCGCAGCGCAGCGGCCCGGCGACGAGCCCGCGCCGCGTGAGCCGCAGGCTGCGCGTGAGCAGCTGGATCGGCGCCGGCCGGCTGACGGCGGGCGCCGCGGCGACGCCGGGCAGCAGCTTGCCCAACCGAGCGGCCACGATGTCCCAGGCCGGTCGCTTGACGGCGTTGCGCCGCAGCAGCGCCGTGTCGAAGCGGTCGTCGTTCGGGGTGCGGTTGCGCAACCCGTAGTAGTACAGTCGGGTCACGCGGTCGAGATGACGGTCGATGTAGTCGAACATGAAGCGCGTCGCGTCCGCCGCACGTTGCTCGTCGTAGGGGAACGTCACGCGCCCGCTGCCGTCGACGTAGCGCACGAGACCGGCGCCCTCGGTGAGCCAGATCTCTCCGGTCGTCAGCCGCAGCAGCGCGTCGGTGCCCGACGTGCGCAGGTGGTTGACGTCCTCGTAGTTGTGGATCCCCCAGGCCTTCGGAGCGCTCGCGAGAAACGGCGTCATCGCACGCACGTAGGCGGGCGCGTCGGTGCTGTCGAGCAGCTCGGCGCCGAGCACCGTACAGGCCGGGCACGTGGCGACCATGGCGTTGTAGAACTCCGCCGCCCGCTGCGGGTTGGAGGCGGTCGGCTGGCTGGCGACGTTGGCCTCGTTCCAGGGCCCGAACTCGGTGACCGACGGCCAGCGCTGGCGAAACGCGTTGAAGGCCGCGGTGAACTGCGCGACGCTCGGCAGCACGCAGGGCGCGCTCGGGCAGCGCGTTGCGGGCGGGCGGTTGAAGACGACGAGCGGCCGCAGGCCCCGCGCTCGCGCGGCCGCCAGCCAGGTCTCGACAGGGCCGGGCTCGACGAGCGCCGCATCCCAGCGCACGACGAGGCGCGCCGCGGTCATGCTCAGCTCGCTGCGCAGGCGCAGGTCGCCGAGCGACTCCGCGTGCTGGTCGCTGAGGCCGCCCACGCTGAACGCCGCCGCCGCAGGCACCGCGGGCGCCGCGGGCACGAGTACGAGCAGCGCGCCGAGCGCCAGCGTCCGCCGGCTCACGGGTCGTTGCGTCGGTGCGCCGCCACGCGGTGACCATACTCGTGGGCGCCGAGCTCGGCGACGGTATGGCCGGCCGGTGCGTTCCCGGGGGCCACGTCGTCGTGGGTGCCGGCGTGGTGGCAGGACTCGCTGCGGAGACGACCCGCGGCGAGAGACGGCGACCGTGTCGCCTTCTTCCTCCATGTGGAGGAAAACGCGACACGCTCGGCGAGTCGGGCACCAGGGGGCAGAGGCAAGCCATCCGAGCCTCTGTCGCGGCTTCGACAACCGCGGGCAATGACCGCGATGGATGCGCGTTGCCATGAAAGCCGTGGCAAACCAGCGCTCGCGAACGAAACATCTCCGAGGCGGATCCCGCGCAGTCGCGGCTGGACTCACGCGGATCGCATGCACAACTGCCACCTCAGGTGAGCGCGGGAGTCGATGTGTCAGTTATGCATGACATGCGTGCACAAGTGACCACTCGATGCGACGACCCGATCGATCCGGCAGTTGTGCACGTCAGGCGGGACCCTCACACGGCCCGGACGGCTCACCGGCGCCCCGAGGGCCCGACGTCCGACCACGGCGAGGTGCTCAGCCGAACGCTGCGGCCGGGCCCGACCATCCACCCCCGCGCACTCAGCCGAGCGCGACGGTACGGCCGTCGACGAAGTCCTCCGACGAGCTGATGATCTCGTCGATGAGCGCCTGCGGCACCGGCGCGTCGGTCGTGAGGACCATGACCGCGTGCTGCTGGTCGCCGTTGTTGGGCGAATGGCCGACGGCGGCCGAGCCGATGTTCACGCCGTGCCCGCCGAAGATCGTGCCGACGCGGCCGATGACGCCGGGCACGTCGCGATAGCGAAACAGGGTGAGATGGGGCTCGAGCTGGAGGTTGAAGCGCTGGCCCCAGGCCTGCAGGAGGTGCGGCCGGTTGCGGTTGCCGATCGTCGTGCCGGCGACGGTCGTGCGCGCGTCCCCGCAGACGACCGTGACGCGAACGAGGTCGGTGAAGTCGCGCGCCGTCGTGCTCGACGTCTCGAAGACCTCGAGACCGCGCTCCTCGGCGATCGCGTGCGCGTTGACCTCGTTGATCGGCTCCTCCGTGCGGCCCTGCAACGCGCCGAGCAGCACGGCGATCCCCAGCGGCCGCGTATCGCGCTCGGCGATGCGGCCGTTGCACTCGATCTCCACGCGCTCGATCGAGCCGCACAGCGCCAGCGACGTCGCCAGCCGCCCGAGCTGGTTGCACAGCGGCTGAAACGGGCCGAGCGCCTCCATGTCCTCGGGCGCGATCGCGGGGACGTTGACCGCGGTCGTCACGCTACCGCCCAGCAGCGCGGCGACGACCTGCTCGGCCGCCTGGTAGCCGGCGCGATCGGTCGCCTCGGCGGTCGAGGCGCCGAGATGCGGCGTGACGATGACGTTCGGATAGTGAAAGAGCGGATGGTCGGTGATCGGCTCGGAGCGAAAGACGTCGAGCGCCGCGCCTGCGACCTTGCCGCTGTCGAGCGCCGCCTGCAGATCGGCGTCGACGATGAGCGACCCGCGGGCGACGTTGAGGATCCGCACGCCGTCGCGCATCTTCGCGAACGCCTCGGCGTCGAGCCAGCCGTCGGTCTCCTGCGTCGTCGGCAGATGGACGGTGAGGAAGTCGGCCTGCGCGTAGAGCGCGTCGGTGGTGTCGGTCTTCTCGACGCCGAGGTTCTGGTAGCGCTCGGCCGCGACATAGGGGTCGTAGGCGACGACGCGCATGCCGAAGGCCCGCGCGCGCTGGGCGACGAGCTGGCCGATGCGGCCGAAGCCGAGGATCCCGAGCGTCTTGTCCATGAGCTCGGTGCCGCTGAACGCGCCGCGCTTCCACTGCCCCGCTATGAGCGAGCCGTGCGCCTGCGGGATGTTGCGCGCGAGCGCGAGCAGGAGCGCCATGGTGTGCTCGGCGGCGGTGACGATGTTCGAGCGCGGCGCGTTGGCGACGACGATGCCGCGCTTCGTCGCCGCCGCGACGTCGATGTTGTCGATCCCGACGCCGGCGCGGGCGATGACGCGCAGCTGCGAACCGCGCGCGAGGAGGTCGGCGTCGAGCTTCGTCGCCGAGCGGACGAGGATCGCCTCGTAGCCGCCGATGCGCTCCTCGAGCTCCTCGCGCGGCCAGCCGATGCCCAGGTCGACGTCGAAGCCGGCAGCGTGGAGGAGATCGAGGCCGGAGTCGCCGATCGCCTCGCTGACGAGGACGCGCATCAGGGCGCCACCCGCTCGGCGACCCAGTCGATGCAGGCCGTCAGCGCCTGCACGTCGGCGGGCTCGATCGCGGGGTACATCGCCACCCGCAGCTGGTTGCGCCCGAGCTTGCGGTAGGGCTCGACGTCGACGATGCCGTTCGCCCGCAGCGTCGCAGCGACCCGGGCGCCGTCGACGGCCTCGGCGAGGTCGATCGTGCCCACGACGAGCGAGCGCTTCGCCGGATCGGCGACGAACGGCGCTGCGTAGGAGGCGTCGTGCGCCCAGCCGTAGAGGTGCTCCGACGACGCGGTCGTGCGCCCGACGCACCAGTCCAGACCGCCCTGCTCGAGCATCCAGTCGAGCTGGTCGGCGAGCATGACGAGCGTCGCGATCGCCGGCGTGTTGAGCGTCTGGTCCTGCCGCGAGTTGGCAAGCGCGGTCTGGAGGCTGAGGAAGTCGGGGATCCAGCGCTGCGTCGCGGCGATCTGCTCGATGCGCTCGATCGCGGGCGGGCTGAGCAGCGCGAGCCACAGGCCGCCGTCCGAGCCGAGGTTCTTCTGGGGCGCCAGGTAGTAGGCGTCGGCCTGTGACACGTCGAGCGGCAGGCCGCCCGCGCCGGAGGTCGCATCGACCAGGACGAGGGCATCGCCGGCGCCGGCGGGTCGCTCGACGCCGACCATGACCCCGGTCGACGTCTCGTTGTGAGCCCACGCGAGGACGTCCGCGGCGGCGTCGGCGACCGGCTGCGGCGCGTCGCCGGGCGCGGCCTCCACGACGATCGGCTCGGCGAGGAACGGCGCCTTCCTCGTGACGTCGGCGAACTTGCGGGTGAACTCGCCGTAGACGAGATGCAGAGCGCGCTCACGGACGAGGCCGACCGCAGCGGCGTCCCAGAACGCCGTCGTGCCGCCGTTGCCGAGGGCGATCTCGTAGCCGTCGGGGGCGCCGAGCAGCTCGGCCAGGCCGGCGCGGACGCGGCCGACGAGCGCCTTGACCGGCTTCTGGCGATGGGACGTTCCCATGAGCCCGGCGGCCTCGCCGGCGAGCCGCGCGAGCTGGGCGGGGCGGATCTTCGACGGGCCGCTGCCGAAACGGCCGTCGGACGGCCGGAGCACTTCGGGGATCTCGAGCTCGGTGCTCGTCGTCATGGCATGGGTCCTCGTTGTGGGTGCGTCGAGAAGGACTGATGCCCAGGCGTGCGGGGGCGACGTGCTCCGCCGCTTCCCGGTGGTGTGCTCCACCCGAACGCCAGTCGCGACGGCCCGGCGGAGTCTAGCGAGGGCTGGGCGGCGGCCCTACTCGTGGAAGTCGGTGTCGATCCAGTCCATCATCGCGCGCAGCTCCTTGCCGCTGCACTCGACGGCGGTGGCGGCCTGCTCGGCGCGCATCCGCATGAAGTTCTCCTGGCCGGCGCGATTCTCGGCGATCCACTCGCGGGCGAAGTCGCCCGACTGGATCTCCTCGAGGATCTTGCGCATGTTCGCCCGCGTCTCGTCGGTGATGACGCGCTTGCCGCGCGTGTAGTCGCCGTACTCGGCCGTGTTCGAGATCGAGTAGCGCATCCCCGCAAGGCCCTTCTCGTACATGAGGTCGACGATGAGCTTGAGCTCGTGCAGGCACTCGAAGTACGCCATCTTCGGGTCGTAGCCGGCATCGACGAGCGTCTCGAAGCCGGCCTGGACGAGCTCGGAGGCGCCGCCGCAGAGGACCGCCTGCTCGCCGAAGAGGTCGGTCTCGGTCTCGTCCTTGAAGGAGGTCTCGATGACCCCGCCGCGGGTGCAGCCGATTCCCTTCGCGTACGCGAGCGCGAGGTCCTTGGCGTTGCCGCTCGCGTCCTGCTGGACGGCGACGAGGCCGGGCACGCCCGAGCCCTCGAGGTACTGGCGGCGCACGAGGTGGCCCGGACCCTTCGGCGCGACGAGCGCGACGTCGACGCCGGGCGGGACCTGCACCTCGCCGTAGTGGATCGAGAAGCCGTGGCCGAAGAGCAGCATGTTGCCCTCGGCGATGCCGTCGCGCACCTCGCCCTCGTAGACGGTGCGGTGCAGCTCGTCGGGCACGAGCATCATGACGAGGTCGCCGCGGCTGGCAGCGTCGGCGACGGACAGCACCTGGAGGCCGTGATCAGCCGCCTTCGCCGCCGAGCTGGACCCCTCGCGCAGGCCGACGACGACGTCGACGCCGGAGGCCGCGAGGTTCAGCGAGTGGGCATGGCCCTGGGAGCCGTAGCCGATGATGGCGACGGTCTTGCCGTCGAGGAGCGTGAGGTCGGCGTCGTCGTCGTAGTACATGGCGGCCATCCTAGATGCCCGCCTGCGGCCGCGTCACGGCGGCCGGGCGGCCGCCGCGCCCGATCAAGCCGGCGCCGGATGGCGTGTATCAACCGATGGGGGTGCTCACTCTGTCTCACCGAACCCACGGTGGCGACGATCGTCCCGTGATCGAAGGACGCAACGACGCACATGCCGCGCTCGCGCCGGCAGCCACGACGACCGAGAGGACACCATGGGCAACTCACAGCAGGCGGCACAAGAGGACGCGAACAAGGCGTCGACCGACGTCGTGGAGCTCGTCGGCCACCTCAGCAAGGACGGCTCAAACGGGCACCACCGCCTCTACAAGGATCCCACCCACAAGATGTGGATCGAGCTCGACGGCAAGGACATCGTCGACGTCCGTGAGGAGAACGAGAGCGACATGCCGGGACAGAGCGTGATCTCGGTCCGCCGCAGCGCGACCGTCGTCAAGTGCGAGTCGCTGCGCGCGTCGATCTACGACGCTGTCCCTCAGAAGGGGACCGACCCCGACGAAATCTCGGGGTCAGGACAGAAGACGCAGAGCGGGAAGTGGCCGCGACCGCCCCACCGATGACGCCGGCGCCGATCGTCGGTTGCGCGCTCAGGGCAAGAGCAGCCGCCGTTCGCTGGCGCTGAGCTTGTGCTGGGCGCGCGTGCGGGCGAGGCGGAGCACCTCCTCCATGGTTCCGCAGACCTCGCACGCCGTGATCCGCATGCCGTCGTCGCCGGCACTGACGACGCTGCGACCGTCGCGGCTGAAGTCCGCGCCGCTGGCGATGCCCTCGTGGCGGTACAGCACCACGAGGGCATCGCCGCCGTCCGCCGGCCAGACACGAACCGTCCCGTCGTCGCCGGCGCTGACGATCCGATCGTCCCGACCGTCGAACTCGGCGGTGTTCACGGCCCCCTGATGGCCGACGAGGATCACGGGACCGCCGCCATCCGCCGGCCAGACGCGAACCGTCCCGTCGCTGCCCGCCGTTGCGATCCGCCGCCCGTCACTGCTGTAGGACACGCCGCGAACCGTAGCGTCGTGTACGCGCAGGGTTCGCTCCAATGCGCCGCTGCGAGCGTTCCAGATTCGCGCCGCTCCGTCGTCGGATCCGGTCAGCAGATGCTTTCCATCAGGGCTGAACACGAGCGCGTTGACGAACGCGTGCTGCCGGCGCAGCCGAAGGCGAGCTCTCCCGTCCGGCGCCTGGATGACGAGCGGCGCCTGGCCACCGATGGCGATCCGCTTCCCGCTCGCGTCGATGGCGGCCGCGTACTTCAGGCCGTCGAGACTCGGGACCACGCGAGATCGTCCGCTGCTGACATCCCACACCCGCACGCGGCCGTCATACGATGCGCTGACGATCTGCCTGCCATCCGGCGACAGCTGCGGGAAGCTCGCCTTCGTATGACCGGCGAGCTCGCGGTCCTCGCCGGTCGCCGGATCCCAGACGTGGATCGGGCCCTTGACGTCTCCGGCGACGACGAGTCCTCCGTGGCCGCTGAAGCGCGGAACGGTTCCCGGTCGCGTCGGGACTCTCGTCGCCGGCGGGATCCACGTCCGCAACGTCCCGTCCTCCTCGCCAGCGCTCACGACAGCGCCGCTGTGGGGGACGAAATCCGCCCGCGCCGGACCCTGGTGACCTCTCATCTCGGCGAGCACGGCGCGCCCCCGGATGGCGGACAGCTGGACCACCCCGTCCGTGTCGGCGGTCACGATGCGGCGTCGATCGGCGCTGAAGCGCACCGACGTCAGCGGTTGATCGCTGACGTGGATTCGCGTCGGCCCGCTACCGCTGCTCGCATCCCACAGCAGCACGCCGCCGGACTCGTCGGTCGTCGCCACGCGTGCATCGTCCGGGCTGAAGCTTGCAGCGAATACCCTGTTCTTGCCGGGGAGTTCGAGGAGGCCACCGCCCGCGACGTTCCGGATCCGCGCGAAGCCGTCCTCTCCCGCGCTCACGACCCTGCGGTCGTCGCGGTCGAAGTCCACGGCGTACACGGGACCGACGTGGCCCGGAGGCAGGTCGCTCAACGCGCCGTCACTCAGCCGGACGAGCGCCACGCGGCCGCGGTACGTTCCGATCGCAAGCGTCTTGCCGTCGGCGCCGAAATCGATGCTCGTCGCAGAGTCGCGCTTGAGGCGTACAACGACGTCCCGCTGACCGCCATGTGCGGGGGCGACGGCGATCTCTCCATCCGCAGCAGCGCTCGCGATGCGCGTGCCGTCGCGGCTGAAGCTCACCGCCCGGACCTCGGCGCGGTAGCCACGGATCTCGCCGACGCGGCGGCCGCTGCCCAGACTCCAGATGCGAACGGTGCGGTCGCCGCCGGCCGTGGCGGCAAAGCGGCCGTCCGGGCTCGGCGCGACGCCGAATACGAGGCCGTCGTGGGCGGCGATGACGCGCGTCGCGCGATGCTCGAGCGTCGCCTGGCGCAGCGCGTTCTGCGCCTGCTCGGTGTCGCTGTGGCGCAGCGCCTCGAGCGCGATCGCGAGCGCAAGCCCCGGATCGGTCGCGATGAGCGTCGAGGACTTCGTCGCGAGATCGCGCGATTGCGCGACGTCTCGCTGGTGATTCGCGAAGACCGCTGCGACGACGGCTGCCACGAGCCCGGTCGTCAGCGCCGCGAGGACGAGTCCCACGCGCCTGCGGCGCGTGACCCGCTCTCGTGCACGTGCCGCCTCGCCCGCCGCCAGGAACCTGCGCTCGAGCTCGTTCAGCGGTGCCGCGCGTGCGTCGCGCCACTCGAGCGCCTCGGCGAGACGCACCCCGCGGTACAGCGCGCCGGCGTCGCGGTTCAGGCGCTCCCATTCGGCCGCCGCCGCCGTCACGGCGCGCTGGATCCGCAGCCCGTCGCGGTCGGCCTCGATCCACTCGCGCAGCCGCGGCCACTCGCGCAGCAGCGCCTCGTGGGCGACCTCGACCGTGCCCGAGCTGACGGTCAGCAGGCGGCGATCGGTCAGAAGCGCGACGACGCCGCGCGTGACGTCCTCGTCGCGCTCGGTCTCGAGCTCGGCGAGCGCGACCTGGCGGCGCTCGACGGCGCCGTCGGCGCCCTCGCCGGTCATGCGCAGGAGCACGCGACGCGCGATCGCCTGCTGCCGATCGTCGAGCTGCGCGAACGCGTCCTCGGCGAGCCGCGCCACGGCCCCGCGTACGCCGCCCGAGCGCGTGTAGGTGACGAACCGCAGCCGCCGCCCGTCGCGCTGCTGCCAGAGCTCCAGCAGGGCCGTCGACAGCAGCGGCAGTCCGCCGGGCTCACGCTCCACGTCGGCGACGAGCGCCTCGACGAGCTCGTGCTCGACGCGCAGGCCCGCGCGCTGGGCGGGCCGTTGGATCGCCAGCCGAAGCTCTTCGCGGCTCATCGCACGGACGAGGACGTTGCTCGCCGCCAGCGGGGCGGCGAGCTCGGGATACGCCGCGCAGCGTCCGTAGAAGTCCGCTCGCAACGCGAGCACGATCGTGAAGCGGCCGACCGGTGACGAGATGAACTGCCCGAGCTCGGCGATGAACGCGCAGCGCTCCGCCTCGTCCGCGCAGACCGTGAACAGCTCCTCGAACTGGTCGATCGCCAGCAGCACGCGGCGATCGTCCCCGACGTCTGCGAGCACGCGCCTGAGCTCCGCGAGCGGGTGCTCCCCGGGGCGCATCAACGCCTGGACCCAGTTCTCGCTGCCGGGCAGCACGCCACCGGCCAGCGCGGGGAGCAGGCCGGCACGCATGGCAGAGGACTTGCCGCTGCCCGACGGGCCGACGACGCCGAGCAGCGGCGTGCCGACGAGCCGGGCGACGATCTCGGCGATGAGGCGCTCGCGGCCGAAGAAATACTGCGCGTCGCCGACGTCGTAGGAGGCGAGGCCCTTGAACGGGCACACGACCGGTCTGGTCTCGCCGTCGCCCTCGCGCGGCAGGATGCGCTCGCGCGCCTCCTGGAGCTCAGCGACGTCGCCGGCCAGGTCGGACTCGATCGAGCGCAGCTCCGTGCGGCCGGCCTGCGCCCGCTCGGCGACCGCGACGACGCGCCGCGCGGCCTCGCGGCGCGCCCACTGGCTGGCCGCCTCATGGACACGCCGCGGGACGCCGGCGCTCGCCTCCATCAGCCACTCGGCCGGCACGTCGTCAGCGTCCCGGCGGGGCGCGTACGTGGAGGCGATCGCCCGCACCGCGTAGGCGTCGAGCGGCGCGAGCTCCAGGACGCCGTCGTTGCGCAGGCCGGAGAGCGATCGCTCGTCCTCGGTGCACAACACGACGAGCACGGGCAGCTTGCGCGTCGCCTCGACGAGCTCGGCGAGCTCGGCGAACAGCGCCGCCCCGGCGTCGCCGGCGTGGTCGACGACGAGCAGCGTCGTGCGCAGCGTCTCGCGCGTGCGGCGCAGGACGTCGATCGCTGCGTCGTCGGGGGCGTGCGCGGACATGTACAGCACCGTGGCCCCCTCGCGGTGCACCTCGGTGGCGAGCTCGGCGCTCAGCCGGCTCTTGCCCGATCCGCCGGCGCCGACGAGCATCACCGCCCCGCCGGTTCCGGTGCGCGCCCGCGTCCAGCGCAGGCGGATCCACTCCAGCTCGTCGTCGCGACCGGCGAGCGGCGGGGCGACGGTCGCGTCGAGCTCGGCGGGCAGCTCGGTCGCGACCGCGGTCACGTCCAGGGCGACGTCCTGGCGCAGGATCGACTGCTGCAGCTCGCGCAGCTCCGGTCCGGGCTCCACGCCCACCTCCGCGACGAGCGCGCGCCGCACGTCGCTGTAGGCCTCGAGCGCCTCGACCTGCCGGCCGCAGCGGTACAGCGCGAGCATGAGCTGGCCGGCGAGCCGCTCGCGGCCCGGATGCGCGGCGACGAGCTGCTGCAGCTCGGCGACGAGCTCGGCGTGGCGTCCGGACGCGAGGTCGGCCTCGATGCGAGCCTCGAGTGCGGCGAGCCGCGCCTCCTCCAGGCGCGAGATCTCGGCCCGCGCGAACGGCTCGTAGGCGAAGTCCCCGAGTGGCGGACCGCGCCACAGCGTCAGCGCCGCGCGCAGGGTCGCGGCGGCGTCCTCGGGGCGGCCCTCGGCGAGCGCGCGGCGTCCATCCTCGACGAGCCGCTCGAAGCGTTCGGCGTCGAGCTCGCCGGGGAGCACGCGCAGGCAGTACCCGGCCGCGGTGGTCGTGAGGATGTCGGCGTCGCCGAGCGCCTTGCGCAGGCGCGAGACGTGCACCTGGACGGTCTTGATCGCCCCGCTGGGGGCCTCCTCGCCCCACAGCGCGAGCGCCAGCCGCTCGGCGCTGACCGGCTGGTTGGCATGCAGGAGGAGCACCGCGAGAACCGCGCGCGGCTTCGGACCGCCCAACGCGACGGCGCCGGCGTCACCGCGCACGTCGATCGGTCCGAGTATCCGGAATTCCATCGGCTCCGGCGCACGCTACCCGGTCGCGTGGCCCGCTGGAAGCGCTGTTGCCAGGTTGAAAGCGGGCTGCAATCGATCGCATGGATCCTCGCCGCCGAGCACAAGGAGCCAGCCGGGCTCCATACCCGTCGCACATCGGAGGCAGCTTCAATGATCAATCGCGAACGCGACAGCAAGACCCAGGTCGCGTCGGTGGTCCACGCCGCCCGCAGGGGCGACGACGCCGCCTGGTCGCAGCTGGTCGCCCGCCATGGCCCGATGCTGCGCGGGATCGCACACTCCTACCGCTTGTCGCGCCACGACGTGGACGACGTCGTGCAGACGACGTTCCTGCGCCTCTACGAGCACATCGATCGCATCCGCGAGCCCGCCGCGGTGCCCGGCTGGCTCGCCACCACCGTGCGCCGGGAGTCGATGCGCCTGCTGCAGTCGCACGTCCGCGAGGCGCCGACCGACGATCCCGAGCTCGGCGCGGGCGACGCGAGCAGCACCCCCCACGACCGGCTGCTGGCATCCGAGCGCCGGATCGTGCTCGGCCGCGCGCTCGCGGCGCTGCCCGAGCGTCAGCGCGCGCTCATGGCACTCGTCGCCGTCGACACCGACTACCGCGAGATCAGCGCGAAGCTCGCGATGCCGGTCGGCAGCATCGGCCCGATCCGGGCACGCAGCCTGGCGCGCCTACAGCGCGACGCGGACCTGCGCGAGCATCGCAGCGCGTCCTGACTGGTCCACCCGTCCGCAAGTTCTGCGGATTTCCACAGAGCTTCCGGCCGGGTGTACTACGCGCTTGCGGCGGCCACGTGCGTGCGACCCGGCAGCGCGACCGTGCCGTCGGAGGCCACGTATGGCGCCAAGCGCTCGTCGATCACGTCGCGCAGGTCGTCGCGCTGCGCGGGCGTCAGCCGGCCCACCTGCTCGGCGAGGCTCGTGGAGATGTCGAGCGCGATGTCCCACCAGCTGTCGAGGTCTTCGTAGGGCAGCAGGATGTCGACCTGCTCGACGACGATGTCCGTGAAGCCCGTCTCCTCCAGGAGCGAGCGGATGCGGTCAGGGTCGCGGAAGGCGAACATGTTCGGCGCGTCGAGGTCGGGCTCGTCGATCTGCGCCATCGCCCGCACCTCCTCCATCGCCACCGCGGTCCACGGGTTCTCGGAAGGATCGGTCCAGGCCGCGAGCGCGACCCGGCCGCCGGGGCGCAGGACGCGCCGCGTCTCGCGCAGCGCGGCAGCGGGATCGGCGAGCAGCATGTAGCCCCAGCGGGCGATGACGCCGTCGAGGGAGGCGGTCGGAAGGTCGATCCACTCGGCGTCGATCGTCTGGAACTCGACGTTGGAGATGCCGAGTTCGGCGGCGCGGGCGCGGGCGATCTCGAGCATCTCCTCGACGGCGTCGGAGCTGATGAGCGCCCCGCCGGGAGCGATGAGCTCGGCCGCGAGGAAGCCCGTGTCGCCGGGGCCGGCGGCGAGCTCGAGCACGCGGTGGCCCGGCTGGGGCTCGATCGCGTCGACGAGCCAGCCGGAGACCGGCCGGAACGCCGCCTGCATGACCTCCCGGTGCGTCCCCCATCCGCTCGCCGCGCGCGTCCAGCGCTCGAGGCTGGCGCTGCGATAGGCGGACGGATCCTCGCTCATTAGCCCCTCAGCGTGAACCTGACGACCCGGCTGCGCTTCGGAGCGGAGTTCCCGAAGGCGCCTGTCCCATCGCTGCCGTAGGCGCTGACGCGATAGCTGCCGGCACCGAGCCTGACCTTGGTCGGGACGTTGTAGGCCCACTTGTCGGAGCGTACGGCGACCCGGATGAGCACCGGCTTGTCGCAGGCGCTGGTCACGAGGCCCCGCTTGGGGTCCAGCCACGTGCAGCGCTTCGCCTTCGCCGCGCTGGACTTCGCGCTCGTCCTCTTCGCCCTCGCGGAGAGCCGCTGGAGCGTCAGGAAGACCGCCGTCACCCGCGACGGGTCCCGCGCCGTGCCGGCGAAGCCGATCCGCGTGCGCTTCCTCGTCCTGACCTTGCGGCGGGCCCCGTCGCGCGTCACGGTCCTCGTCGTCGTCGTCTGAAGGCGGATCGTCTGGTTCGGGCGCGGCTTGGAGATGACGACCGCCGGCGGCGAGCCGTCGATGAGCTTCACGGGCACCATCGCCGGAGCGCTCGAGGCGCCCTGGCGGTCGACGACGATGAGCTGCACGACGACGGAGCCCTCACGCTTGTAGGTGTGGCTCACCGTCGGTGTCGTCGTGCTCTCCGTGGAGCCGTCGCCGAAGATCCACTGGTACGAGGCGATCCCACCGCCGAAGCCGGCCTCGCGATCGCTCGAGGCGCTGGCGTCGAAGCTCACCGGCCGGGTGCTGCGCGGCGTCGGCGTCTTGACGGCGAAGTCCGCCGTCGGCGGGACGTTGCCGAACTCGTCGGCGCCGAGGTCGCTGGCGGCGCCGGCCTCGCGCGGCTGGCCGTCGACGTCGGTCGCGGAGTCCCCGGGCGTGAGCTGCCCCTTGTCGATCGCGGGCGCGTCGGAGCGCAGGTGGAAGTTGCGCTTGGCGGCGCTGACGAAGAGCTGGTCGGCGGGGGTCGTCCGGTCCGTGCGGGTGAACGCGAGCGACGCCGTGTTGGGCGGGAGGAGCGGGGCGAGGCCGGCGTTGGTCCTCTGCGGAGTCGCACCGAGCACGATCGAGTCGGTGACCGTCGCGGCGATGTTGCCCGCCGGGCTGTTCAGCAGGCCTGCCGCGGCGCTGGAGTCGAGCGCGATCGCGTTCGCCGAGCCCGCGATCGTGACGTGGCGCGCGGTGACGCTCGCGTCCGCGGCGCTGCCCGGCAGCAGCGTGCCGACGCCGGTCCGGACCGACAGGCCGCTGCCGCTCGCGCCGCCGCTGAGGATGCTCGAGCTCAGCACGAGGCCGACGGGCGGCGCGCCCGCCTGGACGTCCACGGCCGCGCCGTCGGCGGCGCCCGAGACGACGGTGCTGCGCGTGATCTCGTTGCCCGTGCCGCTGGAGATCGCCATGCCCGCGCCGCCGGAGCTGAGGAGGAACGCGTCGCGGACCGCGACGCCGGCGGTCCCGCTGACACCGACGGCCGGCGACCCCGCTGAGCTCGGTGCGACGATGAGCTTCTCGAGGACGCTCGGAGACGAGCCGTTGCCACTGAACGTGATCGTGCCGGTGACGATCACGGGGGCGGCCGTCGAGCCCGTGATCGTGACCCCCGCGGCCGGGAACGTCGGCGCCTCGGAGTACGTGCCGGGCGCGACCTGCACGGTGTCGCCGCCGGCGGCCGCGCCGGCAGCGGCGTTGAGCGACTCGCAGGAGGTGTCGGTGCCTCCGCACGCGCCGCCGCCCGCGGCGACGGTGTACGTCCTGGCCTGCGCTGCGGCGGCGGGGGCGGCCAGCGCCGCGACGGCGATGCCGGCGGCGAGGAGAGCCCGTCGCCGGGTCGCGCGTGTCATGTCGCCGCGCCTCACTTCGTCAGCCGGAACCGGACGACGCGGTCGTTCGCGGGCGCCGAGTTGCCGTACGCGCCGCTGCCGTCGGCCGCGTAGGCGCTGACGCGGTACAGGCCCGCCGAGGGCTGCTTGACCTTGGTGGAGACGTTGTACGTCCAGGAGCCGTCGGCGGCGAGCTTGGTCGCGATGACCACCGGCTTGGCGCAGCTGCGCTTCAGCAGGCCCTTCTTGGCGTCGAACCACGCGCACTGCGACTTCGACGACCGGCTGGACTTCGCGGCCGTCGTGCTCGACGAGCCGCTGAGCTTCTCGAGCGTCAGCAGGACGAAGGCGACGCCGGACTTGTCCTTCGCGACGCCGCCGAAGCCGAGCTTCGCCTTGCGCTTCGTCGTGACCTTGCGCTTGACGCCCCTGCGCGTGACCGTCCGCGTCCTCGTCGTCGTGAGCTTGACGCGCTGGTTGGCGAAGGGCTTGGTGATCGTCGCCGCCGGTGGGACGCCGTCGGCGACGTTGACCCGGGCGATGGCGGGCGCGCTGACCGCGCCCTGACGGTCGACGACGACGAGCTGCGCGGCGACCGTACCCTCGCTCTTGTAGGTGTGCTGGACGGTCGGGGTCGTCGTGTTCTCCGACGTGCCGTCGCCGAACGCCCAGCGGTACTGGACGATGCCGTCGCCGGAGACCGCCTCGCGGTCGCTCGAGCCGCTGCCGTCGAGCAGCACCGGCTGGTTGTCGCGCGGCCTGGCGGTGCGCACGACGATGCTCGCCGTCGGCGCGGCGTTGACGAACTCGTCGGCGCCGAGGTCGGTCGTCGGGCCCGGCCGCGCGTCGCCGTCGAGGTCGGTCGTCGACTCGCCGGCCTCGAAGCCGCCGGCGTCGATCGCCGGGGAGCCGGGCCGCAGGCGGAAGTTGCGCCGTGGGGCCTCGGCGAAGAGCGCGTTCGGATCGCCGGTCTGCAGGCTGCGGCTGGCGGCGAGCGCCGCCGTGTTCGCGCCGAGGCCCGCGATGCCAGGGTAGTTCGTCACCTGGTTGTTCAGCGCGATCGAGTCGGTGACCGTCGCCGTGATGTTGCCGACGCCGGTGCCGATGAGCCGCTGGGCCTTGCTGGAGTCGAGCACGATGCCGTTCGTCGAGCCCGCGGCCGTGAGGTGGCGGGCGACGATGTCGATGTCGCCGGCCGCGGCCTCGATCGCGAGGTTCTCGGTGTCGGCGCGCAGCCCGGCGGCGCCGCCGGTGAGCATCGAGGACTCGAGCGTCAGCGCCTTCTGCGGAGTGCCGTTCGTCGAGCTCACCCGCACGGCGCTCGTCTGCGCGCCGCCGGTTATGACGAGGCTGCGGACGATGCTGTTCGCCGTCCCACCGGTCACGATGATCCCGTCGCCGTTGAAGCTCACGACCGCGGCGTCCAGCAGCTCGAGGCCCGCGGCGCCGCTGACGTAGATGCCCGGCGCGTTGCCGGTGGCCTGGCTGATCGCGACCTTCGAGAGCCTCGAGGGGCCGCCGGAGCTGCCGCTGAAGGTCATCGTGCCGTTGATCCCGACGCCCTGGGCGCCGGTGATCGTCACGCCGCCGGCGTCGAACGTCGCCGCGTCGTACGTGCCCGGCGAGACGTTGAAGACATCGCCCGTCGCGGCGGCCGTCGCGGCATCCGCGAGCGAGCCGCAGGCGAGATCCGCGCCCCCGCACGAGCCGTTGCCGGCGGACACGGTGTAGGTCGCCGCCTGTGCCGCGGCAGGCGCGGCCAGCACCGCCAGCGTTGCAGCGGCGGTGGTCATCCAGCGACGGCGGCCCAGGGGCGACATTCAATCCTCCAGCGATCGGCGCAACAGCTTCCCTGAGACCGTCTTTGGCAGCTCGGGGGCGAAACGGACGACTCTCGGCACCTTGTACCCGGCGAGTCGGACACGACAATAACCCCGCAGGTCCTCTTCCGATGCGGTCTCTCCGCGACGCAGGACGACGGTCGCGACGACGCGCTGGCCCCATTCGGCGTCCGGCGCGCCATGCACCCCGGCCTCGGCGACCGCCGGATGCGCGGCGAGCACCGCCTCGACCTCGGTCGGCGCGACGTTCTCGCCGCCGGTGATGATCGTGTCGCCGCGGCGGCCCGTCACGGTGAGGTTGCCCTCGACGTCGAGCGCGCCCTCGTCACCGGTGTGCAGCCACCCGTCGGCGGCGACGGCGCCGGGGGCAACGGTCGGACCGGCTACGAGGATCTCGCGCTCGGGGCCGAGCCGTACGCGCGTGCAGAACAGCGGCGGTCCGCCCGTCGTCACCTGCGAGCAGGCCTCCGTCAGCCCGGACGTGCTGACCGTCGGCACGCCGGCCGCGGCCGCGCGCGCCAGCAGCGCCGGCACGATCGGCGCGCCCCCGACGAGCGCCGCCCGCAGCGCCGGCGGATGGCGCAGGCCGGCGTCGAGCAGCCGCGCGAGCGTCGTCGGCACGACCGAGACGAGCGTGGCGCGGGTCGCGAGCTCGCCGGCCGCGGCCTCGGCGTCGAAGCGCTCGTGCAGGATCACCGTCGTCGCGTCGATCGCGCTGCGCACGAGGATCGACAGGCCGCCGACGTGCGACAGCGGCAGCGTGCACAGCCAGCGATCGGCCGGATCGACGCCGAGCGCGACGGCCGAGCCGAGCGCGCTCCACAGCCAGTTGCCGTACGTCAGCTCGATCGCGCGCGGCCCCGCCGTCGTGCCCGAGGTGTGCACGACGATCGCGGTCGCGTCGAGGTCGTGGGTGAGCGCCGGCGGCGCGCCCTCGTCCACAAGCCCCGCCAGCGGCTCGCCGACGACCGCCGCGCAGCCGGTCGTGCGCAGCCGCCGCTCGGCGGCGCTCAGCCGCAGGTCGACCGGGACCGCCACGGCCCCGAGCCGCAGGCAGCCGTGCAGCGTCTGCACGAACGCCCGCCGGGCGGGCAGCGCGATGCCGACGCGGTCGCCGGGGCCGACGCCGAGCGCGCGCAGGCGCTGCGCGGCGAGCGTCGCGGCGGCGTCGAGCTCGGCGTACGTCAGCGCGCCGTCGTCGGCGCGCAGCGCGACGTGACCCGGGCGCGACCGGGCGGCGCGGTGAAGCCAGGACTCGACGAGCATGCCTGGAAAGTAGCCTGCACGTGATGGCAGTCGACTGGACGCCGGCCGGCGAGTACACCGACATCCGCTACGAGCTCAGCGGCGACGGCATCGCGAAGATCACGATCGACCGCCCCGAGGTCCGCAACGCCTTTCGCCCGCAGACGCTGATCGAGATCTCCGACGCACTCGAGCGCGCCCGCGAGGATACGGCGGTCGGCGTCGTCGTGCTGACGGGCGAGGGGCCGCTCGCGTTCTGCTCGGGCGGCGATCAGCGCGTGCGCGGCGACAGCGGCTATGAGACCGAGCCCGGCAAGGCGGGGGCCGTCGGGCGCTTTCATGTCACCGACCTGCACATCCAGATCCGCCGTCTGCCCAAGCCGGTCGTGGCGATGGTCGCGGGCTATGCGATCGGCGGCGGCCACGTCCTGCATCTCGTCTGCGACCTCACGCTCGCCGCCGACAACGCCCGCTTCGGCCAGACCGGCCCGAAGGTCGGCTCCTTCGACGGCGGCTTCGGCGCCGGCCTGCTGGCGAACCTCGTCGGGCCGAAGAAGGCCAAGGAGATCTGGTTTCTGTGCCGCCAGTACGACGCTCGGCAGGCGCTCGACATGGGCCGCGTCAACACGGTCGTGCCGCTCGCTTCACTCGAGCAGGAGACGGTCGGCTGGTGTCAGGAGATGCTGGCGATGTCGCCCTTCGCGCTACGCCTGCTGAAGGCGAGCTTCAACGCCGCCGAGGACGGC
>JBPCJA010000079.1:0-12788 GCA_051005755.1 Solirubrobacteraceae bacterium
CAGCGGTGCCCTTGACAGGCCGCCACAGCGCAGCTACCCATCCCACCAACACCCCACCGCCCGACCCGCCCAACGCGGACTAATCGCCGGGCCGATCTGTGGCGTTAGCTCAGACACACCTCACCTAAATATGGCTGAGTTCAGGGATGTTTTTTTCGGGGCGCTTGGCCTACGGTCGGAGTTGGCGGGGCGGCCACGGATCTTTCTACAACTCGGCAGCCCTCAGAAAGAGAAGTCCATGCCTAACATTCCTGGTGGTCTCGTGGTCTCCATCGTCGGCATCATCAACGGCGCTATAAACGGCATCGCACCCCAGCTGCTCGCGCTCCTCGCCTCCCTCGGCCTCGCGCCCCCCGCCTGAACACAACAGTTCATCGGGTAAGCGGAACGCGGAAGCAAGCCCGCTGGTCCCCGCACGCCAACGGACCAACGGACCCGAGGGCCGGCGGGGTTCACCGTATGCGGACGCTATTATAGCTCAGTTGTGTTCCTTGACTTCGTAGAGTGCCGCGTCGCCGTGAGCGATGAGGTCGTCGAGCGTGTCACCCGCCTTCAGCTGGGCGAACCCGACGCTGATCGACGCACCTTGGTGGGTCTGCTCGAGAACGGCTTGAATGGCGTCGAAACGCTTGCGTGCGTCGAGGATTCCGACGACCGACTCGACTCGGTCGTGCAGATCAACTGCCTCGCGAACCGACACGCCGGCGTGATCGTGGGGCATGCTACACCACGAGGAGTCGACGAAGCACTCCCGCAGGATCTCCTCGTGGCCCTTGGACACCGCCGAGGGGCACGCCACTGGCCTCGGACTGCGGCGCCTGCGTGGAGGCTAGCGCGAGCGTGGATGGCGGGCTTTGAGATCCGGCACCTCGTCATCTACGGGGCGTGGAGGGTGACCGACAAGCTCGCCGAGATCCTGCTCGAGCTTGCGGCCAGCGACGGAATCGATGTCAGCCTCGTGAACCTCATGACGATGCGCGATTCGCTCCCGCCGGCGCTCGCCGCGCTCAGCGCTGAGCCCGTCAGCGTCCTGATCGCCGAAACGACGATCCAATCGCAGAATGCC
Organism: Solirubrobacteraceae bacterium; assembly: GCA_051005755.1. Classification (GTDB taxonomy): domain Bacteria; phylum Actinomycetota; class Thermoleophilia; order Solirubrobacterales; family Solirubrobacteraceae; genus CADCVQ01. Next base: position 1,067 of record JBPCJA010000079.1, read on the forward strand.
GAACCGACCGTGACGGCCCCCGCGCGCCTCCCCGACGGGCTGCCGCCGCTCCCACCGGCCGACGTGACGTGTTTCAAGGCCGAATGCAAGGGCTCCATCGAGGACCAGGAGCTGTGGTTCCGGTTCCGCGAGGCCTTCGATGCGCTCACCGACTCGGCGTTTATACAACTTGACGGCGTCGACGATCCGGACCGTGTCCTCAAGCTGCTCGAAGACGACTTGCGGCGCGCATGCAACGGCAACGATCTGCTCGCCCTGACGCGCGCGTTCCAGATCGCCGCCTTGCGAGCCGGATGGCACGTGCGCATTCCGTTGCACGACGTTGCTGTCGCGGTCGCAATGGCTCTGAACACCGCGCCTGCTAACCAACTCGACTGGCCACTCCCATCAGACGCGACTCCGCAACCGCAGGCCCTCGCCGCGCTTGCATGGGCGACAAGGCGGTCGTCGGCCGACCTCTGCAAGATCAGGATCGGCGACTTCGATACGCACTGTGCGAGGTTCGGCGAGGTCGAGATTGCCGCGCCGCTGAGGCCGGCGATCCGAACCCAGATGTGGGTGAGACGCCGACAGGGAGGCGCAGACGGGGATCCATTCTTCGTTGCAAGGAACGGTGCCGCGCTGCGTGCCCCGGCGGTCCGTGCTGCCCTCGACGACACGGCGCCGACGGCGTTCAATGCGGCCGAGCTCGGCACGAGCACGGTCCATCACGAGCTGGCAGCGCTCGTGGACGTTACCCGCGTTGACCTGGAGGTCGACGACGTCGCGTTGACCGACGAAACGTCGCGCTCGCTCCTACCGAGCGCGGATTACTGGGACTGGGCGCTGAGTCACGGGGGAGGGGCCATGCAGGCTCGGACCGGCCTGCCCGATGCAGACAGCGCCGATGTGCTCGCTCGGCGAGCACAAGGCTTCGCCATGGCGAAAGAGGCCGCGATGGGGTTCAGCAACCCGCCGGCGTGGCCGGGCAGGTTCCAGAGTGTGGCGCTCGGGCGGGTCGACGAGTACCTCGCCGCCGATGGGCCGCGACTGCATTCGGTCCTGCTGCAAACGGGTGGGGGAGCAGACCGTCTCAGCCTGATTCGCGGACTCAGATGGTCCGCCGACCGGCTACATGCAGCGGAGGTCACGCTCCGCGAACAGCTGACCCGCACGGCCGAGATCCTGGCGGCCACCCTCGATGGGAGGCTCGAACTCCGCGTACGCTCCGACGCTGAGACCACACTCGCAGTCGAGCGAATCCTGAAGCGGGCCGACCGCGATCACGGCCTATCGCCTGTGGGTGCGCGACTGCTCTTCGAGCTGCTCGAGGGGCCGCGAGCCGGCCTCGCGATAGGCGAGCTTCGGATGCATCCCGAGGTTGCCCGCGCGGCGATCACCGAACTCCGTTGGCGGCAACTGATCCGCGTCGAGCGCCAAGCGCTCGTCGCACTCGCAGGTGGCGTGCGGAGCAATCTGTGGGGCTGGGAACGCGAGGTCATGCGCGGCACCGAGTGGGACGAGTACACGGCTGAAGGACTACCGGCGGAGCAAGCGCGCGTCACCTGACGGCGTGACTCGGTCTGGTCGGCGCGCCCGCGGCGTCGAAGCCGTTGCCGTGGGTCTATCGGATCCGAGATCGTGCCTCCGACGCGTTTCATTTCGATGTCGCCGGAGCGTTTCATCTCCGTGACGCATCGTTTCATCCAGCTGTCGTCTGACACCCTTCGTCAAAACGAACGCTTGCGTTCATATAGGGATCAACGCTCGATAACGTGCGTTATGTCAACAGCGGAGATTGCCCGGAGTACGTCTTCGGGCGCGCCAGGCGTGCTTCGCTCAATTCTCATCGCGTGCTCTCTGACGTTTCGCTGTCGCGGACCGTTTCAACTTCGTGACGTCGCACGACCACTCGCCGAACTTGTGCGTTACAGCTGCTCGATCGCGACCGCGAGGTGATCGAGCAGCTTGCGGGCCTGCACGCGCTGCTGTTCGGGGACGCTGGCGAAGATCTGGCGGCGCACGACCATGAGCTGCGCGCGCTTATCTGCGACCAGCGTCTGACCATCGGCCGTCAGCTCGATCAACCTGACACGGCGATCACCTGCGTCGGCGCGCCGGCGAAGCACCCCGTCGCGCACTAGGCGTGCGAGCATGCGCGTCGCCGTGGGCTGAGCGATCCCAGCGGCCTCGGCGAGCTGGCAGACCGCCATCGGCTGCTCGTCGAGCAGCGGCTCCACGAGCAGATACTGAGCATGGCTCAGCGTCCCGGAGGGCGCCTGATTGGCTCGACCCTGCGCGCGGCGAGCCGCACGCCCGAAGCGCTCCCACGCAACGATGAAGTGCTCGAGCTGGCGCGAATCGAGATCGGACGTTGATGAAGACTCGACGGTCACCGGAACAAATATAGCGAGACATGTATCTGCTACCCTAGGTCCCCACACGGTCCCCAAGGAGGCGATGATGAGTACCCGTGACGCGCCCCAAACCTCCTCGCTCTTGGCGGCGGTCGACTGGCTCGAGGATCACGGACCGCAGTGGCGTTCAATCCGACTGAGTGGTACGCCTTCAGCGACCATCGTCCGATTGTCGCCACCTTCGAGGACTGAGAGCCCGAGCATGAACGACGAAGAGCAGGTCCCTCAAGCAAGAACACCAGCGGCACCGGCGGACACTGGAGAAACTCCAGTTGAGAAGATGTCCAGGCCCTCGGCCTCGGCTCGGGCCCGGCCGGCCGCCAGCAGCTCGGGGGTCAGATCGCTGGCGGTGACGTCGGCGCCGCGGGCGGCGGCAGGGAGCGAGGCGTTGCCGGTGCCGGCCGCGACGTCGAGGACGCGCATGCCCGGGGAGAGGTCGATGGCGGCGACGAGGGCCCAGCGGCAGCAGAAACGTGTCGACCATCAACGGGTAGTCGCCCGAGGCCCACATCGCGCGGTGGCGGGCCTTGAGCTCGGAGTCTGCGGTCTGCACTGACATGAGTCCTCCAATCGGCGAGAGAGCGTGCTCGCAGCCTGCCGCGAGCCCGCGTCGCCCACATCGGGAGAACTCCCTACTGGCTCCCTATCTTCGCGTCGGCGCTGCGCACGGCGTGCGCGGCGGCCTCGGCGCGGTTGCGCACGCCGAGCTTCATGAGGATCCGGCTCACGTGGTGGCCGGCCGTCTTGTCGCTGATGACGAGCGTGCGGGCGATCGCCGCGTTGGACATCCCCTGCGCGATCAGCTCAAGGACCTCGCGCTCGCGCGCGGTCAGCTCACCGGTCGCCCGGGGGCGGGCGCCGGCCGCACCGCCGAGGTCGCGCAGCAGGCCGGCCGCCGCGTCCATCGCCCGCAGGGCTCCGAGCTCGCGAAACGTCGCGAGCGCCGTGCGCGCCTCGTCGGCAGCCACCGCCGGGGACTCGCTTGCGGCGGCCCGCGCCAGCTCGATCCGGGCCTCGCCGGCGTCCAGCGGCATCGCCAGCGCGCTGAACGCCGTGAGCGCGCGACCGGCCGGCCCCATCGCGTCGGCGGGCCGTCCGGCGGCGTTGGCGATGCGTGCGATGGCAAGCTGCGCCCGCGCGCCGACCAACCGGATGCCCGACAGCTCGGCGAGCGCGACGAGCTCGTCTGCGGCCGTCCGCGCAGCCCCGAGATCGCCGCGGGCGAGGCGGGCGTCGACGAGCGGTGCGAGCAGCTGCGTCGCGCGCATGGCGTCGCCCTCCGTCGAGCTCAGCCCGCGCTCGAGCAGCGCGACCGCGGCGTCCGGCTCGTTCTGGGCGATCCGCAGCAGCGCGAGCGCGCGCAGCGCCGACGCGTGCTCCTCGCGTCCGGCGAGCAGCCGCTCGGCGTCATGCAGCCGGCCTTGGCGGACCCGCAGCTCGGCGAGCGATGCGACGGCCGGCGCGCCGATCTGCGGGACGTAGCGCGCTCTCGAGCGCGCGCTCCGCCTCCGACCAGCGGCCGGTTGCGAGCAGCACGTCGGCGTGGACCGCTCGGCAGGCGCCGAGCAACGGTGCGGTCTTGTGCGAGCGGGCGAAGTCGTCGACCACCTCCACCACTCCGTCGCCAGCTCCCAGTCGCCGGCGTTCGTGCAGGCCGTGATGAGATTGCAATACGCCTCCGCCAGCGTGTGGACGTTGCGCACGCGGCCGGCCGACGCGGCGGCCATCGCTTCCTCGAGGAGGCGGACCCCCTCCGTACGGCGACCGGCGCTCACCTCGGCGCGACCGAGCACGCTCAGCGCGAAGACCTCGAGGTCGTCGGCTCTGAACGCGCGGGCGATCTGCATCGCACTGCGCGCGTGGTCGATCCGCTCCTCGATGTTGCCGGCGTGCCGCGCGCGCTCGACGGCGACCCAGCCGCGCCCGGCGCAGGCGTCGAGTCCCTCGAGGGCGCGCTCGGCGCGCTCCAGCCAGCCTCTCGCCGCCGACGCCCGACCCGCGGTGAGGTGCTGGTGCGACACCCCGACGGCCATGTGGGCCGCCTGGTCGCATTGGCGGACGCGGACGTAAGCGTCGAACGCGCGCTCGCGGGCGGCAATTCCCTCGCCGACGCGACCGAGGAACCAGAGCGCCAGGCCGAGCCCGTCCAGTGCCTCGGCGGACTCGCCGGCCTGCAGCACGGTCTCGAACGCTGTGCGCGCGACCGGCCAATCGCCGCGCTCGAGCGCGCGTGCTCCTTCCGTGAGCTCATCGCGCACGCCGAGCGCGTCCATCGGGTCAGTATCGCAACGCCACGCGCCCCCGACAACCGGCGCGCGGGCGCGGCACGCGCTGCGCGGCCGAGGTGTTTTCGCCCCGGTCAGTCGATGTGCAGCTGCGACGCCGCGGCGCGCGCGATCTCCCGCGCAGCGGCCACGTCCTCACCACGGGCCAGGGCACGACCATGTGCAGGGTGACCGGCACGAGCAACCCGCCGCAGGCGCGCTCGTCCCCGTCGTCGAAGACGACCGCCGTCAGCGTGCTGCCCGGGCCGCGGAGCGCGGCAACGGGACGCTCGTCGACCGTGACGAGGGGCGTTTCACTTCGCTGTCGTCCGCGTTTCATCCAGCTGTCGCGAACCGTTTCATCTCCGTGACGTCTCACACAGGCTCGCGAGATCAGGTCACGACGGGCCGCGGGACTGCGACGCGCCGTCCGCGCGAGACTGCGCCCGCCGACGCGGATCACAGCCGACGATCTCGGAGCTCCCGGACGAGCTGTGGGAGCGCGTCGAGCCGATCCTCGCTGAGCACTATCCGCCGGCTCAGACCGGTCGGCCGCGGGCCGATCTGCGCCGCGTGCTGGACGCCGACGTCCTGAACGAGGATCCGCCTGACGTAGACGTGATGACTCCGGAGCGCTTCGCCGCGATGCTCCGCACCGATCCGAAAGGCGTCCTTGATCGGGTACCGCCCACGCAGATCTCGCTGGTTCTACAACCCGGCGGCGGCGCCCTCGGCGACGGATTGGTCCTGCGCGCCTGAGCCTCCGCTGACGGCCGACGGCGCCGACGATCTCGCCGTCGCGCTGCAGCGGGATGCCGCCCGCGAAGATCATGACGCGGCCGTGGTTGGAGCCGTGGATCCCGAAGAACTGCTGGCCCGGCTGGGCATTGGTCGCCAGGTCCTTCGTCGCGATGTCGAACGCCCGAGCGGTGAACGCCTTGTTGATGGAGATGTCCACGCTGCCGATCCACGCACCGTCCATGCGGGCGTGCGCGACCTTGGGGGGCGGGATCAAGCGCGCTTGGCGCGGATGGCTCAGTGCTGCTGCTCGAGTGCCGCGACGATGCCGACGATCGGGTCGTTGGACGCGTCGTACTCGGCGGAGGCCGCGCGATCCAGCGTGACGGGCGCGTCGCGCTGTGCGTCGACGACGAACGTCGCCCCTACGCCTACGTGATGATCGAAGGGCGCGCGCGTGTCACCGAGGACCATGACGAGGTGCTCGCCTGGTCGATCCGCCTCGCCTCCCGCTACGTGGGCGACGGCCGAGTTGGGACGTCTGTGCCGGCATCCCAAGCCAAGGCCTTCGAGAAGGGCGTCCCGATCCAAGCGCTCGACGTCGAGGAACGCGACCCACGCCCAGCGTACCCTGGTCATGAAATGGAAGCCGAATCAACCGGGATCAGCCGGGTGCGGCATTAGCTCACTGCCGAGTAGTGACCGACTCGGTGATGACGCCAATCCAATGGACCACCGACGGGGCCGCGATTCCGGGCGACTATGCGCGGACCGACTACCGATCCCTGCATGCCCGGTACATCCGGCCGGCGAGGGCGACCGACGCGCGGCGGCGCACACTGGAGGCTCCCGCCAAGCCGCTGCTGGACTGGCTGGCCGCGCAGGCGAGCGTCGCAGTGACCGGCGTCAAGGTGTCCACGGCCAGTCTGGCCGACATCTACGGCTTTCTGGTCGAGCCGTGCCACCGGCTAGGCGTGCCGCTGATCCTCGTCGCTGACCGCGCTCTGGACGATCTCACCGAGCTTGAAGCCGCGGAGCCGCAGGTGGGGTACGCATGGAGTCTTCAGCGGCTGAGGTATCTGTGCGCGCGGGAGGGCTCGCCGCGGCGATGGCCTGCGTCGAGCCCGGCCGGCCGGCTCGACGATTCGCAGCGGGCCGCGGTATCCGCGCATGACGGGGTGGTGCAGATCATCGCACCGGCGGGATCGGGCAAGACGACTGTGCTGATCGCCCGGGCCGCGGAGCTCGTTGCGCGGGGTGTCCCCGCCCGGCGCATCCTCTGCACCACGTTCAACAAGGACGCCCAACGCGAGATGCAGGCCCGGCTGCTGGCCGCCGCCGTCGGCAACGTGCGCGCGCAGACGTTTCACAGCGTCGGCTACAGCATCCTCAGGGACTGCAACGGCCTGCGGGCCGCCGACATCCGCACACTCAGCCTTGGGCAGTGGCGCCGGCTCTGCGCCGTCGCGTCAAGGGCCAGCCCCGAGAACGAATGGATCGAGCCGCCGCTGGCCCGCGGCATGGTCAGCGCGATCAAGCTCGGCCTCCTGATGACCCCGCAGGAGTACCGGCCGTACGCACCTGCGGACGCGGCCGGCCAGACGATCGCGACGATCTACGACCTATATGAGCAGGAGCTCGCCGGCCAGAACGCCAACGACTTCGACGACCTCATCTTCCTGTCGCTGCGCCGCCTACAACGCGACGAGCAGCTGCGCGAACAATGGCAGCGACGTTATGACCATGTGCTCGTCGACGAGTATCAGGACATCGATCCGGCGCAGGAGACGCTCGTGCAGATCCTCACCGCGCCGCAGGACGGGTTGTTCGCCGTCGGCGACGAAGACCAGACCCTCTATGCGTGGCGGTCGGCAAGCGTGGAACGGATCGTCGGCCTGGACGGCCTGTACCCCGGCCTGCAGCGCGTCGCGCTGGATCACAACTACCGCTGTCCACCCGAGGTCGTGCAGCGCTCGCGGCAGATCATCGAGAACAACCGCAGCCGCTTCCCCAAGAAGATCCTGCCCGCAGACGCGCGGATGCTGCCCGACGACCCGCGACCGGTCATCCATCAGGAATATCCGAACCTCGATGCCGGCGCTGCCGACGTCGCACGCAAGCTGTCGATCACCCGGCGCGGCCAGATCGTCGTGCTCGCCCGGACGAGCCGCATGCTGCGTATCTGCGCGGAGGCGTGCGTCCCGCTGGACGTGAAGATCTCAGCGCCGGAGAACGTCTTTGAGCCCGCCGGCGCCCGCGCCGCCTTGGAGGCCTACTGCCGACTGCTGGGCGACGTGCGCAACGCCCGCCCGGAGGACGTGGCGACGGTGTTCCGTCATCCGGGCCGCGGCCTGCCCTTCGGCGCTGAGCAGCCGGTCGCGGACATGCTCGCGGACGGCCTGTTGAGCGCGACGACGGGCGACGGCCAGATCCGCGCCAGCTCGTCGTAGAGCATGAGGACCTGCGGCCAGTCGGTCTCCGCATAACTCGGGGCCTGCGCATGCAGCGCCGCGATCGCTGCCTGCAGGGTGAAGCGCCCGGGTGGGCCGGCGCGCAGCGCGGCCACCACGAGCCGGTCTGCCTCGGCGATCCGCTCGCGGTCCCACGCCGAGCGGTCCTGCTCCTCGAGGCGCAGCAGCCGGCCCTGCGCGTCCGTGCGCGTCGCGCGGCGCGCGTCGTGGACCAGCAGCAGCGCGAGCAGCCCCGCAGCCTCGCGGTCGGCCGGCAGGAGCAGGCGCAGCATGCGCGCCAGGTCCAGCGCGCGGCCGGTGAGCTCGTCGCGCACGAGGTCCTCGCCCGAGTGCGCGGTGTGCCCGGCGGCGTACAGGAGGTGGATGACGCTCAGCACCGCGTCGACCCGCGCGGGCAGCGCGTCGGCGGACGGCACGACGTAGGGGATCCGCGCGGTGGCGATCTTCCGCTTGGCCCGCGTGAGGCGCGCGGCCATCGTCGTCTCGGTGACGAGGAACGCGTGGGCGATGTCCGGCGTCGCCACGCCGCACACCAGCCGCAGCGTGAGCGCGATCTGCGCCTGCTGGGCCAGCGCCGGATGGCAGCAGGTGAAGATCAGCCGCAGGCGGTCGTCGGGGATCGTGTCGGTGGCGGGCTCGGACATGTCGGAGTCCTCGGGCTCCAGCAACAGCGGCAGCTTGGTCTCGAGCGTCTGCCGGTGACGCATCGCGTTGAGCGCGATGCGCCGCGCGACCGTCGTGAGCCATGCGCCCGGCCGGTCGGGCACCCCGTCGCGCGGCCAGGTCCGCAGCGCCTGGACGTAGGCGTCCTGCACCGCCTCCTCGGCGGCGTCGAGGTCGCGCGTCACGCGCACCGTCGCGGCGAGCACGAATGCCCACTCACGACGATGCGCGTCGGCGACGGCCTGCTCGACCGCGATCAGCTCGCCTCCACGACCTCGAAGCCGATCAGCGGCCTGACCTCGACGCCACCGGAGACGATGGGCGTCAGCTTCGCGAGCGCCAGCGCGTGGTCGAGGTCGCGCGCCTCGATCACGAAGACGCCGGCCAGCGCCTCCTTGGTCTCGATGAACGGACCGTCCGTGACGAGGTCGCCGCGGATCGCGGTCGCCGTCGAGCTCGGCTCCAGCGCCAGCCCGGCGACGGTCCGCCCGCCCTGCTCGGTGATCCGCTCGGGCAGCTGCCCGTGGGCCTCCATGATCTCCGGCGGGATGTCGGCCACGCCGCCAGGGGTCTCTCGCTCGAAGATGAGCACCGCGTACTGGGCCATCACGCCACCGCCTCGGTCGCGAAGACGCCGTCAAGCCACGCGCTCCAGGCCCGCTCGCTCGCAGCCGCGTCGGCGCCGTCGGCGAACAGGTGGTGCGCGACGCCGACCGGCCAGCCCCACGCGTCGCGGCCGTAGAAGCGGTACAGCGCGTCGGCGCTGCGCACGCCGAGGAACGGGTGCGTCGCGTAGTCGACGACGCCCTCGATCGGCTCGAGGCCGGCCGGCGCCAGCCGCACCCGGTCGCCGGCGGTGACGTCCGCGGCCACGCCCAGGGCCCGGAGCAGCGCCGCGAACCCTCCCTGCGCGGACGCCTCGGGCGCCTCGGCGGCGACGTACGCCGGCTGGCGTCCCGAGAAGTGGCGCACGTACTCGCCGAGCGAGTGGTAGTAGAACGCGGTGTGCTGCCGGCACGCGTCGAGCTGGCGCTCGTAGTCCTCGGCGATCACGTGGCGGTGCCCGTAGCGCAGGTGCGTGCCCGCCCCGCGCGGCTCGAGCACGTAGTCGAGCTCGTTGAAGCCGTCGCCGTCCCCCGCGCGGGTCGTGAAGTGTCGCGGCGGGTCCCACGCGGTTACCGTGCCCCCGGCCGAGGTCAGGCCGTGCTCGGCGCCGCCGATCCGGGGCTCGTACTCGATCTTCCACAGCCAGCCGTCGGTATGGACGGTGAACGCCTCCCAGACCTCCTGCGGGGTCGCGGGCAGCTCGCCCTCCCATTGCACCTCGAACTCTTTGCCCATGCGATCTGCCTCCGTCGCTCGTCGTCTCGAGCCGCGCTTCACGGCTCCTTCTACACCAACGACACGCGGGGCTCGCCGAAATCGACAGCAACCGGTGAGATTTCGGCGCCGCGTTCCGGAGAATCCCTAGAACTCAGCTCGTGTACGGTCGCGCAGATGGCCACGCGCGGCCGACCGCCGAGTCCCCTAGACCCCGACGCCTCCCACTGCGCGCGGCTCGGCGCTGAGCTTCGCGAGCATCGTCTAGAGGAGGGCCTGACGCTCCAAGCACTCGGCGACCTGACCGGCTACATGCCTCAGCACATCTCAGAGGTCGAGCGAGCCAAGACTGGCCCGACGCGACCGTTCATCGCCGCCTGCGACCGCGAGCTGAACGCATGCGGCGCGCTCCTGGATCTCCTGCCCGCCGCCACGCACGAGCGCGACACGCAACGCCGTGAACGCAGCGCCGCCCGCCGGGCAGCTCGCGACCTGGCGCCGCTACGCTGTGAGGCTCACAGCGACGCAGGAGACGAGGACTTGGACCCGACCAACCGTCGCGGCCTACTGGGCGCAGGCGCGGGCGCAGCTGCGGCGCTCGGGCTCGGCGCTGCCGCTACGCCGACGCAGGCCCGGCAGATCGACCCGGAACTCGTGTCGTACTGGACGGGCCTGCTGGACCTGTTCGGCCGCCACGATGCCGCGTTGGGCCCACGCGACTTGCTCGCCACCGTCCGGCACGAACTTGGCAGGATCACCGAGCACCGCCAGATCGCCCGCGGCGAACTGAGAACCGAACTCATGCGCGTCGAAGCGCGATGGGCGGCGTTCGCTGCCTGGCTCAGCGCGGACACCGGACAAACGCGCAGCCGCGATGCTTGGATCGACCGTGCCCTATGGCTAGCGAGGGAGGCCGACTACCCGGACATGGCCTCCTATCTCCGCACGCTTCAGAGTCGGTTCGCTGCACAGGAGCGCGATGCACAACGAGCGATCGACTGCGCTGAAGTCGGTATGGGCGTCCCCGGCACGAGCGAGCAGACGCGCGCTCTCTGCGCTCGCGCGTCTGCGATCGGCCACGCACTCAGAGGGGACACGAACTCCTGCCAGCGCAGCCTGGCCAAGGCATACGGCCTGCTTGACGCCGATTCCCCTGCGCCGCCCTGGGCAAGCGCGAACGTCACCCAGCGTCACGTCCGAGCTGGGGAGGCGCGATGCTGGATGTGGCTACAGCCGAGCAAGGCGGTCCCGCTGTACGAGAGCGTCCTGCGCGAGTGGCCGCGTGACCGAATACGCGACGGTGGGCTGCATCAAGCGCGGCTCGCACTGGCCTGTGCCGCCGTGGGCGAGCGCGACCGCGCGAAGGCTGAGGGCCTCAAGGCGCTGGCCATCGCGCGCTCTACGAAGAGCAACGTCGCCGCACGCGAGTTGCGGCGGCTGCGCGAGACGCTCGCAGCCTGAAGGGAGTAGCGCAGGGAGGAGCAACCCTGCCTTAGGACGACGGTCGCTGCCGCACCATGAAGCCCCGTAAACACTGGGGATCCGGTCTGCTGCACCCTGCCGAGAAAGACTGGCAATCACGAGGTCAGGGTTCGAGCCCCCTCAGCTTCACTTGGCGACCGTGTGTTTGCTGCTCGACGAGCGCGTGTCGACTGCGAGGCCGGACGTGACCGAGATCCACGTTCGCGCCGCGGCCACATCGACTGAGGTCAGGGTCGCGGTGTGGCCGGGCTCTCGGAGGCGATCGAGTGCCTGCGCGTGCCAGGCGCGTCGGCGGCCGTCTCCGGCGCCGGCCTTGCCGCGACCGCCGGCGGCCCCGCCGAAGGTCTCGCCGCTAACCGGCTCGACACGCTCGCGCCGGTCGCGTCAG
>JBPCJA010000080.1:0-3227 GCA_051005755.1 Solirubrobacteraceae bacterium
GCCCCGCCGCTCGGCCCGGCTCACCCCGGGGCACGGGCCCCCTCCCTCAATGCCCGCCGTTCGCCAGCGTCTGCGCCGCCTGAACCCATCGACTCATCTGTAGCGTTCAACCCGTGAACAGGCGCCCGAAACTTCGGATCGTCGCTCCTGCGGCCTCCCCGGAGGAGGCGGCGGCCGTCGTGGCCGCGCTCGAGCGCTTCATGCGCGACACGGCGCCGACGCCTGCACCGCCCCCGCCGCCGGGCGCCGGTCCGTGGGCGCGCGCCGGGTTGCTGGAGGCGGCGGGCTACACCGACGTCGGCCCGGTGCCGTGGGGCGGCACAGGGCGCTGGGGCGCTTCCTGACGCTCCCGCCGCCACTGGACGCAGGCGTATCCTGAGACGGGGTGGTCCCGACGACCGTTTCGCCTCCGAGCCGCACTTAGGATCCCTCCAACGTATGTTCTCGAAAATCCTCATCGCCAACCGTGGCGAGATCGCCGTCCGGATCGTCCGGGCGCTCGACGAGCTCGGCATCGGCTCGGTCGCGGTGTACTCCGAGCTCGATCGCGACGCCCCACACGTCCGGCGCGCCGGCGAGGCCTACCTCCTCGGCGGCCCGGCGCCGGCGGACAGCTACCTCAACGCCGCGCGCATCCTCGATGTCGTCAGGCAGTCCGGCGCCGAGGCCGTTCATCCCGGCTACGGCTTCCTCGCCGAGAACGCGGCGTTCGCGCGCGCCTGCGAAGAGGCCGGCGTCGTCTTCATCGGCCCGCCGGCGACCGCGATCGACGCCATGGGCTCCAAGACCCGGGCGCGCGAGCTCATGCGGGCGGCGGGCGTGCCGATCGTGCCCGGCACCACGGAGTCGGTCCCCGATCTCGACGCCGCGCGGCTGATCGCAGACGAGATCGGCTATCCGGTCGCCGTCAAGGCGGCCGGCGGCGGCGGCGGCAAGGGCTTTCGCGTCGCCCTGACCGCCGACGAGTTGCAGGCCGCCTTCGAGGGCGCCGCGCGCGAGGGCGAGAAGTTCTTCTCCGACGCGACCGTCTACCTCGAGCGCTACCTGCCCGACCCGCGCCACGTCGAGGTCCAGATCCTCGCCGACGCGCACGGCAACACGATCCACCTCGGCGAGCGCGACTGCTCGATCCAGCGCCGCCACCAGAAGCTCATCGAGGAGTCGCCCGCGCCGGAGTGGATCGTCGACGACGCGCTGCGCGAGCGGATCGGCAGGATCGCGGTCGAGGCAGCCAAGGCGGTGGACTACCGCGGCGCCGGGACGGTCGAGGGGCTGCTGTCATCCGACACCGGCGAGTACTTCTTCCTGGAGATGAACACGCGCGTGCAGGTCGAGCACTGCGTGACGGAGATGACGACCGGCGTCGACATCGTCAAGGAGGGCATCCGCGCCGCCGCGGGTGAGCCGCTGTCGGTCTCCCAGGAGGACGTGGTCCTGCGCGGGCACGCGATCGAGTGCCGCATCAACGCCGAGGACGCCTCCAAGAAGTTCGCTCCCGCACCGGGTCGCATCGGCTCCTACGTCGAGCCCGCCGGCCCCGGCGTGCGTGTCGACTCCGGGGTGCACGCAGGCAGCGAGATCACCCCGATGTACGACCCGATGGTCGCCAAGCTCATCGTCTGGGACGCCGACCGCGAGCAGGCGACGCGGCGGATGCTGCGGGCGCTGGACGAGTTCGAGATCGGGGGGCTGAAGACGCTCATCCCATTTCACCGGGCGCTGCTGCGAACCGAGCAGTGGGCGCGGGGAGAGACCTGCCGCGACCTGCTCGAGGACCGCCAGTGGCTCAAGGCGCTGGCCTTCGAGGAGGCCCCCAAACGCGAGGACGAGGACGACGACGACACGGTCGAGCAGACCTACACCGTCGAGGTCTCGGGACGGAAGTTCGACGTCCGCGTCATCGGCCCGGCACCGTCCGCCGCAGGCGCGCCGTCCAACGGCGCCGCGCCGGCGGCGCCGAAACCGCGGCGCGCGGTGCGCGAGAACGGCCAGGACAGTCGCCCTGGCAGCAGCGATACCCTCACCTCGCCGATGCAGGGCAACGTCTGGAAGGTGCCGGTGCAGCGCGGTCAGCAGGTCACCGAGGGCGACGTCATCACGATCATCGAGGCGATGAAGATGGAGAACGAGATCACGGCGCACAAGACCGGCGTCATCGCCGAGCTGCCGATCTCCGAGGGCGACGCGGTCGCCAGCGGCGACACGTTGGCCGTCATCCGAGACGCGACGTAAGGGCATTCGGTAGTTCAAGCGACGGCCCCGCCAAGCGGTGATGGGCGGGCGATCCAAACGTGAGGTATTCACCCGCAGCCTCACATGACATCGCCGCGAACCGCTCTGCGAGAAGCATCACACCCGCCGTGCTGAGCTTCTGCTACGTTCGCAGTTGTGCAAGGGGAGCTGGGGGAGCCAGCACGGAGGACAGCGAGCGCGTCTCGCCGGACGATGCCATCTCGACGGTGCGGATAGTCCAAGGTTTGTCCGCGCGGAGGAAGTCGACGTTCCAAAAGCGGCCCTAAAAGATGATGGCCTCGATGAGCATTTCGGCGACGTCGCCGGAGCAATCCTCGACGGCGATGTCGTGCCGGTACTGGGCGCGGGCGTCAACTGCTGCGATCGTTCCAAAGGTCAAGCGTGGGAGCACGGTCTGTCGCTGCCTGACAGCAGGGAACTGGCGGACATGCTGGCGAGAAAGTTTGCGTCGGATTCTACCGACCGCGACCTCGTGCGCGTCTCGCAGGCAGCGGTTCTTCGTAGGGGCACCGACCCTTTGTTCAAGCAGTTGCGCAATGTTTTCGTCGGTGACTACGAACCCACTTCGGTGCACCGTTTCCTCGCGGGGCTTCCCGCGCTACGCGAGCGACGTGGCCTCGATCCGTGTCCGCAACTCATCATGACGACGAACTACGACAGTCTGCTCGAGCGAGCGTTTACGGAGGCCGACCAACCCTTCGACGTGCTCTACTACCTCGGCGAAGGTGGCGACGGCAAGCGCCCGCATGGCAAGTTCATGCACGTCGATGCGCAGGGCAGGCACCGGACGGTGGACAATCCCAACAGTTACGTCGATGCGACGATCGAGGAACGCACCGTGATCTTGAAGAACGGGCTTTCCATCTCGGTGCAGTAGATTCTGGGTGTGTCGCGAGACGCGCCAAGGGCATCGGTCGACTATCCCGGCTCCTACGCCGACCTTCGGAGCTGGTTTCCGGATGACCGGGCGTGCC
>JBPCJA010000081.1:0-7258 GCA_051005755.1 Solirubrobacteraceae bacterium
ACTTCGGCTGGGGTGCTAGCACCCGTAGATCGTCATGCCGGGTGAGTGCGTTGATCGCAGGCGCGCGGATGCCGACGAGGTTCGCGGCGGTCCGTCAGGGATGAGCTGCGCCGCGCCAGGCGGCACAATGACGGTTATTCCTCTGCCAGTCCTGATACGTGGCGGTTGCGGTTGCGGCGCGAGCTGCGCGCGCGCGCCGCCGGCCAGGAGCCGGACCCGGTGACCGGCGCCGGCGCCGGTCAGCTCGTCTACGCGCTCGGCACGATCGGCTACGACTTCGGCAGCGAGACGCGCCGCGACAGCTTCGAGCGCTTCATGGCCGCCGACGACGCCGGGCCCGCGAACGCGCGCGACGTGCGTCGCATGCTCGACCATCTCGCCGCGCACCCGGCCGATGCCGCGGCGCTCACCTGGACGCTGAGCCTCGAGCGCGCGGCGATCTACGCGGTCGCGCCGGTTGGGCCGTACGCCGCGGGCATCCACGAGCAGCTCGTAGCACTGCTCGCCGGGCAGCTGGCGCTCGACGACCGCACTCGTGTCGAGCGCGTGTCGCTGCCGGGCCGGCTCACCGATCGTCGCGTCGAGCTGCTGTCGGGGGAGGTCGTCCCGGTCGTCGAGCTCGACGGGCTGCGCGGTCTGCACGGCCTGAACGTCGCTGCGCTCGCGGACGCCGCCGTCGCTCACATGCATCCGTCCGCTGCGAGCAGCGGGCCGTTGCGGCGCGCGCTGCAGGAGTTCCTGACGCGCGTCTACGTCGACATGTCGAACCTCGGCTGCACGTCGGCGCAGCGCGCGCTGAACTTCGCCGCGACGAACGCCTATCAGGCGGCCGAGAGCTTCGCTGCCGCGCTCGCTCACGGCATGGTCCTCGACACCATCGACACGCAGCTCAGTGCCGTCTGCCGCCACGATTCCGACTGCTGGGACGTGCGGCTGCGCTTCTTCGATCCCGACAACGGCCGGCGCGCGCGCAGGCTGTTTCGCTTCACCGTCGACGTCAGCGACGTCGTGCCGGTGACGCTTGGCGAGATCCGCGTCTGGTCGGAGTCTGCGATCGCGAGGGCGGCCGCATGAAGGTCAACGACAGGCGGGCGATGGCCCCGAATGGAGGCGCCTCATGAGTGAGACGGAGAACGCACGGACGACGGCGAACGGAGCATCGACACGGCCGCTGGGTGTCGTCGACGTCGACTGGAACCTCGTCGTGCCGGAGGTCGACATCCACCTCGTCGGCTACGGCGACCGGCTGCCGAACGACTTCACGCTCGAGATGCTGGCGGTGCTGCAGCGCTGCACGCGCGTCTTCGGAGCTCCGCCGATCCACGCACCCGACTTCAAGGTCCCGGCGATGGAGAACCTGCTCGAGCTCTACAGCCCCGCCAGGCACCGTGACGAGAGCCACGAGGAGATGGCCGAGGTCGTGCTCGCGGCGGCCGCGGCCGACCCGCCGGTGGCGCTCGCGACCTACGGCAGCCCGATGGTCGGCACGTACGTCGCGCACCGCGTCGTCGAGCTTGCGCCGCAGCGCGACCTGACGGTCCACGTCACCAACGCGGTCCCGTCGTTCGACGGCATCTGGGCGGACTTCAACATCGATCCGTTCTTCGGCTTCGAGATCTGGGATGCGACGACGTTCGTACGGCTCGGGGTCGTGCCGAGCACGCGGGCCCACCTGCTGCTGTCGCAGGCACCGATGCTCGACGTCACGGCGGGTATCGACCTCGACCCGCCGCAGCTCGGCAAGAGCCCGTCCGCGTCGGTGCTGCGCGACCACCTGCTGCGCTTCTACGCGCCCGAGCACGAGGTGCATTTCGTCACGACGGAAGCTGGAACGGGACCGCACCTGCTGGCCGCCGGCATCGAGACGGTTGCGCTGCGCGATCTCGACGATCTCGGTCGCCGACAGCTCGGCACGCTGCTCGTGCAGCGGGGCGAGCGCCTGCCATTCGACTTCGAGCGCTCCGCGCCAGCCGGCGCGGCGGCCGACTAGACGGTGCGCGGCAGTGCTGGGACGCAGGCAGACCGCGTGACCCCGTCGGCCGCGCGGTCATCGTCGCCCTGCGGTCCTCCCGGCGCGTACGCGGAGGTCGCATGGCAGCTCTGCGTCCCGGTCGCCGACGTCCATGTCGTCGGCTACGGCAATCGCATGCCCAACGACTTCACGCTGGAGATGCTCGCGGTGCTCAAGCGCTGCCGGCGAGTCTTCGGCGTGCCGCCGATCCATGCGCCGCAGCTCGGGCTCGCGCCGATGGAGAGCCTCATGGCCCTCTACCGGGTCGGCCGCCCGCGCTGCGACGTCTACGACGAGATGGCGCAGATCGTGCTGGCGGCCGCCGCGCGCGAGGCGCCCGTGGCCTTCGCGACCTATGGGAGCGCGATGGTCGGGATGCCGGTCTGTCATCAGCTGCTCGAGCGGGCGCCGCGGCGCGGCCTGTCGGTCCATGTGACCGGTGCGCCGTCGGCGCTGGACGGCATCTGGGCGCAGCTCGGAATCGATCCGCTGGCCGGCGCCGAGATCTGGGACGCGACCACGTTCATGCAGACCGCCGCCGAGCCGAACACCTGCGCGAACCTGCTGCTGGCGCAGGTCGCGCTGCTGGAGTCATGCGACGTCGGCGAGCCCGTCGCAGCGCTGCGCGAGCGACTGCTGCGCTCCTACGACGCCGACCACGTGGTGCACTTCGTGACGGCGCCCGGCGCTGCCGCGTACGCACCGCGTGCCGACCTCGAGACGCTGCGGCTCGGGGAGCTCGTCCGCCCCGGCCGTCAGCGACTCAGCACGCTGCTCGTCCCCGGATCCAAGCGCCCGTCGGCGCCGTGCGCCCGCGCAGCCGCGAGCGCCGCCGGCTCGGGCGAACGACACGACCACGCCAAACGGAGGACTCGATGAACGACGCCGACAACGCGAGCGCCGCGAGCGCGCAGGACGGTGCGATGGAGGTTCCCTGGAACCTCGTCGTGCCGGAGGTCGACATCCACCTCGTCGGCTACGGCAACCGGCTGCCGAACGACTTCACGCTCGAGCTGCTGGCGGTGCTGCAGCGCTGCAAGCGGATCTTCGGGGTGCCGCCGGTCCATGCGCCCTCGTTCAAGGTCCCGCCGATGGAGAGCCTGCTGCACCTCTACAGCCCCGACAGGCACCGCGCCGAGACCTACAGGGACATGGTCGAGACCGTGCTCGCTGCGGCCGCAGCCGACCCGCCGGTGGGCTTCGCCACGTACGGCAGCGCGATGGTCGGCACGTACGCGACGCACCGCATCCTCGAGGTTGCCCCGCAGCGCGGTCTGACCGTACACGTCACGAACGCGACGTCCTCCTTCGACGGCATCTGGGCGGACTTCAACATCGACCCGTGCCGCGGCTTCGAGATCTGGGAGGCGACCATGTTCCTGCGCCTCGAGATCGTGCCCAACACGCGCGCGCACCTGCTGCTGCCGCAGGCGCCGATGCTCGACGTCTCGGTCGGCATCGATCTCGACAAGATGCAGATGCAGCCCAGCTCGACCGTGCCGGCGCTCCGTGACCGTCTGCTGCGCTTCTATCCTCCCGATCACGAGGTCCATTTCGACACGACGGGGTCGGGAGCGGGTCCGCACCTGCGGGCGCCGGACATCGAGACCGTCGCGCTGCGCGACCTCGACCATCCGGGCCGCCAGCAGGCAAGCACCCTGATCGTTCCGCGCCTCCAGCGCGCCGAGCTGGACTTCGATCGCCCGCCGCAGTTCGCCGTCGCGCCGGAGTGACCCGATCGGCAACCATCCCTCCCTCTCGAGCACTGGAGACAAACCCGGTGACCCCAGCCCCCCGCAAGCCCCCGGTCCGCAAGAGCCGGGCCAAGAAGCCCGCGACGAGCGCCGCCGAGCAGCCCTCCTCTGCGCCCCCGGCGGTGCAGCCCGCCGCTGAACTGCCACCGGCGTTCGTGCCGGCGCCCGCGACGGCAGCCTCGGTCGCCACGCCCGTGCCGGTCGAGGCGTCTCGCCCGAACCTCCTCGACACCGGTCTGTCCGATTACGGGATGTGGGTCGAGATCGTCAAATCCATGTCGGCGCCGCCGGAGACGCCGGGGGAGCGCGCGGGAAGGATCTGGAGCTGACACGCCGGCGATGACGGCGCCACGATGGCCGCGATCCCCTCGGACTTCGGAAGGCGCCGAAGGCCTTCGGGCACGAGCTCGTGATCCGCAGCGGCTCGGCGAGTTCCTTGGCCCTGCGGTGCGCCGCGCAGGCCAGGGCAACGCAAGCTCCCAGCCTGCCGATCCCGAGCCGAACATACAGCTGGCACCGGTGGGCGGCAAAACGCGCGGGCCTGGTCCACGTTCAATCCGTGTGAGGTGAGCGCCGACACGCCTGGCTCCCTGGCGGTGCGCATCGAGGAGGGCCTGCAGGCGACGGGCGAGCTCGGCACCGAGATCATCGAGCGCGGCTGAGGGCCGAGCTGGACCTGAGCAGGGCGAGGAGCGTGCGGGCTACGGCCGCCGGCTCGGCGTACACCTGCAGGTACGTGAAGCGCACGACGCGGTAGCCGGCGACCATGAGCAGCGCGTCGCGCGCCCGGTCGCGCTCGAAGGCGGAGCGCGTGCCGTGGTGGCGACGGCCGTCGGTCTCGGCGATGAGGCGCTGCTCGCGCCAGAGGAAGTCGACCTCGTGACCTTCGACGCGGGCGTTGACCGCCGGAGCGGGCACGTCATGTGCTGCGCAGAGCGGGAGGAACATCGCCTCGAGCTCGCTGCGCGTGAGCACGTCCTCGCGATAGGCGTCGAGCACGGACGCCACGCGGCCGCTGCCGCGGCGCGTCGGATGGCGTGCGAGCGTGTCCCGCATGGCGTGCAGGTCGAACAATCGCAGCGCCTCGGCGCGCTCGACCGCCCTGGCAAGCGACGTCTGCGACACGGTCTCGGCGAGATCGACGAGCGTGCGAGGTACCGACGTGACCGGGATGCCGCGGTGACTGGCGCGGTCGGCGTCGTCGAGCACGCACGGGCGGTGAATCTGGATGCCCGGTCGCGGCTTGCGTCCCGCCCGCGAGGTGAGCGTCACGTCGACGATGTTCGCGGCTGACGGTCGCAGCTCCCACCGCGCGGCTGCGCTGCGATGGCTCAGCAGCGCGCCCTCTCCGCAGGCCAGCGTAGCCGCCAGCCAGCGGCCTTCGCGTGACAGCCGCGGGTTGGCCGACCGCGTAGACGCAGCGGTGGACGGGATGCAGGCGCCCTGCCCGCACACGGGGCGCGATCGCTCCCCGTCCCAGCCCCGCGGCAAGCAGTTGATCGAGGCTCACGACGCCGTGCTGGTGCGCCGCGATCTCCGCGATGCGCCGGTCCGGCGGGGGCGGGGCGCTTTTGGCATCCATGTGATGCGTAGGTCGCCCGGCCTTGGAGTTCGCCCCCGTGGTGGGCGGGGGCGGGGCGCTTTTGGCATCCATGTGATGCGTAGGTCGCCCGCCCTCGGAGTTCGCCCCCGGCGGGCGTGGCCGGTCTCTCCCGTCCTCCATCTCATGCGGCCCGTTGCGGGCGCGGCCGAGCCGACGGGGCGGTGTGTCTAATCTCCGACCATGACCGTGATGGCCGGGAGCTAAGGGACCGCCCGTGGCCGAGCGCCGGACAGCCGTCATCGACATGGGCTCCAACTCGTTCCGGCTCGTCGTCTTCACGGATGCCGACGGCTGGTGGAAGCGCACGGACGAGATCTACCTGGCGGTGCGCATCGGGGAGGGCCTGCAGGCGACGGGCGAGCTCGGCGCCGAGCCGATCGCGCGCGCACTGCAGGCGGCGGAGGTCTTCGCTCACTTCTGCGGCGCGACGGGGATCGGCCTCGAGGACATCCAGGCGGTCGCGACGAGCGCGATCCGCGACGCCTCCAACCAGGCGACGTTCCTCGAGCTCGTGCGCGCGCAGACCGGCCTGGAGGTGCGCGTCCTGTCGCGCGAGGAGGAGGCGACGTTCGGCTACCTCGCGGCGGTGAACTCGACGACGCTCACCGACGGCGCCGTGCTCGACCTCGGCGGCGGCTCGCTCCAGCTCGTCGAGGTCTTCAGCCGCCATCCGGGGCGCCTCGGCTCGTGGCCGCTCGGGTCGGTCCGGATGACCGAGCAATTCCTGCCGGACGGCGACGAGGCGCCGAAGAAGGCGCGCAAGGCGCTGCGTGCGCACGTCACCGAGGTGCTCGAGGGCGACGCCGCCTGGCTGCCGCGCAGCGGACGGCGCATCGTCGGCATCGGCGGCACGATGCGCAACCTCGCGGCCGCCGCCCAGGCCGAGGCGGGCCTGCCGTCGACCGGCGTGCAGGGCTTCGCCATCGAGCGTGACGCGCTCGACGCGCTCGTCGACCGCCTGGCGTCGATGCCGGCCTCCGAGCGCGGCTCGGTCAAGGGCATCAAGTACGCCCGCGCCGACCTCATCCTCGCCGGCGCGCTCGTCGTCCAGGCCGTGCTCGAATACGGCGGCTTCGAGGCCATCGAGGTCACCGAGGCGGGTCTGCGCGAAGGGATCTTCTTCAGCTCCTACCTCGGCGGCGACCCGCCGCTGTTCGACGACGTGCGCCGCGCGAGCGTCATGAACCTCGCCGCGCGCTACCACGTCAACCCGGCCCACACCGAGCACGTCGCGCGGCTGGCGATGGGCCTCTTCGACGAGCTCGCCGAGGCGGGCCTGCACGACGGCGACCGCTGGGAGCGCGAGCTGCTGTTCTCGGCCTGCATCCTGCACGACATCGGCATGTCCGTCGACTACGACGACCACCACAAGCACTCGCGCTACCTCATCCTCAACGCCGGGCTGGCGGGCTTCAGCCCGCGCGAGGTCGCCCTCGTCGCGCAGGCCGCGCGCTACCACCGCAAGGGCATGCCGGACTTCGGCGAGCTCGCCCCGCTCGCCGAGGACGGCGACGCGGATCGCCTCGACCGGCTGGCGATCCTCCTGCGCCTCGCCGAGGACCTCGAGCGCAGCCGCGACCAGAGCGTCCGCGCCGCGCACATCGCCGCCGACGACGGGACGATACGGCTCGAGCTCGACGCCGAGGGCGCCGCGAGCGTCCAGCGCTGGGCGGCCCAGCGCGAGGTCGAGCTGTTCGACCGCGCCTTCGGCCGCCGGCTCGAGGTCGAGCCGGCGCCGGCCGGCGTCACACCGGAAGGCAGTCTCCCGCGATGACAGCGCGCCATTGCTCGACCGTCGCCGGCGTCGAGCCGGAAGGCAGGCGCTCGCGATGACAGCGCGCCATTGCTCGACCGTCGCCGGCGTCGAGCCGGAAGGCAGGCGCTCGCGAT
>JBPCJA010000082.1:0-7720 GCA_051005755.1 Solirubrobacteraceae bacterium
CGGCTGAAACCGGACTCAGGTTCCCGGTTCGCCGCCCGCAAGAACGCGGGCACTGGGACGGATCGGGTGGTGGGCGGGGACGGGGGGATGGGTTGTGGGGTTGTTTCGCGCCGCGGCGCGAACCGGTCATTCGGTCGCAACGCGACGACCTGGGCGAGTCCGCTGCGCGGACTCGTGTCGATCCCGCCCAGGAACGTGTCCCGAGAGATGGGCTCGAGCCGGCGGGGAAGCTCGGTGACATGGGGTGAAGTCATGTGGACTAGAGCGTCAAACGCCGTCAGCCGATACCGCCTGTGACGAGCTTCACATGGGCCAGCGCCTCGATCGTCGCGCGCAGCGTGCGGGCCGTCGGCTCGGGCGCGTAGGCCGCCACCCGCGCGGCGCCGCGCTCGCGCAGCACAGCCCGCAGCTCGGCGTCGCCGACCGCAAGCGCCAGCAGCTCGGCCACGACCCCGTCGCCGTCCGCGCCGTTGAGCAGCAGCGCCGCGTCGCCGGTGACCTCCGGCACGCCGCCGACGGGCCGGGCGATGACCGGCACGCCGAAATGAAAGGCCTCCAGCAGGGGGATGCAGAAGCCCTCGTGCTCGGAGAGGCAGAGGAACGCGTGAGCCGAGCGCCAGCGGCCGGCGAGCTGCTCGGGCGTCAGGCCGGACTCGATCGTCACGTGGCCGGGCGACAGCTCGTCGGCGAGCGCGCGCATCGCCGCCTCGTAGCGGGCGTTGATCGGCGCGCCGACGAGCACGAGGCGGGCGTCGGGCGCGTGGCGGCGGCGGTAGAGCTCGAACCCGCGGATCACGGCGTCCTGGCGCTTGTGCGGCGCCAGGCGCCCGACGAAGAGGATCGTCGGCGGGCCCGGTGGATCCTCGTGAGCGGGCGCGCCGAGGGCGGTCGCATCGAAGAGGATCGGGATGACGGTGTCCGACCCCAGCTCGCGGGCGTTGTAGAGCGACACGCCGGCCGCGACGTCGACGGCTGCGGCGAACTCCGGCAGCTGCTTGCGCCCGAGCGCGCAGACCACCGCCGCCTGCGGGTCGTGGTCCCAGAACCAGCGCGCGGGCGTGATGTTGTGCGAGATCAGCAGCTTGCGCTGCGGCAGCTCGAGCACGCCGCGCAGCTTCGGCGCGTACGCGGAGTAGTGGATGAGCAGCACGTCACCGGAGCCGATCGCGCCCGCCGCCAGCGCGCGCAGCGGCGCGATCCGGTGGCCGATCCGCGGATCGATCTCCGCCGCGACGTCACGACCGCCCCAGCTCCAGGCGCCGAACAGCGCGCGGAACGCGAGCGCCTGCGTCGTCACGGCGTCGTAGGGACCGGCGCCGCTGAGAACCTGGTGGACGTTCACGTGCGTCGCTCGCGCTCGCGCTGTTCGAGCCGCGCGACGCGGTCCTCGAGCTCGGCGAGGCGGATGAGGACGTTGAGGTTGAAGCGCGTCTGCTGGGACTGCAGCTCGCGCAGGTACTGCCGCAGGACGTGCACGAGCTGGCGCTTGGCCCACGTGATCGGCGCCCCCAGCCGCCGCGTCGAGCGCATGAGGTCCGGGTCGGGCTCGATCGCCGCCCACTCCATGAGCTGCTCGATCGAGACGCGCTCGGTCGGCTCGATCGTCATCCCCGGCGGCAGGGCGTCGTCGCGCCGCGCGGCGGCCGCGCGGGCGGCGCCGAGCGCCTCCTCGGGCTTCATGGCGACGGCACCGGCTCGGCCGTGCCCATGAGCCGGTGGTAGAACGGCATGCCCTCGCCGACGGCGCCGTCGAAGACCTTCTCGCCGCCGTCGAGCACGA
Source organism: Solirubrobacteraceae bacterium (assembly GCA_051005755.1). Classification (GTDB taxonomy): domain Bacteria; phylum Actinomycetota; class Thermoleophilia; order Solirubrobacterales; family Solirubrobacteraceae; genus CADCVQ01. The sequence continues at coordinate 1,781 of JBPCJA010000082.1, forward strand.
CGACGCGCTCGCACGTGCGCTCGATGAGCGCGGCGTCGTGGGAGACGAGCACGAGCGTCGCGCCGGCCGCGATCTGCTCGGCGATCCGCGCCTCGCACTTGCGCTGGAACGCCTCGTCGCCCACGGCGAGCACCTCGTCGATGAGCAGCACGTCGGCGTCGAGGTGCGCGGCGATCGAGAAGCCGAGCCGCAGGAACATCCCCGAGGAGTACGTCGCGACCGGCGCGTCGATGAAGTCGCCGAGCTCCGAGAACGCGATGATCGCCTCCAGCCGTGACTCGATCTGCCGCTTGTCGAGGCCGTGCAGCGCGCCGTTGAGGAAGATGTTCTCCCGCCCGGAGAAGTCGCGGCCGAAGCCGGCGCCGAGCTCGAGCTGGGCGACGACCTGACCGCCGCAGGCGACGCGCCCGGCGTTCAGCGGCACGATTCCCGACAGCACCCGCAGCGTGGAGGACTTGCCGGCGCCGTTGCGGCCGACCATGCCGACGGTCTCTCCGGGCCGGATGTGCAGCGACACGTCGCGCAGCGCCTGCACCGGCGGCGGGCCGCCGGCGCGCCGCCGGCCGATCAGCATCTCCTTCAGCGTCCGGCCACGGTCGGCCTTAACGCTGAACGCCCGCGAGGCGTGCTCGAGCACGATCTCCCCCGGCCGCACGCCGTCGTCGAGCGCTGGGCGGCGGCGGCTCATCGCGCGGGCCCGCGTTCCGGGTCCACGCCGGCCAGCGTCGCGCGGTGACGCGATGTCACACGACCACCGCCAGCTCGCCCTGCATGCGCCGAAACAGCGCCAGCCCGCCGCCCAGCGCGAGCGCGGCCGCCACGACGACGTACAGCAGCACCGCGGTTGCGGGCAGCGCCCCGCCGTAGATCACGTCGCGCACGGCGACGATGAAGGGCGCCACGGGATTGACCCACTCCAGGACGAACAGCGCCGTCTTCTCGTCGCTCAGGCGATCCATGTGCGCAGGGTCGAAGAAGATCGGCGACAAGAAGAACCACGGCAGCAGCGCGGCCGACAGGATCGGCGCCACGTCGCGGAAGTAGGCGTGCAGCACGCTGACCGCCAGCGCCAGGCCGAGCACGAACGCGAACAGGCAGGCCAGGACGAGCGGCAGCGCCAGCAGCGCGACGTCGAGCGTTCCCCTGATCGCGAGGGTGATCGGCGTCAGCAGCGCGATCAGCGAGAGGAACGTGACGAGCTGCACGGTCACGACCGAGGCCGGGATCGCCTCGCGCGGGAAGCGCGCCTTGCGCACGAGCGCGCCCTGGTCGAGCAACGACGGCGCCGCGCTCAACACAGCCTGGCTGAAGAACACCCACACGACGAGCCCGACGAGCAAAAACAGCGGATACTCGTCCTCCTGCGCCACGCGGAAGATCACGCCGAACATGAGGTAGTACGCGCCCATCAGCACGAGCGGGTTGATGAGGTACCAGAGCACGCCGAGCGCCGAGCCCTTGTACTTCTGGCGCAGCTCGCGGCGGACCATCTGCTCGAAGAGGTAGCGGTGGGCCACGGTGCGATTATGGCCGCCGCGTCAGCCGCCGAGCGCACGCTGCACTGCGAAGAACGCCGGCTTCGGACGCAGGTGCTCGTCGAGCAGCGTCGCGGCGCCCCTCCCGGCCTGGGTCTCGGAGATCCACGAGCGGCCGTCCGTGAAGCCCCAGAACGTCAACGAGCGGCACTCGACGGCCAGGCAGCTGCGCACGATCTCGGCGTAGATCCTGGCCTGCGCCTGCAGGTCCGCATCGCTCGGCGGCAGCTTCAGCGCAACGTCGGCCTCGGTGATCGCGACGTCGAGCCCGAGCCCCCTGAAGCGGCGCATGTTCTCGACGAAGTCGGGCGGCAGGCCCTTGAGGTTCGCGTGCACCTGAAAGCCGACGCCGTCGATCGGCACGCCCTCGGCCTTGAGGTCGCGCACGATCTCGTAGAGCCGGTTGGACTTCGCGTTGATCCCCTCGGCGCCGATCTCGTTGAGGTAGAGCTTCGCGTCAGGATCGGCCGCGTGCGCGGTGCGAAACGCGTCGGCGATGAAGCCCGGGCCGAGCCGGCGCTCGAAGACCGACTCGCGCAAGCCGCCGCGATCGGTGATCGGCTCGTTGACGACGTCCCAGATGCCGACGTCCTCGTCGTAGTGGCCGATGACGCGCCGGATGTGCTCGTGCATCGCCGCGCGCAGCTCCTGCGGGCCGAGGTCCTTCACCCAGCCCGGCAGCTGCGCATGCCAGACGAGCGTATGCCCGCGGACCTTCTGGCCGGCGTCGCGCGCCTGCTCGACGATCTCGTCGGCGGGATCGAAGTCGAAGTCCCCGCGCGACGGCTCGATCGCGGCCCACTTCATCTCGTTCTCGGGCGTCACGCTGGAGAACTGCGCCGCGACGAGCTCACGGTAGGCGCGGTTGCGCTTCAGCACGTCGCTGCGGACGGCGGTTCCCACCTCGATCCCGCGTTGTGCGCCGAGATCGCGGAGCGGTGTGCCCGGCAGCGGCTTGGCGTCGGCCCCCCCGCGGGCGATGTACCCGGCTGCGGCGACCACCAGGACGAACATCGCCCCGATGGCGACGTTACGTGCCCTCAGAAAGCGCCCCGCCGGGTGAAGACGGCCGGCACCGTCTTGACGAGGATGCTGAGGTCGAGGAAGACCGACCAGCGCTCGAGGTAGAGGAAGTCCAGCCGCACGAGGTCGTCGAAGTCCAGCTCCGAGCGACCCGACACCTGCCACAGACCGGTGATCCCGGGCGTGACGAGGTAGCGCTTCTTGTGCCATTCCTCGAGACGCTGGAAGTCGCGCTCGGGCAGCGGCCGCGGGCCGACGAGCGACATCTGCCCGCGCGCGACGTTGAAGAGCTGGGGCAGCTCGTCGATCGAATAGCAGCGCAAGAAGCGGCCCACCGGCGTCATGCGCGGGTCGTTGCGCATCTTGAAGAGCGCGCCCGATGCCTCGTTGAAGGACTCGAGGTCGGCCTGGCGCTGGTCGGCATCGCGGTACATCGTCCGGAACTTCATGCAGGCGAAGGGCACGCCGCCGATCCCGGGGCGCATCGAGCGATACAGGACCGGCCCGCGCGAGCTGATCCGGACGGCCAGCGCAGCCGCCGCCAGCACCGGGCTCAGCACGACGAGCAGCAGCGCCGAGCCGACGAGGTCGAACGTCCGCTTGAGGACGTAGTCGAAGCCCTCGAAGACCGGCGGCTTGAGCTCGAACAGCGGCACCGCCTCGCCGGGCACGAACTCGGCGCGGTGCACCAGCAGCTCCATCGTCGACGGCGCGATCCGGACGCGCACCCCCTGGCCATGGGCGATGTCGACGACCTCGACCGCCTGCTGTTGCGGGAAGTCGGGGTCGGCGATGATGACCTCGTCGACCCGGTGGCGGTGGATGACCTGCGCGAGCTCCTCGAGCGTGCCGAGCGACAGCAGGCCGTTGTTCGGCCGTGGCGTGAGCGAGATGAAGCCGACGACCTTGACCGTCGGGTGCGCGGCGTCGCGCAGCGCGTGGCCGACCGCCTCGATGTGCTGCCCGCTGCCGACGAGCACGGCGCGGCGCTGGTAGCCGGCCAAGCGCAGCAGCGCGCCCGTGAACTTCTCGTAGCTCAGCCGCAGGAGCGAGACATAGATCACCGCGAAGAACAGCGAGCCGTAGAAGATGTAGTACGAGCTGAACGTGCTCCCGCTGGCGGCCGCGAAGATCAGCGCGACGACCGCGACCTGGAAGAGCGACGACACGATCCGGGACATCCCGGGCCGCTCCCCGCGCGCCGAGTACAGGCCGGAGCGCGCGAACAGCAGCACAGTCACGAGGTAGGCGAAGTCGAAGAGCTGGGCGGTCTGCGCGGACTGGGCCGTGACGCGCCAGTCGCCCGACGTCAGGCCCGCCTTGAGCCACAGCGCCGTGATGATCGCCATGTAGACGCCGAAGAAGTCGAGCGTCAGCAGCGTGCTGACGCGGACGGCCTTGCGCAGCGTGTCGAGCTTCAGGAGGAACGACAGGACCGGCGGTCGCTTGCGGCGCACGTCGTGGTCGGTCAGCGCGAAGCCGTTCACCGGCACGACGAGTCGTGCCCGCTCCTGGCTCTCCCGTGGCTGCTGCTGCGTTGTCGGCATCTCCCCCTGCTCTAACGGTTGACGATGCCAGATGTTCCGGGGTCTCGTACGTCATGCTGGACGTTCGTCGAGCCCGGTGTGCGTTCGATCAGGCCGATCCGCTCCCCATGAGGACGTCCGCGCCCGACTGATCGAGCGTTCTGGCCAGCCCCTCGAGCAGCTCGACCTCGGGCTCCCAGCCCAGCAGCTCGCGCGCCAGAGTGATGTCCGGCTGACGCACACGCGGGTCATCGGTGGGCAGCGCCTCGTAGACGATCTCCGAGCGTGAGCCCGTGACCTCGATGACTGCCTCGGCGAGCTGCAGCAGCGTGAACTCGTTCGGGTTGCCGATGTTGATCGGCTGGTGCTGACCGGACTCGGCCAGCGCGATCATGCCGCGGACGAGGTCGTCCACGTAGCAGAACGAGCGCGTCTGGCTGCCGTCGCCGAAGACCGTCAGCGGCCGGTTGCGCAGCGCCTGGCGCAGGAAGGTCGGGATCGCGCGGCCGTCGTGCGGCCTCATCCTGGGACCGAACGTATTAAAAATACGGATGATCGCCGTGTCGACGCCCTGCTGACGGTGGTAGGCCATCGTCAGCGCTTCGGCGTAGCGCTTGGCCTCGTCGTAGACGCCGCGCGGCCCGATCGGGTTGACGTGGCCCCAGTAGCTCTCCTTCTGGGGGTGGATCTGGGGATCGCCGTAGACCTCGCTCGTCGAGGCCAGCAGGAAGCGGGCGCGGTGGGCCTTGGCGAGCCCAAGCGTGTGGTGTGTGCCGTGGGAGCCGACCTTCAGCGTGTGCAGCGGCAGGCGCAGGTAGTCGATCGGCGAGGCGGGCGAGGCGAGGTGGTAGACGACGTCGACCGCGCGCTCGACGAAGTACGGCTGGACGATGTCGAGCTGGAGGAACTCGAAATCGGGCGAGCGGATGTGCTCGATGTTGGCCAGCGAGCCGGTCTCGAGGTTGTCGACGCAGACGACGTGGTGGCCGCGTCGCAACAGCTCGTCGCACAGATGCGAGCCGAGGAAGCCAGCGCCACCGGTGACGAGGCACGTGGGCATCGCGCCCGACTCTATCGGGCTAGCGTTTGCGAGCGGCCTTGACCTGCTTCTTTGTCACGCCCGCCGAAAGGACGACGATCCCGTCGGAGCGGCGCTTGGCGACGCCCTGCCTCACGAGCCGCTTGGCCACCACCGGGCAGCGCTTGCAGCGCGGGTTGCTCTTGCAGCACGGACTCTTCGGTTTGAAGATCAGCTTCATTAGGCGTGCCTAACCGATACAGTAGCGCGCCATGCCAGCCCAAGCCTTCGTCGACCGCCTCAACGAGCAGATCGGCCACGAGTTCGCCGCATCGCAGCAGTACCTCGCCATCGCCGTCTACTACGACGACGACACGCTCCCGCGCATCGCCGCGTTCTTCTTCGCGCAGGCGCTGGAGGAGCGCAACCACGCGCTCATGATGGTCCAGTACCTCCTGGACGCCGGCGTCAACGCCCACATCCCAGGCATCGCCGAGCCCCAGAACCACTTCGAAGACGTCGTCACCCCGGTGTCGCTCGCCCTCGAGCAGGAGCGCCGCGTGAGCGACCAGATCAACGCGCTGGCGGCGATCGCCCGGCAGGAGGGCGACTACACGAGCGAGCAGTTCATGCAGTGGTTCATCAAGGAGCAGGTCGAGGAGGTCGCGACGATGTCCGACCTTCTGCGCGTCGTCGAGCGCGCGAGAGAGAACCCGCTGCTCGCCGAGGAGTACCTCGCTCGCGAGGGGCTCGGCGGCGGCGGCCACGCCGCCGACCCCGCGGCTCCGCCGGTCGCCGGCGGAGCGCCCTGACCTCGCCGCCGGCGGCGGCACTGCTC